>UQDP01000037.1 GCA_900539845.1 uncultured Oscillospiraceae bacterium | reverse complement strand
AGACTTATATTTCCCCCGGTTGAACCGGGGGTTTATTCTTTGCTGAAGAGACAAAGAAAACGGCTCAGAGCAATCGCTCTGAGCTGTAAACTAAAAACATTTATATACTATTCTCCCGTAAGTTCTTTCCAGTGTATCTTACAATACTCCTTGCCGTCAATAGGCGGATAATCCTCATCATCCACCCTTGCAGCATTATAACAGTCATAATCGCCGTTATATGCGCAGCGGACGGTATCCTCGCCGCCCTCACTAAGCAGAGGGATAAATGAATAAAGGAATATGCCCACGACCGCCACGGTCACAACAGCCGCTCCGGCTCTGCCGGCGCTCCATTTCAGGAAACCGACTTTGCCGAGATCAAGCCTGTCAAGATAAGTAAACGGTTTTACGTGCGCAATAAGATACATGAGACCTTTCATTATGAAATAGCCCGCTATGCCGGAAAGCGTCCCTATTATCATACCGCCGAGAACATCCGTTGCGTAATGCACCATCAGATAAACGCGGCTTCCCATTGTGCAAACGGCCAGCACGGGGAACACCCAAGCGATCTTTTTTTTGCCGTCCGACCTGAAAACGAGGAACATAGAAACAGCAATCTCAAACGCTGCGGTGGTATGACCGCTCGGGAAGGAATAATCCGCTTCGCTGAGCGCGCCCGCACCGAGATATGCCTGCCAGTAAAAATCAACATCCTGAAGCGTGTTGTACGGTCTTATCCTTAAAACCGCAGGCTTTGCTATAACGTTTGTAATGATCGTGCCCACAAGTATTGCAAATACAAGTGCGAAGCCGTACTTTCTTGTTTTTTTGAACAGCATAAGCACAATTCCCAGCACGACCATCGGTATAACAAATGCCTCATCGCCGAACGAAGTAAAAAATTTTGCAAGGGCAGTTAAGAACGAATTCTGTATTCCCGCAAAGAACTCAAATACGGCAATATCAAAATTGTAAAACATTTTGTCTATCGAATCGCCCAAAGTGAGCATAATAAAATCCATAGGCCATACCTCCGCATAAAAGTAAGTTATAAAACAATATTACCAAATAGCGCGGCACATTTCAAGTTCGGATTTGCGGATTTGTTACAAGTTATTAACACAAAGTCAACAATTATATGATAACTTAATGAAAATCGATTTTCAAAAGGGAGATATATGATAACAAATCCTTACAGGGTTTTAGGTGTGCCGGACGGCGCATCCGAAGAGGAATGCGCGAAAGCTTACAGAAAGCTTGCAAAAAAATACCACCCGGACCTTAATCCAAACGATAAACATGCCGCCGAAAAGATGGCGGAAATAAACGCGGCGTTCGATCAGATTAAAAACGGCACAGCGCGGCAGACCGCGAGAGAAACATACCGCTCCGGCTCAAGAAACAGAGCGTCATCCGCGCCGGACTATTATACCTCTATCGCGCAGTTCATAAACAACCGCCAGTTTACGCAGGCGCTCAACCTGCTGAACAATATTGAGGACAGGACTGCACAGTGGTATTATCTTTCAGCGCTCGCAAACTACGGTGCGGGAAAGCGCGACATCTCACTTTCCCACATCCAGCAGGCATGTGCCATGGCGCCTGAAAATTATACCTATCGAGCCACTTACGACAGAATCAGGCGCAGCTCGCAGGGCGGTTTTGCAAATCCGTTCGGCGGCTATGCCGGATTTGATGATTTTGATGAAACGGATAACACAAATCACGGTTCCGGAAGAGTTTATACTGTTCACAGCTCAGGCTGTCTTTCAAGGATCCTCAAATTCATTTTCCTGCTTGTTATTATAAGGCTCATATTTTTCCTGATATCATCTGTTTTCAGTGCGTCTGTAGGATACAGAAATAACGGATACAATCCCGGGCAGCAACCCGATGAAACCACCACCTCATACAGCTACAGCGAATCCTACGGCGGAGAAGGAGAACAGGACGATAACAGCATATACTTCGGTCAGAAAAGCGGAGATTCATATTATAATTAATCGAGGCGTTCAAAATGAAAAAATTTTTCAGTAATCTTGCGATCAAATTTCAGCACTTTATGTACGGCAGATACGGAATGGACAGTCTTTACAGAGCGCTGATATGGTTTTATCTTGCGGACTTATTGCTTGCCGTTATCCTCGGCAGAGCCGTGGACAGCATATTCTACACGATTTTTTCCGTTATAGGCTGGGCAATATTCATTTTTGCCTTTTACAGAGTCTTCTCAAAAAAGATTGAGCAAAGAAGAAAAGAAAACAACAACTGGCTGAAGATCGAGAATGCTTTCAAAAAGAAATTCCATCTGCTGAAAAACAAATGGAAATTCAGAAAAACACATGTTTTCAGGACCTGCCCCAACTGCAAAGCCGTTCTCAGGATGAAACGTGTAAAAGGAAAACACCGCGCCGCCTGTCCTCACTGCGCAGCGCAGTTTGAATTCAAAGTGCTTTTCTGAGGCGATTGAATTTTGTCATAAAATATGGTAGTATACTTTTTTGAGGTGAGTGTATTATGCAGATAAAGGAGAGTGCTGAAAACTATCTTGAATCCATTCTGATCATCCACAACGAAAAAGGATACTGCCGCTGCATAGACATATGCAACAGAATGGGGTTTTCAAAGCCGTCTGTTTCGGTCTACATGAAAAATCTGAGAGAGGACGGATATATTGCCGTTGATTCAAACGGCGATATAACGCTTACGGATAAAGGCAGAGAGATCGCGGAAAAGATCTATGACCGCCATAATGTTATTGCCGGTTTTCTTATGCAACTCGGCACGCCCGAAGAAATAGCATATCAGGATTCCTGCAAAATGGAACATGATTTGAGCGAAGTGAGTTTTCAGCTTATGAAAGAACAGTACCTTAAGCATTTAAACAAGGCTTAAGATTAACTGAGCATAATCAACTTTGAAAAATGCGTCCGAATAAATCGGACGCATTTTTCCGTTATAAAGACCGTATCAGCCGCAATTCACTTTTCCGTTCCGCTGCCGAGGTATTCGGCGCTCATATTCCCGTCATTGTCAAATGTCAGTTCCACAATACTGCTTGCCGATGTGCCGTCGGTATAGTTAACGGTAAAAATAAGCGTATCGCCGTAATCGGAGATCGAGATGCCCGGATTCTCTGAAATTTCCGTATACATTTCATCCGAGGGATTCCACATAATCTGAAGCGTTGAAGCGTTTTCCATGATCTCATAATAGGTTGCTCCCGGAATCACAAGGTCCTTTCCTTTGGGGAAACGGTCTGTCAGCTCTACTCCCTCCCTACTGTCGCAGTAATCGAGCTGACCGTATTCGGAGCACTGCAGACGAACGCTTTCAACTGTTTTTTCCGTATCCGGCTGAATGTCGAATGCGTTAAGCTGTGTGATTATGACATAACAATTTTCAAACAGCTGGCTTGAATGACGGATCCAAGCTCTTTTATCGGGATCGACTCTGTCAATTGCTTCGGAAACACGGTCTCCGGCAGCCTCAATCTTTTCATCCATGGTTTTGTCGTCAAGTCCTCTCAGATCAACGACCATGACATTATAAAACAGCGGCGTCTGTGTACCGAGCACAAGTTCTTTTTTATTATTTTCGCCGTTTGAGGCATATACCGTCATTGTGCCGCTGTCAAGAACCGTGCCCGTATCTGCATCCGTATGGCTCCTGCCGGTCCGGCTGTTCAAGCCCAAACCCGTATAACGTGTAAGGCAAAAAGCGAGCACCGCAACACATAACACTGCCGAAAGCACGGGTATAAGCACTCTTGTTTTGCGTTTGGGCCGTTGGGCAAGCACCTTTTCCGCAAGCCTTGGCTGCAGATAAGGATCGGCTTGAACAGCATCATCGATACAGTTTCTGAATTCGTTTTTATTCATACTCATAATCCTCCAAGCTTATTTTCAGCAGTTCCCTGCCCTTTTTCAGCCGCATCTTAACTGCCGATTTACCTGTTTTCAGTATTTTGGCTGTAAGGGCAACGGAATAGCCGCAGTAATAATAAAGAATGACCGCCTCTTTGATCTTAAGCGGCAAAGCAGTCACCTGCCTTACTACATCAAGCTTCAGGTCATTATTTTCGGATTCCGCGGCAAGCTGCAGATCCTCAACAGAGCAGTTTTTGCGTTTCGGCGATCTCAGCAGATTTTTGCACTGATTCTGCGTCACACGAATAAGCCAGGCTTTCTCATGTTCGCTGCTCTTGAACTCAGGTGAGGAATAAAGCAGCTTAATAAATACCTCCTGCAAAACATCCTCCGCATCCTGTGCGTTTGAAAGGTAAAGGAACGCGATTCTGTAAAGCATATCCCCATAGCGGTTGTATTTTTCTTCAAAGATCTCTGCGTCGGTTTTCTTCATTCCGTCACCCCTTTCATAAATAAAACAATTCAGAACTTAAAACGGTCAGTTTTATACAAAAAATGCCTGAACTGCTAAAAACAATTCAGGCATTTTTCTTTTAACTATTCAACTGTACTGTTCATTCCAACAGGCTGTGTGAATGCGCCGTAGATCGTGGTATCTTGGAAGAGCT
>UQDP01000036.1 GCA_900539845.1 uncultured Oscillospiraceae bacterium | reverse complement strand
GAAGCGGTCAAAATCTTTGATTTTGGTAAACGCTTCGTGAGGTTATTATACCATATGCGAAATTATAATTCCACATAATTTAAGAAATTTAATATTATCACAAGTTTGCCAGATACTCTTCGGCAAAATGAACCGCCACAGCGCCGTCACCCACGGCAGTCACGATCTGTCTTAACGGCTTTGTCCGTACATCACCGACAGCGAAAACTCCATCAATGTTTGTTTTGGTGGTTTCATCTGCTATAATATAGCCGCTTTCATCAAGTTTCAGCGCACCGTCAAGAAACTGAGTCGCAGGCTTTCTGCCTATACTGATAAATATTCCGTCCGCCGATATTGCTTTACTTTCATTTGTTTTTAAATTTTGTAATTCAACGCCTTCAATACGTTCGTTTCCCAGCAGCCGAACCGGGGTGCTGTTCCACAAGAATTCAACATTTTCGGCTTTTAAAAGAGGATCCCGCAGTATCTTCTCCGCACGAAGCGTATCTCTCCTGTGAACAAGATAAACTTTTTTTGCAAAACGGGCAAGATAAAGAGCGTCGGCAGCTGCGGTATTCCCTCCGCCTACAACCATTACCGTTTTGTCTTTATAAAACCTGCCGTCACAGTGCGCACAGTAATGTATTCCTTTTCCGATAAAATCACGCTCTTTGTTGAGACCAAGTTCACGAGGATCGGCACCGGTAGATATAATAACGGCGCGTGCGCGGTAAATCTCTTTCTCTGTTTCGGCGCATTTGATTCTGTCTGTAAGATCTACCGATTTTATCTCCCCGTACAAAGTAGAAGCCCCAAAGCGTTCGGCGCTTTTCTGCATACGCATTCCAAGTGTGAAGCCGTCTATCCCTTCGTCAAAGCCGGGATAATTATCAATCGTATCGGTAAGAGACATCTGCCCGCCCGCGCCCATTTTTTCAATTACAACAGTTTCGAGTCCGGCACGCGCGGCGTAAAGAGCAGCCGTATAACCGGCAGGGCCGCCGCCGATGATCATAACATCATAAATATGATCCATAAAATTCACCGCCTTTAATAAACTATTTTATGAAATACTGTTTTCACTCTTTGCACATTTATTGACATAATTTTCAAAAGAGAGTATATTTAAACAGTTATACCTAATAATTTATGACAATATTATAAATCTCATTCTGAACGAGCATCGCATATCGTGCAGGGATAATCGGGAACTGTTTTTTCATTTACTACCGATTCATAAAGTCTCCAGCCACCGGCAAGATTATAGCACTCATAACCGAAACCGTTAAGTATCCGGCAGGCAATATAACTTCTCAGCCCGCTGTAGCAGTGAATATATACGGGCTTGCCCTCAGGAATTTCAGAAATATTATTTCTTAAGGAATCGAGAGGAATATTTACAAATCCGTCTATCATTCCGCAGGCCGCTTCCGTCTTGGTGCGCACATCAAGAAGGGTAACGCTTCCATCCCTCGGAAGTTTTTCAACATCATCCCAGAAAAACTGCTTAACTTTTCCCGTTATAATATTTTCCGCGGTAAAGCCGAGCATATTCACAGGATCTTTAGCACTCCCGAACGGCGGTGCATAACAAAGTTCAAGTTCGGCAAGATCCGTGATTTCAGCACCAAAACGAATGGCTGCGGAAATAACATCCATACGTTTATCAACGCCCTGAAAACCGACGATCTGCGCGCCGAGGATTTTTAATGTTTTTTTATCCCAAATTGCTTTTATGCTCATGTTCTGTGCGCCCGGATAATAAGAAGCATGAGACGCGGAATAAATATAAGTTTTATCATATTCCAGACCCGCCGCATTCGCTGTTTTTTCACTTAATCCTGTTGATGCAACGGTCATGTCAAACAGTTTGAGTACCGACGAACCCTGAGTGCCCTTATAAACACTTTTATACCCTGCAATATTATCGGCAGCGATTCTGCCCTGCTTATTCGCAGGCCCCGCAAGAGGAATAAAAGAAGCATCTTTGCTAACATAATTGTTGATCTGCACCGCATCGCCCACAGCGTAAATATCCTGTATATTGGTTTGCATACGATCATTCACAACTATTGAGCCGCGTTGGTTAAGCTCTATGCCGCAGTCTGCTGCCAGGCCGGTTTCAGGCCGCACCCCGACAGACATGATTACCATATCAGCCGGAACACTTCCGCTTTGAAGTATAATTTTGTCTCTCACTATTGCGTTTACACCGTTATTCAGAATAATATCAATCCCTTTAGATCTGATATATCTGTGAACGTCCGCCGCCATATCAAAATCCAGCGGAGCTATCAGATGATCAGCGAGCTCAACTATGGTGACGTCAAGCCCGGACTTTTTAAGGTTTTCTGCCATTTCAACGCCTATATATCCGCCACCCACAACAACGGCTTTTTCAGGCGCCTTTACGGCAATATAGTCCTTTATTCTTAAGGTATCCGAAATGTTTCTCAAAGTAAAGACATGTGGCAGGTCGATACCTTTTACAGGCGGCTTGATCGGCGCTGCGCCGGGTGAAAGTATAAGTGAATCGTAAGATTCCACATACTGCTCCCCTGTTTCAAGATCTTTAACGGTAACAGTTTTGTGTTGGGGATCGATTTTTACTGCCTCATTAAACACCCTAACATCAATATTAAACCTGGCTTTAAAGCTTTGAGGGGTCTGGAGAGTCAGATCTCTTTCGTCCTTAATTTCCCCGCCGATATAATACGGAAGACCGCAGTTCGCAAATGAAACGAACTCACCGCGTTCAAGAATAATGATTTCCTGCTTTTCATCAAGCCTGCGAAGTCTTGCGGCGGCGGAGGCACCGCCGGCAACACCGCCGACAATAACCGTTTTCATAGAAAAACCTGCTTTCACAAAATAATAAGGAGCTGCAATTATGAAGAAAATAAATCCCTCAACCGAATTCAGCAAAATTTTTCCTTTCTGGGATCATTTATCCGATAAGGATAAAGAAACACTGAGCAAAAACTCACACGTTTTGAACTATAAAAAAGGCTCGTCTGTTCACGATGGCAGCGAGTGCTCGGGAGTCGTTATCGTGAAAAGCGGCTGCCTGAGAGTATATATGCTTTCGGATAAAGGAAAAGAAATAACACTTTACCGCCTCTACGGCGGCGATCTATGTATGCTCTCTGCCTCCTGTGTAATCCAGGCAATCACCTTTGATGTAATGATTGACGCTCAGGAGGACAGCGAATGCTGCGTTATAAGCGGAAAAGCTTTTGAGGAGGTCTCCGAAAGGAACCCTGAAGCCAGAATATTTGCTCTTGAAACAGCTGTTAGCCGTTTTTCCGATGTTATGTGGGTAATGCAGCAAATACTTTTTATGAGCACGGATAAGCGCCTTGCAATATTTCTTTCAGACGAGATGTCCAGAACAGGCAGCGATTTTATAGAACTGACTCACGAGCAGATCGCACGTTATATGGGAACTGCCCGTGAAGTTGTTTCAAGAATGCTTAAATACTTTTCCTCTGAGGGGATTATTGAAGGCACCCGAAAAGGTGTAAAGATATTAGATAAAACAAGACTCAGGCAATTAACCCTTTAACATTTCAAGAATCTGCTCCTTCGGTCTTGCTCCGACTGACTGATTTATGATCTTACCGTCTTTGATGACCACAAGAGCGGGAATGCTGCTTATACCGAATGACGCCGCAAGCCGCTGCTCTTCATCAACGTTGACCTTGCCAACCATATACTGTGGATTTTCTTCGGCAATTTCATCAACGATCGGAGAAACCATTCTGCAGGGTCCGCACCAATCCGCGTAAAAATCAAGCAAAACGGTTTTCTTGCTGTTTTTTACCGTATCAAAATTATTTATTCCTATGTTGATTACTGACATTTTCAATCATCCTTTCTTCTGTTTGTGCTTTTATTATACCCGTGTAATCAGATTTTTTCTGTGACAAAGTCACAATCGCGTTCTGATTAGCGAATAAATATTTTCAGAACGCGCTTTTCAAGCCTTCTCTCATAAAGTATAAGGAATTTTGAGAGCATGAATTCATATAGAATAAAAGTTATATTCATCAAAACCGTAAATAAAACAAGCATGCCGACCGAAAAAACACCATCTTCAAAAAACGGTATTCCGAACGCATAATATGCAATCAGTTCAATCACCAGAACGCAGACATTAAACAGCAGCAGCTTAACGGTGAATGAAATAAACTTGGGTCGTATTCTGCCGATTTTTTCCCTTGCAAGCGGATACCAGCCGAAAAACAGAACGTACATCAGAACGATCTCTTTTTCAGGCACAAATATAAATGACAGAACAGAGACCGCTGCGTATACACACAGCGCGCAGGAATCCGTGAAAGTTTTCTTAAGAACAGACATAAGAACACCCAGAACCATCGGCACGGCGTATGTAAAAATATATATGATCCCGCCGAAAAACATGAGCACCACTGAAAGAGCCGCGCTTACTCCGCCGACTGCTGCTTTTACTGATGTTTTCATAGTATATCACCTTGTTCTCACCAGACCATAAGTGCGAGGCGGGATCAGCCGCCGAGCACTATGATACAATGTTCTCCGAAGCGGTCAAAATCTTTGATTTTGGTAAACGCTTC
>UQDP01000035.1 GCA_900539845.1 uncultured Oscillospiraceae bacterium | reverse complement strand
AAAACGAACTGAAAAATCCCGTGCGCGTTGTCACTTCCACGGTGCGCACAAACAGTGCGGAATATCCGCGCTGCCCTGTCAAAACGAGCGGCGCAATACCCAAGGGCAAAATGTTTGAAGCCATGCGCCTGCTCGATGCTGTTACGCTTGAAGTTCCCGTGAAATCGGGCGATGTGGTTATATCCGACCTGTTCGGCACAGGCATAGATTTTGTGGCCTGCAAGAGTATAGCTGAATAATGTAAAATAAACAAAAACGCCGCGCTTCAGCGCGGCTTTAAATTTTGCATCATTAAATCTGTATATTGAGTTCTTGAATTTTATCTCGCAGTTTCAGCCAGTCCTGAAAAGCAAGCTCCTTGTTATTTGGATTGCGAAGAATGGCGGCAGGGTGGAATGTGCCCATCATCAGCACACCGTTTTTTTCAATAAACATTCCGTGCTCTTTTGTGACCCTGAAATTCGGGTCGATCAGCTTTTGCGCCGATATCCTGCCGACACATACGATTATTTTGGGACGTATGATTTTAAACTGCTCCCTGAGCCAGCCGATGCACATATCCTGCTCTTCGGGTTTCGGATCCCTGTTTTTCGGCGGGCGGCATTTTACCATGTTTGCGATGTAAACATTTTTATCCCTTGAAAGATCCACGGCGGCAAGGAATTTATCCAAAAGCTGACCGCTTCTGCCAACGAAAGGCTTGCCCTGCAGGTCCTCGTTTTCGCCGGGTCCCTCCCCTATAAGCATGATGTCCGCGTCTTTTTTGCCCTGCCCGAACACAAGGTTTGTTCTTCCGCCGCAAAGTTCGCATTTTGTGCAGTTTCGGCACGCTTTTTCAAGTTCGTCAAGCGTCATTTTCATCACCTGCTAAATTATATCAAATTTTCTATTGAAAAACAATAAAAATCAGTATAAAATAATCATGATAAATGATTATATCAGTTAAGGAGAACATATATGGAAAAAAACGAGGTATTGGTTGAAATTTCCGCGCGCCATGTGCACCTTACAAGAGCGGATATGGACACCCTTTTCGGCAAGGGCAGCGAACTTACTTTTAAAAAGGCGCTCTCCCAGCCGGGTCAGTTTGCGTCTGAGGAAAAGGTGCGTGTCATCGGGGCAAAGGGCGAATTCCCACACGTAACGATTCTCGGCCCGCTCAGAAAGTATACACAGGTGGAGCTTTCCCTTACGGACGCGCGTTCAATCGGCGTTAACGCTCCCGTGCGCGAAAGCGGCCATTTAGAAGGAAGCGGAGCCTGCAAAATCATCGGTCCTAAGGGTGAGATAGAGATAAAAGAGGGCGTGATTGCTGCAAAGCGACATATCCATGCAACGCCTGAGGACGCGGAAAGGGAAGGGCTTACGAACGGTCAGATCGTTTCGGTAGAGATCCCCACCTCAAATGAGCGTAATCTGATTTTGGGCGATGTTGTTGTGCGTGTTTCAGAAACGGCAGGCTGGGCAATGCATATTGACACGGATGAAGCAAACGCCGCAGGAATGGCTCCCAACACTATAGGAAAGATCATAAAATAAAACTATCTTAAACGCTCCGTTCGCATGCCTGCGGGCGGAGTTTTTTGATTGCAGAATGGGCACACCGTGGTTTGACAAATATGTGTATTGCATTATAATATTCTTTGAATCATCCTGTTAGGAGAGAAGGCGTTATTATGAATCAGGACGATGAAATGCTGGCAAAGGAACCTGTGGGAAAGCTGCTTGTTAAGCTTGCCGTCCCTACGGTCACGGCGCAGCTGATCAATATGCTCTACAATATTGTAGACAGAATCTATATAGGGCATATTCCCGATATCGGAGCGGATGCGCTCACAGGCGTAGGCGTATGCATGCCGCTTATCATGATTGTATCGGCGTTTGCCGCACTTGTCGGCTACGGCGGCGCGCCGAGGGCGTCAATATTTATGGGAAAAGGCGATAAGGAGTCCGCGGAGCGCACGCTCGGCAACTGCTTTATTTTGCAGATCATAATTTCGGTTATTCTGACCGCGGTTCTTCTGATTTGGAACAGGGATCTCCTTTTGGCATTCGGCGCAAGCGAAAACACGATCGGCTATGCTGTCGATTATATGAATATCTATGCGGTCGGCACGATCTTTGTTCAGCTCACTCTGGGAATGAATATGTTCATAACCGCGCAGGGCTTTGCCAAAACCGGTATGCTCTCCGTGCTGATCGGCGCTGTTGCGAATATTATTCTTGATCCTGTATTCATTTTCGGCTTTGATATGGGTGTGCGCGGCGCGGCGCTCGCAACGATCCTTTCTCAGGCAATGTCCTGCATCTGGGTTCTGGCTTTCCTCTTCGGTAAAAAAACGAATCTGAAGATCAAGCCCAAATATATGCCTCTTCGCTCAAAAATAATCATGCCTGCGCTCGCGCTCGGTCTTTCAAACTTTGTTATGCAGGCAAGCGAAAGCGCCATCTCCATATGCTTTAATTCGTCGCTCCTGAAATACGGCGGCGATATCGCGGTAGGCGCTATGACGATCCTCACCAGCGTTATGCAGTTTGCCATGCTGCCGCTGCAGGGTCTCGGTCAGGGCGCGCAGCCGATCATCAGCTATAATTACGGCGCAAAAAACGCGGACCGTGTGAAATCGGCTTTTAAGCTGCTGCTTATAACCGATCTGTGCTATTCGGTGATTCTCTGGCTTGCAGTTATGCTTTTCCCCGGCGCATTCGCCGCGATGTTCACTTCCGAAGAAGCGCTTATGGATTTCACGCGCTCTGCCCTCAGAATCTATATGGCGGCAACGCTGATATTCGGAATCCAGATGGCATGCCAGTCCACCTTTGTCGCCATAGGCAACGCAAAAGCGTCAATCACGGTTGCCGTTGTGCGTAAATTTATTCTGCTGATTCCGCTTATCTATATAATGCCCCTTATCTTCACGCAGGATAAGACAACTGCCGTTTATATGGCGGAGCCGTTCGCGGATGTAATCGCCGTCTGCTTTACGGCGATCCTGTTTTCAATACAGTTTAAAAAAGTAATGAAATCGATGCCAAATACAAAAGAAACAAATTAATTTGTTGACAATACATGCCGGATTGAATTAATATAAACATATAAGTCTTTTATTTGATATGAAATCCGATGGCACGAAAGGAAACATTGAATGACGGAAGATAAAAAAGGAACTGTTTTCGGAGGAGTTGCGCTGGCTTTTGTTGCGGTTGTACTTGTCCTTATAATCGTATTTGCCGTTAGGGGGAAAAGCAGTAGTCAGACTGAAACTTCGTCTGAGAAAGATTCTGTTTCCGTTTCTTTAACACAGGAATCATCTTCTCAGCAGGAACAGATTTCTGAACAGCGGACGGAATCTGAACGTTCCGAGCACGAAAGTGCAAATAGTTCTGTTAGGGCTGATGGTAACAACTCAAAGCAGAATATAATAGACGAAGAAAACAACCGCTATGAAAAAGAAGTTTCCCGCATTAATGAGTATTATGACACAAAAGTAGCGGCGCAAAAGTCAATGAAGAATTTAATTGAAAAGAAAAACGCCGAAAAAGTGGTTGAATATCAGTCGCAGCTTTATGATGTAAATGCTCGGATCGCATCCGAAGAGTCGCACGGAAATAACAGCTCGCGGCTGAATGAACTTTATGCTGAGCGTAATTCGTATATTGCGGAAATAGAATCATTGAAAAGTCCAAATAATGAATTTGACGATGAGATAGAAAAATATGAAAACGAGCGTCAAAAGGAACTTGCAGAGGCAAAGTCAGAGCACGAAAAAAATCTTGCCGAAATAAACGGCTGATAAATCATTCATCATTCCAAAATCACAGTGCACATTTTCTGCGCTGTGATTTTTTTCTTGACAGGGCGGGGCTTGTTTGCTATAATACTTTAGCCAGCCTTATAAGGGCGGCAATCCTTGCCCGGGGCAATGATTCCGGGCCAAAAGTCCAGAAGGAGGTGCACAGGAATGGCATTAAAAAAGTATGAGCTTGTATTGGTTTTCTCACTTTCAAAAGGCGAGGAAGCGGTTGAAACTCTCAAGGCAAAGTTCACTGATCTCATCAAGGCGAATGGCACTCTTGGCGAAGTTGAGGAATGGGGCAAGCGTAAGCTCGCTTATCCGATCAACTACGAAACAGAGGGTTATTACATTGTTGCTCAGTTTGAAAGCGAAGAGAGCTTCCCGGCAGAACTTGACCGTGTAATCAACATCACGGACGGCGTTCTCCGTTCGCTGATTGTTGCCAAGGGCGAATAATCGGAGGGGCGAAATGATTAATTCTGTTGTCATTATGGGCAGACTGACCTTTGACCCCGAGCTGCGCACAACACCCTCGGGTGTTTCCGTTGTTCGCTTTCAGGTTGCGTGCGACAGGAATTATCAGAAATCCGGCGAGGAAAGAAAAGCCGATTTCATTGATGTTACCGCCTGGCGCCAGACTGCCGAATTCATTTCTCGCTATTTCCGCAAGGGCTCTATGATAGCCATAGAAGGCTCTATCCAAACAGATAATTATACGGACAGAGACGGAAACAAGAGAAAAACCGTTCAGGTCGTTGCAAACAATGTTTCTTTCTGCGGCTCAAAAGCGGAAAGCGGCACTTCAACAAATCCTGTTTACAGCCAGCCGGCTCCCAGCTATGCTTCGGCAGACAACAGTGATTTTGAAGAGATTGTGGACGACGATGACGATCTACCATTTTAAGGAGGAAACTGATCATGGCTTATAACAAGGGCGGCGCAAGAAAAGGCCGCAGAAAAGTTTGCCAGTTTTGCGTGGATAAATGCGAATGCATCGATTATAAAGATGTTTCAAAGCTCAACAGATATACTTCTGAAAGAGCAAAGATCCTTCCCCGCCGCGTAACGGGAACCTGCGCAAAGCATCAGAGGGAACTCACCATCGCTATCAAGCGTGCTCGTCAGATAGCTCTGCTTCCCTACAGCGCAGACTGATTCATTTCAAATACTTTAAGGGTTTGCCTTATTTTATAAGGCAGCCCTTTTCTTTTTTATCACTAAATTTCACTTGCTGTTGCCGCCC
>UQDP01000034.1 GCA_900539845.1 uncultured Oscillospiraceae bacterium | reverse complement strand
TTCCGGCAAGCAGCGGATCCTCCGAAAAATACTCGAAATTTCTGCCGCAGACAGGTGAACGCTTGATATTTGTGCCCGGTCCCAGTATAACAGATACTTTCTCCTGAATACACTCCTCGGCAAGCGCTTCTCCCTCTTGGCGCAGAAGCTCCTCATCCCACGAGCAAGCTGAAGTTGCCGCCGGCGGAAAACAGGTGGTTGGCACGGAATTTCCCAGACCGATTCCGCTGGAGCTCTTCTTATCAGGATTCTGCTTACGAAGTCCGTGAGGTCCGTCCGTGATCATAATTTTAGGAAGCCCGAGTTCATGTGCTTCCTCCAGATGCCAGTAATCATAGCCCGAAACAAATTTAGCCTTTTGTTCAAGACTCATTTTACCCACAATATCAGCATGCTTCATAAATTTTCCCTCCGATAAAAAGCCGAAAGCCTTTTTGCGCAGACTTTCAGTTTATTATTTGTTTATATTATATATTAAAATAACAGTGAACACAAGCATATTTTAATAAAAAAAGAAAAACCGTCTGCCTTTCAGACGGTCGAAACCCGAATCGATTTTATTTTAAAAATTTGATCAGTTCAAGCGCTGCGCCGATATCGCCATCTACTTTGAGCTTTCCCGTTGTGAAAGCCAAAACGGGATCGAGCTTTCCGTTAATCAGCTTAATCAGATTCGCCGCGCTTGCAATGAGGATCGCATTGCGGTCATAGTATTCATACGGCTCTATATGGATCTGACCGTCTTTGATCTCAACATAAAAAATACCCTCCGGCTTACCCACTATATTTATCTGGAAAGCAAGCGTGCCGACAACCGAGCTGACATCGGTATTTTTAAATCTCTCTCTGAACGCCTCAACAACCTGTTCATAAGTCATAGCTGCCGCCATAATCTCTTCCTCCGTTAAATATAAATTATCTTTATTTAATTTTATCATATAAGGCAGCTGAATTCAACAAAATTATTTCGACAGCATGTTTTATCCTTTATCCCTTGACTTAGCGATCATAGACACCACAAGCCCGGACAGCATTGCAACCGTTACACCGCCCGCACACGCCGAAAGTCCGCCGGTTATAACCCCTATAAAGCCTTTCTCACGCACTGCCTCTTTAACTCCGCTCGCCAATGAGTTTCCGAAGCCCGTAAGAGGAATGGTAGCGCCCGCCCCGGCAAAATCAACAAGTTTGTCATATATTCCGAAAGCGCCGAGGACTACGCCCAGACAAACAAAAAGCACGAGAATCCTTGCCGGAGTTAATTTTGTGTTATCTATTAAGATCTGACCGATCACGCAGATCAGACCGCCTATCAAAAACGCCTTTAAAAAAATCATAAAAAATCACCCGCTGATAGTTTTCACCTCAGCAGGCGTAATATTCTTTATTCCATAAAAATCATCCCAGATCAATCGGATTTTTATTATCCATTTTCGCTTTTCTGCCGTATTTTTCCTCAAAGCCGGGATTTATGTAATCCTCAACGACTTTTCCGTCTCTTATCCTGATCACGCGCTCCGCCTGCTCGGCGATTTCATTATCATGTGTGATAACGATGACCGTTCTGCCGTCATCCTTTAAATTATGCAGTATCTGCATAACGTCTTTTGTTGAACGTGTGTCCAGGTTACCTGTTGGCTCGTCTGCGAGGATAACGGGCGGTGCCGCCGCAATAGCCCTTGCGACCGCCACTCTTTGCTGCTGACCGCCCGAAAGCGCCGCCGGCAAATGGTGCATACGCCCTTTAAGCCCGACCTTTTCAAGCGCGGCAACGGAAAGTTCGCGTCTTTCTGCTTTAGGAACGCCGCGGTAAACGAGAGGCAACTCAACATTTTCAAGCGCATTCAGCGAAGCGATAAGATTAAATCCCTGAAAAATAAAGCCTATCTGCTTGTTTCTGATATCGCTCATTTCATCATCGGTAAGATCTTCAACAAGTCTGCCGTTTATATAATATTCCCCCGATGTGGGAACATCGAGCAGACCGAGCATGTTCATAAGAGTTGACTTGCCCGAGCCGGACTGACCGATAATAGCCACGAATTCTCCTTCGTCTATTGTTAAAGAAACGCCGTCCAAAGCGTTTACCTGGTTTTCACCCGGATTATAGATCTTATATACGTCTCTGACATCGATAAGATGCATACATATCTTCCTTTACAATCAGTATATTCTAATATTACAGATAATAATATAATTTGTCAAGCAATTTGAATAATAAAATAAAAAAGTTTAACAATATTTAATAGTATTTTAAATAATAGAGGTGAAAACAGTTTATGAGCATAAGCAAAGACGAATACAGCAAAATGACCGACAAAGCCAGCCCGAATTCCCCGAAAATCCTAAACTGCATAAAAGCATTTCTTTTCGGCGGCGCGATATGCTGCTTCGGTCAGCTTCTTAACGCCGTTTTTCAGAAAGCGGGCTTAAGCGAAGATGAAATAAAGATTGCCACGCCCTGCGTTATCATCGTTATAACCGCGATACTGACAGGTATCGGCGTGTTCGACAAAATCGCGCGTCATGCAGGTGCGGGAACAATCGTGCCTATAACCGGCTTTGCAAACTCCGTCGTATCCCCTGCCCTTGAATTCAAACATGAGGGAATGATACTCGGAACCGCCGCGCAGATGTTTACAATAGCAGGGCCCGTAATAGTATACGGCGTTGGATGTTCGTTTATTTACGGTCTTATCATTTATATCTTCAAGCTTTATTGATTTCTCTCTCCCGCATAATAAAAGACCCCGCGCGTTATCAGGTATGAAACGCGCGGGATATATTATTTACTGATCCGTTTTGCAAATATTTTCCTGCCCAGCTTTTTCAATGCATATGCGCTTGGCTTTTCGATAACATAATATGTTACGATTCCCGCCGCAACACAGATGAGAATAGACACAGCGATACACCTTAAGGCATGGTGCTGAACAAAATCCGAATTTTGCCAGAGCGTGCGCTGCAAAACATAAAACACGACCTGCTGCATTACATATATCGAATATGAGAATTTTCCGAAAAAGCCGAAGAATCGGTTATTGATGAGTCTTGAAAAGATACCCCTTCCCGTAAGCATGCAAAACAGAATCCCGGAAAACAGAATGACAACAAGGAAGTGATTGCTATAGGTATATTTTTTCAAAAAGAAATGGATAAGCAGAAGCGCCCAAAACACGATCTCTGCCAAAGAAATCAAAACGGTTGAAATGATTTTTCCCGATCTGCTGTTCAAAATATCATTAAGCCCGTTCAGCGATTTAAGACTGTTGCAGCAAACGCCGATCAGGTATCCCAGTCCTATTTCCGCAAGTGCGTGAAACATTGAGCCGCTTAAAAACCCGTAAAGATTGTATCTGGGAAATCCGCCGTTGGTTGCAGAAAGACATATCATAAACGAAAAATAGACGAGCACACCGATAAATATATTCAGCTTTCGCTTATCCTTAAAACATTTTAAAAGAACGTAATAGAAAATAAGCGCCCAAAACAGCGGAGAAATATACCAGTTTATTCCGCCGTAATCAAAGTTCACGCCGTTATTCTGCAAAAACAAAACTGTAAAAAACTGGGGATAAAAATTCCACCCGAAAAACACAACGCAGATCGCCGTTGAAAGAAACAAAAGCGGCCAAAGCCTTGAAAATTTGTTATAAATAAATTCACCTATTGATCTTTGCGGTCTCTTATTATACGTGTAAAACAAAAAGAAGCCGCTTATGATGAAAAAGCATTCAACAACATAGCAGGTATAATCCGTGCTGTCTGCCAGCTTTTTATAAAACGCGCTGTTTGCCGTATAATCCATTATATTGGCATGCAGAATATGAAAAAAGACAATAAAAACGGAAAACAGAAACCTTACCGCTTCGATATTATAAAGTTTTTTATTTCTCATCTGCTGTGATTCCATGATTACATTTCCCCCGCGATCGGTTTTAAATCATTTTAGCACAATAATATGCAGGTGTAAAGCCGCGGACTCCATCTTTTTCATTTTATTTTTTGTGGACCGATACCCTGCTGCCGGCTGCTTTTCCTTAAAAAATCATCCGCCTGAACAGATTAAGCTCACACATAGAACTCTTCCAGATCATCCAGTCTCAGGCAGGCAAGTCTCCCTCCGAACACCGCGCCGCAGTCTATACATATGTTGTTGCAGAATTGATAAATACGAGCTGTACCGGAAATCGTTTGGGTGGGCGTATGACCGGAAACGATATATACATCGTCAAACAACTGTTTGTTGTAATCAGGGCGGTACATACAAAGTTCCTCCAGGGTATATTCGCTCAGCTTCTTGCTTTTTGAAAAATTCCCAAGCCCGGAGTGAACCAGAATAAAAGCTTTTCCACCTGCCTCAGCGGTTTCAAAAGGCGCAAAATCTTTCAAATAATCAATAAGATCCAGCCTTTCGGAAACGGGGAGTTTGGAAAACTCCTTAAGAGTCGTTACTCCGCCGTTCTGCTGCCAGTGAAGCAGTAATGAGAAAGCTGCGGCATCAAGCTGCGACGAATAATTATCCGCTGTGATCTCAACGGCAAGCTTTTCAAGCACGGAAAGCGCCATTAATTCATGATTCCCAACAACAGGATATACGTTTGCCCTGCCCGCCATATCTTTTAAAACACGAACCGAATCTTTTCCCCTATCTATAACGTCCCCCAAAATATAAAGCGTGTCATCCTTCCCGAAATTGATCTTTTTAAGCATTTCAGCATATTTTTCATATTCTCCATGCACATCAGCCATTGCATAAATCATAGGAAACCACCCTAAATAGAATTTCTAAAAAGCATAATTGGGTTTGCTTAAATCCATGATAACCTAACCGATAATAAAATTCAACTTTTTTGTTACAGGTGCGTATGCACAGCAGCACAGATTAAATAACGATTAAAATTAATACCTGTCCGGCTCGGATCCCGGATATATTTACAACCAGAACCGTCTGTGATATAATGCATAAAAGAATTTCGGAAAAACGTGGTGAAGAAATGAAAAAAATCGTAATAGGAATTTTAGCGCATGTGGATTCGGGCAAAACCACTCTTTCCGAGGCGCTGCTTTATCAGGCAGGCAGCATAAACAGGCTCGGCCGTGTTGACCATAAGAATTCTTTTCTGGACAACAATTCACTTGAAAGAGAACGCGGTATTACGATTTTTTCAAAGCAGGCAATTCTTGCATACAAGGACACGGAGTTCACCCTGCTGGACACACCCGGCCATATGGATTTTTCGGCAGAAACAGAGCGTACACTGCAGGTTCTTGACTACGCAGTGCTTGTGATAAGCGGATCCGATGGTGTGCAGAGCCATACGCAGACGCTTTGGAAGCTGCTTGCAAAATATAATATTCCCTGTTTCCTTTTCATTAATAAAATGGACTTGGACGGCACCGATAAAGCTCATATCATGAATGAGCTGAAAGCAAAGCTCAGCGAAAGCTGCACCGATTTCGGCAGTGATAACAGCTCTGAATTCACGGAGAATATTGCCCTTTGCGATGAAGAACTGCTGAACAAATACGATGAAAGCGGCTCACTTGCGCAGAGCGATATTATAAATGCCGTAAAGGAAAGAAAGATTTTTCCCTGTTTATTCGGTTCGGCTCTGAAACTCAGCGGAGTAAAGGAATTACTGCAATGCCTTTATGAATACACAAAAATGCCGGAATACGGAAATGAATTCGCCGGTAAAGTATTCAAGATCTCCGAAGAGAAAGGACAGCGCCTGACATTCATCAAGGTTACGGGCGGAAAGCTAAAAGTAAAAGACACTCTTAAAAGCGATAAAAACAGAAATGCCGAAAAGGTAAATCAGATCAGGATATACTCGGGGGCTAAGTTTATTACAGCTGATGAGGCCGCAGGCGGAACCGTGTGTGCGCTTACCGGCATAAGCTTTGCTCTGCCGGGAGACGGACTCGGCGCTGAAAAAAGCGCCGGTATGCCTGTACTTGAGCCGGTCTTCACATACAGCATGCAGCTTCCCGACAGTGTTGACGCTCATACCGCGCTTGAAAAAATGAGGATACTGGGAAGCGAAGACCCGCAGCTGAAGGTTGTGTGGGATGAAAGGCACGGCGAGATCCATGTGCATCTTATGGGAGATGTTCAGCTGGAGATTCTGCAATCCGTGCTCCGAGAACGATTCGGAATGGAAGCGGCATTCGGAAAAGGCAGCATCATTTATAAGGAAACCATCGCCGATACTGTTGAAGGAATCGGTCATTTTGAACCGCTGCGCCATTACGCGGAGGTCCATCTGCTGCTGAAGCCCGGAAAGCGAGACAGCGGAATCGTAATAAAGAATGCGTGCAAGGAAGACGTGCTTGACAAAAACTGGCAGAGACTGATCATCACACACCTTTATGAAAAAACGCATATAGGCGTGCTTACAGGCTCTCCGATCACCGATATCGAGATCACGCTTGTATCAGGCAAGGCACATGCCAAACACACAGAGGGCGGGGATTTCAGGCAGGCAACATACAGAGCGGTTCGGCAGGGTCTGCGTTCCGCGGAATGTCTGCTGCTTGAGCCTGTTTACGAATTTTCTCTGGAAGTGCCGAATGAAAACGTCGGCAGGGCGCTTTCCGATATACAGCGCATGCACGGCAGCTTCAGCGCTCCCGAAACAAACGGCGAATATTCTGTTATAAACGGCACTGCGCCGGTTTCCACCATGCATGATTACGCAAGAGAAGTCATTCAGTACACGCACGGCGTGGGCAGACTTCTCTGCAATTTCAAGGGCTATGAACCGTGCCACAATTCCGAAGAAGTGATTGAAAATACGGGATATGACTGTGATTCCGATACGGATAATCCCTGTGACTCTGTGTTTTGCTCTCACGGCGCAGGATATATCGTAAAATGGAATGAAGTAAAAAGCCATATGCACCTTCCGAGTGCGCTTTCCTTCAAAAAAAGCGGCTCGGATAGTATATCATTCAAACGTACGCTTTCCGAAAACAGGGATAAAAAGAATCTGTTTGCGTTGGACAAGGAACTGATGCAGATATTTGAGCAGACCTATGGACCGATCAAAAACAGAACGAATGACCCCGATAAAAAACATTTCACTTTCACCGAAAGCACCGAAAAGAAAAAATACAAGTCCGCCGGCACGGTCAGATATGAGGGACCCGAATATCTGCTTGTTGACGGATATAACGTGATTTTTTCCTGGGATTTTCTAAAAGAGCAGGCAACAGACAATATAGAAGGCGCAAGGAGCGCGCTGATAAATATTCTGTGTAATTATCAGGGATATAAAAAATGCAACGTCATTTTGGTTTTTGACGCCTATAAAGTCAAAGGCAACGGCAGAGAAGTGGAGAAGATCAACAATATTACCGTGGTTTACACCAAAGAAGCTGAAACCGCCGATATGTATATTGAAAAGGCTTCTTACAAACTTGCAAGGAACAACAAGGTAAGAGTTGTCACCTCAGACGCGCTTGAGCAGCTTATCATTCTGGGCAACGGCGCGCTGCGCGTTTCCTCAAGAGAATTTCTTTTTGAAATTCAGCAGGCGGAGGAGGAGATCAGAAATATCATCTCTGAAACGTTCTAAATGATATATGTACTATAAAGCGGGACTGTCCTCACAGCCCCGCTTCAGGCTGTCGATAAAGTCGGCTGAACCGCGCGAAAAAATAAATCCGTCTTATA
>UQDP01000033.1 GCA_900539845.1 uncultured Oscillospiraceae bacterium | reverse complement strand
TGTGGGAGTGGCGATTTCCTTATATTCGGTTACGCCGCTTTCCCATGCAGGCCAGCTGTATACCGTTCTGCTGTGTGTGCCGTCGTTACTGGAAGCCCAGTCAGTCGCGGCAGTATTTTCCGGAGCGTCAGGCTCTGTTCCTTCAGGAGCAATTACCGTTGTATTACTGCCGTCTGCAAATATGTAAGTATATGTGATATCGCGAATGACTTCTTTAAGATTATTATAAGCGTTTACAAGCGCTTCTGAAGATACAGAGCTCATATATGCGGTCTTATTAACAACTGCGGAAAGAACCGAAGTTGCAGCGTCATATTCCGAAACAAAAGCAGTCCAAGTTTCATCACTGTAATTGCCCTGACCGGCTGCATAGGTTTGCGTATAATCGGCATATGCAGAAGCAAGCGTCATATAGCTGCCTGCATCCATTGTGCCCGCCGCGCTGACCGCTGTGTTCACGCCGTTTACAAGAGAATTTATATCTGCTGCACAGGCTGAAACGGCTGTTGCAGTATCAGAAGTATAATCATACGAATTGGGGTCAAAATTCATGCAAGCCTCAACAGCGGATATCACGCTGAGTGCGCCGTTATAGCTGTAAGATGTGATATTTTCAAGAGCACTGCTGACAGCATCAAGAATCGCCTTGTAGTTTACAACGTAGATTGTTGCGTTGGTATTGTTGATATAAGCGGCGTCGCTCGGATCATCGCCCGTGAGTCTGTACCATACCAAATTATATGCCGATGAATATGTTCCGGCATCCATATCACTGATAAACTGCATTCCGTTTGCCAGAGCGGCTATATATTTGGCATATCCCTGAAAGAATCCGCCCCTGTAAAGCGGGAGCCTGTCAGACGTATTTGCAGTTCCCGCAAATGCCTGCGGTCTGCCGGTAACATTTTCAAGATCCATAGTCCAAGGCCAGCAGTCATTGTGAACTTCACCATCATGGGAAGCGCCATGCCAGCTTTCGGTCATCCTGAAATTCGGATGATTTGAATTATCTGTTGCTGAAGCGGCAGGATAAAGCTGATAGATGTATCTGTTGTTGTCTGTGTTTTTAGAGGCAAGAGCCATTACCGGCATTGTGGGAGTATGAATACCATCATACATCAAAACGGTAGTATTATAATATAGATCTATTGTAACATCGCCCAATGTACCGGAAGCCTGTTCATCGTTTGCGGAATAATCGGAACATACGGGAGAATAAAGAAGGTTGACCGCGTAATCGACATCTCCGTTAACATATCCGTCATAAGAGGTTCCCGTAGTATCATTTCCGAATGCAGGCTGAACATCTGCCGTTTTGGCAGTCCATTCCGTCATATTTGCGAGAGCGGTTTCAAGAGCCGTATAATATGTATCAACATCATTATCTTCGGCAATGCCCGCCTCGGCGCCAACTAAATATGCCTTTGCATCATACCAAGCCTGATATGCGGCAGACATATTGCTGTATGCGGTGCCGTCCATCTTCTGCTCAAAGCTGTCAACCAGGTTCTGAAGTTCACCTGCGGTATGATCGGCAGCAAAAACGCTCATCCCGCCCACCATTGCGGAAGACAGAACAATAAGCAGCGACATCAGCATCGCAA
This sequence comes from uncultured Oscillospiraceae bacterium, assembly GCA_900539845.1. GTDB lineage: Bacteria > Bacillota > Clostridia > Oscillospirales > Acutalibacteraceae > Eubacterium_R > Eubacterium_R faecavium. Next base: position 8,616 of record UQDP01000033.1, on the reverse strand, counting down.
GAGCTTTTTTGTTTTTCAAAACAATCATCCTTTCTATATTTTACAGATATACAAAGCGCATAACGCTCTATATACATTTATTATACAAAAATATAAATAAAAATTCAATCGATATATATCGATTTTTAATTATTTTATATAAAAGTATATATTATATTAATAAAAAATCTCCTAAAACTTCCCTGTTTTGTTATGAATATACATAAAAAAATCAAGCCCCCATTAGGAGGCTTGATTCAGCAGATATTTTATTAATACATACCGCCCTGTGACGCAGCCGCCATTGCCGCGGCATTCGCAGCGTCAGCCTTCGGATCTTTGATATCGGTTACGAGTGATTCTGTTGTAAGCACCATAGCTGCAACTGAAGCAGCGTTCTGAATGGCAGAACGTGTAACCTTTGTGGGATCAACGATACCGCTTTCGATCATATCGCAGTATTCATTTGTAGCAAAATTGTAGCCGTAGCCGGTTTTGTCGGAATTCTTGATCTTGTCAAGAATTACCGAGCCTTCCATTCCTGCGTTTGCAGCAATCTGGCGTACAGGCTCTTCAAGAGCTTTCAGAACGATCGAAACGCCGGTCTTATAATCCGCATCGTCGGTATCAAGAAGCTTTTCAACTGCGGGGATTGCGTTAATCAGCGCAACGCCGCCGCCTGCAACGATACCCTCTTCAACAGCAGCCTTTGTAGCGGCAAGAGCGTCTTCAATACGAAGCTTCTTTTCTTTCATTTCCGTCTCCGTAGCAGCACCTACCTTGATAACAGCTACGCCGCCAGCCATTTTCGCAAGGCGTTCCTGAAGCTTTTCGCGGTCAAAATCAGATGTGGAGGCATCAATAGCCTGCCTGATCTGGTGAACACGGGATTTGATATCGTCGCTGTTGCCCGCACCGTCAACGATGATCGTGTTTTCTTTTGTGACTTTAACCTGACGGGCTTTGCCGAGCATTTCCATAGTAGCGTCTTTAAGCTCGATACCGAGATCGGAAGTAATGACCTGACCGCCGGTAAGAACAGCGATATCCTGAAGCATATCCTTCCTTCTGTCGCCGAAACCGGGAGCCTTTACGCATACGCATGTGAACGTACCGCGGAGTTTATTCAGAAGGATGGTCTGAAGGGCCTCGCCCTCAACATCCTCAGCGATGATAACGAGCTTCTGACCGCTCTTGAGAACAGCCTCAAGAAGAGGAAGTATATCCTGAACGGTAGAAATCTTTTTGTCTGTGATAAGAATAAGAGCGTCATCAATAACGGCTTCCATCTTATCCGTATCGGTTACCATATACGGGCTGATATAGCCGCGGTCAAACTGCATGCCTTCAACTACTTCGCAAACAGTGTCTGCCGTCTTTGACTCCTCAACGGTGATAACACCGTCGGCGGTAACCTTTTCCATAGCGTCTGCAACAAGCTTTCCGATCTCAGGATCAGCGGCTGAAACTGTTGCGACTCTTGCGATATCATCTGAGCCTTTGACCTGACGGGAATTTCCTTTAACAGCGTCAACAGCAACGTCAACAGCGGCTTTGATCCCGTTTTTAACGACCATGGGGTTAGCACCGGCAGCAACATTCTTCATGCCCTCGCGGACAAGAGCCTGAGCAAGCAATGTTGCAGTGGTGGTGCCGTCACCGGCGTCATCGTTTGTTTTTGAAGAAACCTCTTTAACGAGCTGGGCGCCCATATTTTCAAAAGAATCGTCAAGCTCGATCTCTTTTGCAATGGTAACGCCGTCATTTGTGATAAGCGGAGAGCCGTATTTTTTATCGAGCACTACATTTCTGCCCTTGGGGCCGAGTGTAATCTTTACGGTGTTCGCAAGCTTATCTATACCGCTCTGAAGCGCCTTACGCGCCTCCTCACCGAAAATAATATCTTTAGCCATAACAAAAATTCCTCCTGATTGTATGCGGATTATTCAACGACTGCAAGAATGTCTTTAACGGAAGCGATCGTATACTCTTTTCCGTCGATCTTAACGTTTGTACCGCTGTATTTTGTGATGATTACTTTGTCACCGACAGCAACCGTCATAGGATGCTTATCCGTGCCGGGGCCTACTGCGGCAACATTCATAAATTCAGGCTTTTCCTGTGCCGAAGCAGCAATAAAAAGACCTGACGCAGTTGTTTCCTCTGCTTCCATAGGAGAAAGCAGAACCTTATCTGCAAGTGGTTTGATCGTCATAATAAATTTCACCTCTGTAAAATATTGTTTCCAGCCTTTTAGCACTCTATACCTCCGAGTGCTAAATACTATTTTAGCAAGTTTTTTTCATTTGTCAATAGTGTTTACAAATATTTCAAAAAATTATTCCAAAAAGTTGAAATAAAATAAAAAACGCCTTTATCACATATCTATATGCGATAAAGGCACCCGGCATTATATAGTATTACTTGCTCATATTTAATCAACATTCGTTTTTTATCCGTCATCATCCTGATTGGGGCGAATAAACGGATATTCTATTTTTTTACTCAGAAGCGGACCGTACGCTTTTACTTTACGATAGGTATTCCCCATCATCTCATGCTCCCTGTAATGACGAATCGTGTCCAAGTCAAACTCAGCATAAAACATACCTTCCGTAACTTCATCAGCCATCATCAAAACATTATCGGCGCAGTTTCCGTTTTCATCCCAGCAGATCGGGCTGAACGCACAAGAATTTCCGGCGTTTTTACCATTGGGATTTGCCATGGCAATTCCGACCATATTTTCGTAAGCACGGGTGGACAACGCGCATAAACGCGGCTTCATTATATCGCAGTCATTAGGAACAAGAATGATCTCCGCTCCCTTGAGCATCAAAACGCGTGCGCTTTCCGGATATTCCCGATCGTAGCAGATCATTATACCCAGCTTGATTCCATGAAAATCACAGACCCTGAACGCATCGCCGCTTGCAAAGCACGCTTCATCGGCAAAATCACAGGTATGTACCTTGGAATATTTCATAAGCACAGCACCGTTCTTGCTGATAACATAAGCTGAATTCTGCGGCTTTGTGGCGCCTTTTGAAGCAGCGGTAAGCACCACGCCTATATTCAGTTTATCGGCGGCATCACAGATTTCCCGAATATACTTATCATCGTCCGCAAGTGCTTCTTCATTGCTCACAGGCAAATAATATCCAGTCAGAAAACATTCCGGCAAAAGAAGAATATCTGCATGATTTTCTGCCGCCTCTTTCATTTTATCGATCACGATATCCGTGTTCTTTCTGTATTGCCGAGCAAAGGATTTCATCTGTAAAACGGCTGTTTTCAGTATCATACCTTATCTCCTTAAACAGCGATTGATTTCTGTTTTGAACAAATTCGAATTCAACACAGGAAAAGAGCTGCTTGCCTTTTCTATCGCTTATGCCTTTTCGATGATACATACAGCATGAGCGCTTATCCCCTGTTTTGCCCCGGTAAATCCGAGTTTTTCTTCGGTGGTTGCCTTTACCGAAACACAGTCTTTCTCAATTCCGCAGACCGCGGAAATGTTTTTGCGCATATCGTCAATATACGGCGCAAGCTTCGGCATCTGCGCAATTACGGTTGAATCAATATTGGATACGATATAGCCTTTTTTCCCAATCAGTTCAACAGTGTTTCGCAAAAGCACAAGGCTGTCCGCTCCCTCAAACTCAGGCGAAGTATCCGGAAAATGCTTTCCTATATCACCGAGCGCTGCCGCGCCGAGCAGCGCGTCAGCAACAGCGTGAAGCAATACGTCAGCATCGGAATGGCCGAGAAGACCGAGTTCGCAGGGAATATCAACTCCGCCGATGATGCACTTTCTGCCCTTTTCAAAGCGGTGAACATCATAACCGTGCCCGATTCTTATATCACTCATCTGCCGTTTCTCCTTTCCGCATTTCAAGCAGACTTCCGGCAAGCGGTATATCGCTTTTCGTTGTTATCTTGATATTATCATACTCTCCGAGCACAACGCTGACCTTCGCCCCGAAGTTTTCTATCAGCTGGCAATCGTCTGTGTAATCCTTCCCCTGCTTTACCGCTTTTTCAAGCGAAGCCTTATACAGAGAAAAATCAAAGATCTGCGGGGTCTGGATGGATACGAGATATTTTCTATTCGGCGTTCCGGCTATATTCAAGTCATCGTCAACAAGCTTGATTGTATCCTTGACGTAAACACCGACAGCCGCCGCTTTATCGGTCTGTGCTTTATCCAGCGTTCTGATGACTGTGTCCTGCCTTATCAGCGGACGCGCGCCGTCATGGATAATGATATAATCGCATTCGTCAATCGTGTCCACAGCGTTTTTAACGCTTTGCTGACGTGTTTCGCCTCCGATAACAAAGGTTATATTTTCACCGGGAAGCAGTTTTGAAAAGGTTTCAAAATCACATTCACGGCATACAACTATGATCTCATCCACCTCTGCCATATTCTCAAAGACGGAAACCGTTCTTTCTATGACGGTCCTGCCGCCGATTTCAAGCAGCAGCTTGCTTTTGTCCACACCCATTCTTGTGCCGTTTCCGGCGGCAAGAATAACAGCTACGTTAAACAATTCTTTTTATCCTTTCCAGTTCAGCGGTATTCGGAGTAACATATTCCGTTTTATAGTTATCGTAAATAACCATCCCGGGCTTTGCGCCGTTTGGTTTTTTGACATTTTTTACAACTGTGTAATCCACAGCCACATTAGATGACGCCTTTGCCTTGCTGTTATGAGCGGCAAGCATCGCAGCTTCCCGAATCAGCGCGTCCGTAAATTCACGTCCGTCGTATTTAACGATGACATGTGAACCGGCACCGTCCTTTACGTGAAACCAAAGGTCTCGATTCGAGGCGGTTTTCAGTGTAAGCCTGTCATTCATAACGTTATTTCTGCCCACAAGTATCCTGAAGCCCTGTGCGCTTTCGAACTCAAGTGGCTTGAGTGTTTTTACACTTTTCTCCTTAACTGCCGTTTTGCGTTTCAAAAAGCCTGTTTGAACAAGTTCTTCTTTAATGGCGGTTATTTCGCTGTCCGTCTCTGCTCTGGAAAGAGAATCGGCAACGGTATCAAGATATTTTGCCTCCGAAAGCGCCTGTGATATAAAGTTATTCAGCTTTGATTCGGCAGTCTGCTTTTTTCTGTATTCCTTATAATACTTTTGTGCGTTCTGAACAGGGGTCAGCGCAGGGTCGGCAGGAATGCGTATCGGATCATTATTCTCATAATAGTTTTGAACCTCATAATACATGGAACCTTTTTGCAACGCGTACTGATTCGCGGTAATCAGATCGCCGTATATCTTATACTTATCTTTATCCCTGCACTCTTTCAGTTCATTCTGTCTGTTCAGGGCTTTTCGTACCGCTCTTTCCTGAAGGTTTGAAATCGTTTTGAAAAGCTCGCCCGAACGTTGTCTGATCCTGTCCGCCCTGACTCGCTCATGATAAAAATAGTCGAGCGCTTGAGAAAACGTGCCGAAACGTCTGATTTCGGCAAGATCCCCGTACTGCGTTACGGGCATAAACGCAAAATCGACAGGCTTATCCGTGATCACAACGGTCGGCTGCGGAGCAAGCGCGTATTCTTTGATCATTTCAAGTGAAACGCCGTTTTCATATTCGCGGCATACGATCGGGGAAACACCCATAACAGCATTTTGAAAAGCGCTTGCAGGATTTTTGTGAGATAAATGAATTCGGTTTTTAATTGCTTCGATATCATCGGTAAAAACATTCAGCTTATCCTGCGCAGGCGGAGACACATATTCTTCACCCGGCAAAACCGTGCGAACGTGCGATTTCCCCTCATCTACCCTTCGAAGAGCGTCTACAATCTTTCCGTTTTGGTCAATAAGGATGATATTGCTGTATCTGCCCATTATCTCAACTGCAAGCGTGTACGAAACAAGGTCGCCGAGTTCATTTACCGCCTGCATTTTGATTCTGACGATACGCTCCAGACCGTCCTGCTCAAACGCAAGTATTTTAGCTCCCGAAAGGTGCTTTCTTAGGAGCATGCAGAGCATCGGGGGCTTTGAAGGATTTTCTACAGGATAATCAGTGAAATAAATACCCGCCGTATCCGCACGGCAGGAGAGGAGAAGCTTTCTTGCCCCCTCTCTTGAGCGAATTGAAAACAGCAGCTCTTCTTTTGAAGGCTGATGTATTTTTTCTACCCTTGCCCCGACCGCAAAGGCGGATATCTCGTTTTTTAAATGATAAAGAAAAATACCGTCAAGCGCCATTACAACACCGCCATTACGGGATTTTTCTGATTGCCGCGTATAAATTCAACATCGGGAAACGCCTTTGAGATCTGGTCGCGCAGCATCAGGAAAGATTCCGACTCCGTTTCATAATGCCCGGCACTAATAACGCAGAAGCCCTCCTCAGCCGCTTCAAGCATCACATGATATTTCATATCGCCAGTTAAAAAGCAGTCGGCAAGCTGCATAGCCTGAGGCAGATACTCCTCACAGGCACCGCCGCCGACGGCAACGGTCCTGATGGGCTTTTCGGAATCGGTATATCTAAGGCCGCTGACCTGAAGAGTCTCTGCGGCAAACCGCGCAAAATCAGACGCCTGCATTTTCTTATCGAGTTCACCTGTAACAATAAAAGTTCCGTCTATCGGTTTTACATTTTTCAGAGAAAGTCTTTTACAAAGGTTTGTATTGATCCCCAACGGTGCGCGGTCGAAATTCGTATGCGCCGAAATAACGGAAATTCCGTATTGAACGCACTTATAAAGCGCAGTGCCCTTCATAAGGCGTTTTACGGGATTGAAAATAATCGGGTGGTGTGAAATAATAAGCTGTGCGCCGGCTTCGGCTGCCAGGGACACAACTTCCTTTGTTACGTCCAGAGCCATTACCGCCTTGGTAACGCAATCATCAGCGCAGCCGACAAGCAGACCGGCATTATCCCATTCCTCCTGCGTTGAAAACGGCGCGGCATTATCTATGTAGTTATAAATATCTTTAACGGTTGTCATAATCTTGCCTCAATATACTTGATTACATCCGAATAATTACATCCGCTTTTTTCCTTGTTTCTGAGAAATGCGAGAAGATGTTCAAAGTATTCGCGTTGTGAAAAATCATTTATCTTCCCCAGAAAATAATACCGGCGCGGATGTTCTTTTATTTCGCCGGTATAATACGCGTCAAAAACGTTATAAAAATAACTGCTTTCCCTTACGATGATATCACTGTTTATCTCAAATCCGTTCAGGCAAAGATATTCCCTTAATATCTCAGGATGCGTCATGGGATTAAAGATGAAATGCTTATCCCTGTCTTTGACCCATTCGCAGGACTCAAGTATATGAACAATCATCTCGCCGCCCATCCCGCATACGGCGATATCCTCCGCCTTATCGGGAGACACCTTTTCAAGTCCGTCACACAACACACATTCCGCCTTATGCTGCAAAGAACACCTTTTTATCAGCTCGCGGCAGCGTGAAAGCGGACCTTCATGGATATCGGCAGCAATTGCCGAACGCACTCTGCCCTCTGTCAGCAAATGAACGGTCAGAAAACCATGGTCACAGCCTATATCGGCAAAAGCAGCTCCGTTTCTTACAAGAGACGCAACGGCACTGAGCCGCGGAGAAAGACTGCGCATTGCTTATTTATTGAGCAGCTTGTTTACTTTTTCCAGCAAAACGTCCGGATCGTTTCCATGAACGGCGCAAGCCTGCTCAATCGTTTCTCCTCTGGACGCAGGACAGCCAAGGCAGTGCATTCCGATCTCCAAAAACAGCGGAGCAGCCTCGGGGCAAATATCAAGAACGTCGCCGATGATCGTGTCTTTTGTTATTTCTTTCATTTTAATTACCTCTTTCATTATTCATTTTTTAATTATGTGTAATAAATTACGCAAATATTATATTATAAAACAAAATAGTTTGCAAGTGAGCTGATATTATGTTAATATATTTTTCAAATGAGGTGAAAATATGAGCAGTAACGAACAGGAAAACTTAAACTTCGACGCTTTGACATACGGAATCTCTGAGGGCGGACTGCGCTCGACTCTTGAGATAAACCTATTGATTTGCTATGTGGTGGTAAATTCAAAAGAGCGGCTTACGGATAAGGTTCTAACCGACACTTTGGTGGAGGGTGAAATCGCGAACTATTTTGAGACCGTAAACGCCCTTGAAAAGCTGAAAAGCAAAGGACTTATCATAGAGAATGAAAACGGTTTTCTTTCTCCGGGCAAGAACTGCGAAAGCTTGATGGAGCTTGTAGAAAACGATCTGCCGTATACGATAAGAAAGAAAAGCATCGAGCTTTCCGCCAAACTCGCGGTAAAAGAAATATACAGAGAAGAAAATGATGTTGAAATCAAAAAGGACGGCAGCGAATACTCAGTGACCATGCATATAAAAGACATGGGAAAAGATTTTATGACGCTGACGCTCAATCTGCCGACAAGCGCGCAGGCTGAAATGGTGAAAGAGCAGTTCTATTCAAATCCCGTAAAAATATACAACAATCTTATCCATTCTCTTTTTGAACAGGAAGAAGAGGAAGAATAAAGCAAAAAATCTTAGACCTCCGCAAAGCGAACGGCTTTAACGGAGGTCTTTGTTTGTCTCTTCAGCAAAGAATAAACCCCCGGTTCAACCGGGGGAAATATAA
>UQDP01000032.1 GCA_900539845.1 uncultured Oscillospiraceae bacterium | reverse complement strand
ATTTTTCAAACAAATTTATCCTTTGCGCGGTTCAGCCGACTTTATCGACAGCCTGGAGCGGCTGATTTGTCAGCCGCTTTTTTTAATATTATTTTTTCTGTTGTGTAAGAACTGACAATTTATTCGCTTTGGCAAACCTATAATGAAATAGGTGGTGCCCTTGACGGTTATATATGTTGATGTGTTGCTTGTTGTAAACTTTTTTATAACCTTTTTGCTGCTGCTTGTTACGCAAAAACTTGCCAAGGAAAATTCAAAGCTGACACGCCTTGTGCTTGCCTCATTCGCAGGCAGCGCCTATTCGCTGGTGATCCTGTTCGATGAGCTGGACTTTGCCGTATCTCTGCTCGGCAAATTATGCGCTGCGTTTGTGATTGTTCTGATCGCTTTCCGCCTGACCTCATTTAAGTGTTTTATCAAAAATACGGCGATATTTTTTTTCGTCAATTTCGTATTCGTGGGTATTATGGTGGGGCTTTGGATGATATTCAAACCGAGCGGAATCGTCATCAATAACTCAACTGTTTATTTTGACGTTTCGGCAACGGCTCTGCTCGTCTCCGCGTTTCTTGCGTATATCATCTCGGCAGTGATAATCAGGATATATAATAATAAGACGGCGAAGAAAGAGCTTTATTCCGTAACGGTTTATAAGGACGGCAAAAAGTATTCCTTTTTCGCTTTTGCCGACAGCGGCAATAAGCTTCGCGAGCCTTTTTCGGACAGTCCCGTAATCGTAGCGGACGCCGATCTTTTCAAGGATGTTGAATGTAACCGTGTGATCCCCGTATCGACTGTAAATGCAGAGGGGATGCTCACGGCGTTTAAGCCCGATAAGGTGGTCATTTCCACCTCACGCGGCGAAGGCGTTTTAAATAGAGTGTACATAGCTCTGAGCAAAAATGTTAAGAAAGGGGAGTACCGCGGGATCATCAATCCCGAATCCGTAAACGAGGTGCAATATGCTGTTAAAAATTAAACTCTTTTTCTTAAGACTTTTCAAAAGCTTTTTTAAAAAAGGCTGCTACTACATAAACGGACCCGAAACGCTTCCTCCGCCGCTTACGAAAGAGGAGGAGGAGACCGTGATGCAGGAGCTGAGAGCAGGCAACGACGCCCATCGGGAGCTTCTTATCACCCATAATCTCAGGCTGGTGGTCTATATAGCGAAAAAATTTGAGGGCTGCGCAACATCGACGGAGGATCTTGTGTCGATAGGCACGATCGGGCTTATGAAAGCCGTTAAGACCTTTGACCCGAATAAGAACATAAAGCTTGCCACCTATGCCTCAAGATGTATAGAAAACGAGATACTTATGCATCTGCGCAAAATTAGCAACGCAAAGTATGAGATGAGCTTTGACGAGCCGCTGAGTATCGACTGGGACGGGAATGAGCTTACGCTGCGCGATGTGCTCGGCAGTGAGCCTGATGAGATTTCCAGCGATATAGAATACAACGATGAGAAAGCGCTGCTGTTGAAGATCATTCTCGGTCTGCCGGAAAAGGAACGGGAGCTTATGAAAAAACGCTTCGGCATATTAGGCGAAACGGAGCATACCCAGAAAGAACTTGCCGATTTGATGGGCATTTCGCAAAGCTATATTTCTCGTCTTGAAAAAAGGATAATAGGAAAGATCAAAGCGCAGATGATGAAAGAATACGTATAAGATATGTAAAAAAGGACGGAATACTCCGCCCCCGGTCTGCTGAACAGCGCTTATTCCTCAACAACGTGCCTTCTGAAAAGAAGGCTGATGCACCATATAGCCGCAAGACCGACAATACAGTAGATAATTCTTGCTATAACACTGTCCTGCCCGCCGCAAATCCAAGCAACAAGGTCAAATTTAAAAAGACCTATAAGGCCCCAGTTAAGTCCGCCTATTATGTTAAGGATTAAAGCGATTCTGTTTATAACCGACATTTTATCATCTCCAATTCAAAAAGTCGTTAGTATGTTGCCCATACCAACGACTTTTTATTCATTTGAAGAAAATTATTAAATTATATTTTGGTCAAGACGATCTCTGCTCTGCCCTCAACCGTATATTCGCCGTATGATGCCGGAACGAAAAAACTGTCTCCTTTTTTAAAATCTCTTCCGTCAATTTTTCCGTTTCCGTCAACGATCAGCAGGTGATGGAAGCTGTCACTGCCGGCGTTAAGCTCTGTTTTTGACTCGCAGTCGTATCTGTAAACGGTAAACAGATCACACTGTGTTAAAAGCTGTTTCTTTCCGCCGGCAAGTTCTTCCGGTTTGCCGAAAGGCTTTGTGCCGTATTTGGGCGGTTCGGTAACCGTGACGTCCACCGCTTTATCTATGTGCAGTTCTCTCGGCTTGCCGTCTTTTCCCACTCTGCCGTAATCATACACTCTGTAAGTAGAGTTACTGTTCTGCTGTATTTCCGCGATCAGCGTGCCTTTTCCGATCGCGTGCACCGTTCCGGCTTCAATGAAGAAAAGATCGCCTTTTTTTACATCAACACGGTTCAGAACTTCGGGCAGCGTGTTGCTTTCGATTGCTTTTCTGAATTCTTCTTTTGAGATACTGTTTTTAAAACCGTAGATCAGCTGCGCGCCCTCTTCAGCGTCGAGCACATACCAGATCTCAGTTTTTCCGTATTCATTTTCAACTTTTCTTGCGTAGTCGTTATCCGGGTGAACCTGAATGGAAAGATTGTCTTTCGCGTCAATGATTTTTATAAGAACAGGGAAATAAGGAAACTTTTTGCTGTTTTCTCCCAACATTTTCTCGCTGCCGTTTTCCTCAAGCACTTGCTGCAGCGTTTTGCCGTTGTTTTCGCCTCCGTCAACGGTATTCATACCGTCTTTGTGGCAGGCAAGCATCCAGCCCTCCGCTACGGGGTCCGTATCCGTTTTCAAATGGAATTCGTCCCTTAAACGGGTTCCGCCCCAGATGTAATCTTTAAAAACAGGATTTAATTTCAGTATTTCCATAAATTCGCCCTCTTTTTATGCTGATAAAAATTATATATTTATATTATCAAAATTTTACTTCACATTCAAGGTGCAATAGTGTAAAATATATCACGTAATTGCGAAAGGCGGTGAAGTCGTGTCCTGTTTGATTATCCAGAATCTTTCTCTCTCGTTCGGCGAAAGGACCCTTTTTCAAAATATAAATTTTGAGATGGGGGATAAGGACAAGGTCGGTCTTGTCGGCGCAAACGGAGTCGGCAAAACCTCTCTTTTTAAAATTTTAACGGGTGAATACAGTCCGTCTTCCGGCGGGGCTTTCATTGGAAAAAATATTAAACTTGGATACATGGAGCAGCATACATGCTCGGATAATAAGACCGTTTATGATGAGCTGATTTCGGTCTATTCGGATCTCATTGAGCAGGAAAAGGAGCTTGAGGAGATTTCAAGGAAACTGACAGAAAGTGCAGACCCGGAGCTTATTTCAAGGCAGGATCTTCTGAATGAGCAGTTTTTAAGAAACGGCGGCGCGACTTATAAAAGCCTTACCCGCTCCGCGCTTATCGGACTGGGATTTGACGAGTCCGATTTCGGCAAGCCGACGAGTAAGCTGTCAGGCGGTCAGCGCTCAAAGCTCATTCTCTCCAAGCTTCTGCTTTCCAGAGCGGATCTGTTGCTTTTGGACGAGCCTACAAATCACCTCGATATCAACGCCGTTGAATGGCTGGAGGGATTTCTTCTCGGGTTCTCCGGCGCGTTTATAGTGATTTCTCATGACCGATATTTTCTGGATAAGATAACGAACAGAACCATGGAGCTTGACGGCGCGAAGCTGCGCTCATATAAGGGGAATTATTCGGAATTTCTCGTCAAGAAAGAGGCGGAGCAGAAAGCGATTGCGGATAAATACGAAAACGATCTGAAGGAGATCGAGCGCCTTGAGGGCATCATTGCGCAGCAAAGGCAGTGGAACAGAGAAAAGAATATAAAGACCGCCGAAAGCAAGGAAAAGGTGGTCGAAAGGATAAAAGCGCAGCTTGTTGCACCGGATGCCTTGCAGAAGCGGATACGATTTGATTTCACGCCGAAATGCGTTTCGGGCGAAGAAGTTTTAAGCGTTTCAAACCTCTCTAAATCCTTTGGGGAAAGAAAAATTTTTGAAAACGTTTCTTTTGAAATAACACGCGGCGAGCGTGTGTTCCTTGTCGGTGACAACGGCTGCGGAAAAACAACTCTGCTTAAGATACTTATGGGCGATCACAATGCCGATTCGGGCAGCTTCAGTTTCGGAGCGAATCTGTTTACGGGCTATTTTGATCAGGTGCAGGAAAAGCTTGACCTGAATAAAACCGCGCTTGACGAGGTTTGGTCGGCTTTCCCGGCGATGACGGAAACGAGTGTCAGAAACGCGCTTGCAGCGTTCCTTTTCAGAGGGGACGATGTGTATAAGCGCCTTTCGGAATGCTCCGGCGGCGAACGCGCCCGTGTTGCCCTGCTGAAGCTCATGCTCGGAAAATATAATTTTCTTCTTCTTGACGAGCCGACAAATCATCTTGACGCTTATTCGCGCGAAGAGCTGGAAAACACGCTGAGATCCTATACCGGCACAATGCTTATTGTTTCTCATGACAGATATTTTATAAATAAACTTGCCACCTGCGTGCTGGAGCTTACGCCGAACGGCATAAATAAATTTATAGGCAATTATGACGATTACACAGAGCACAGATCTATTGCTTCTGCCGCCGAAAAGAAAGAAAAACAGCCCAAACAGAACGAATATAAGCTGAAAAAAGAGCGTGCAAGCGCTGTCAGAAAGCTGAAAACAGCCGTTTCACGCCTTGAAAGCGATATCGAGGATATCGAGGAGGAGATCGCGCAGCTTGAGGAAAAGCTCAACTGCAATCCGCCTTATGAAGAGTATCTTGTGATAAGCAATGCGCTTGAGGAAAAAGCAAAAAAACGAGATGCACTCTATGACGAATGGTCCGAAAAGTCAGATGAATTGACAAGTATATCCGATTCATTTATAATGAGTTGAAATCCTTTTGTATGCAGAGATGATATATGGGTAATTCAGTTGTGATAGGCGGCGGCGCGGCAGGACTTATGGCGGCCGCGCAGTGCGCAAAGCGCGGCAAAAATACCTTGCTGATTGAAAAAATGCCTTACTGTGCGAAAAAGGTTACAATAACGGGAAAAGGCAGGTGCAATGTAACGAATGCCTGCTTTGAGCTTTCGGAACTGATTGGGAACGTGCCGAGAAATCCGAGGTTTTTGTACTCTGCTTTTTCCTCGTTTATGCCTTATGATACAATGGCTTTTTTTGAAAATCTGGGTGTGCCGCTTAAAGTGGAAAGGGGAAACCGTGTTTTTCCCGTGTCGGACAATGCGCATGATATTGCGAACGCACTCGTGAAAAACGCCGCGGACAGCGGTGTGCGTGTGATTCATGCGGCCGCGCAGGGCTTTGAATTTCAAAACGGCAGAATTTCGGCTGTTTGCCTTGCTAACGGTAAAAAAATAGAATGTGACAGCGTTGCGATATGCACGGGCGGAATGAGTTATCCCGCAACTGGCTCAACGGGGGATGGCTACCGGCTCGCCCGGAGCGCGGGTCATTCTGTAACGCCTCTGTCTCCCGCGCTGGTTTCGCTTAAAAGCGAGGACGCGTTTATTCCCGAGCTTCAGGGGCTGAGTCTGCGCAATGTCGCGGTAAAGCTTGTCCGAAACGGTAAAACCGTTTATTCGGATTTCGGTGAGATGCTCTTTACGCATTACGGTATAAGCGGACCCGTTATACTCTCCGCTTCCAGTCATATGGATAGCCCGGAAACAGGCGGCTACAAGATATGCATTGATCTTAAGCCGGCGCTTGATATCGATTCTCTTGATAAAAGGATTCGGCGTGATTTTTCCGAATTTATAAATAAAGATATAATCAACGCGCTTTCAAAGCTGCTTCCGAAAAAACTGATTCCGATAATCGTATCGCTGTCAGGGATACCGCCACATAAAAAGGTCAATTCCGTAACACGTGAGGAACGTATGCGGCTTGTTCATATTCTGAAAAATATGGAAATCGGTATTTCGGAATTTTATACCATCGATTCCGCTATAATAACAAGGGGCGGTGTTGACGTTAAGGAGATAGACCCCAAAACCATGCGGTCAAAACGGATTGAAAATCTCTATTTTGCCGGAGAAATAATGGATGTGGACGCATACACGGGCGGCTTTAATCTTCAGATCGCCTTTTCAACGGGTATGCTCTGCGGAAATAATATGTAAGAAAGGTTGTTTTAAGCTTGGTAAATGTTGCAATAGACGGTCCTGCCGGTGCGGGAAAAAGCACAGTCGCGCGCGGCGCTGCTAAAAAGCTTGGTTATATTTATGTTGATACGGGCGCTCTTTACAGGACAGTGGCGCTTTCGGCGCAGAGAAACGGAGTGCTTGGCGATAAAGAAAAGATCACGGATATGCTTGATTCAATATCCGTTGAGCTTCGATTTGATGAAAAAGGCGAGCAGCGTGTATATCTTAATTCCGAGGATGTTTCGCTTTTTATAAGAACGCCGGAAATATCAATGGCTGCGTCAAAGGTGTCGCAGATACCTGCGGTCAGGGAATTTTTGCTTGAGCTTCAGCGTGAGATAGCAAGAAAGAATAACGTCATTATGGACGGACGCGATATAGGAACGGTCGTCCTGCCCGATGCCGATGTGAAGATCTTTCTTTTTGCCTCGCCCGAATGCCGAGCCGAAAGGCGGTATAAAGAGCTTATCGAGAAAGGCGAAGATGTGAAGTATGAAGATGTTCTGAAAGATGTAAACGACAGAGATTATCAGGACAGCCACCGCGAGATTGCTCCGCTGAAGCCAACAGATGATTCCATTATGGCGGATACGACCGGCAAAGCGCTGGAGGAAAGCGTTGATATGGTAGTAAAAATGATTGAGGAGAAAATAAATGGTTCGTTTTGATTATTCCGTTGTTAAGCATTACAGGTTTTACGGCTTCGTAAAAAAAGTATTCGGTCCGATCTTCAAAGCAATATATAAGCTGGAATTCAAAGGGCTTGAGAATGTTCCCGCCGAAAGCGGCGGGCGCTACATAGTTGCTATCAATCATACCTGTGCATTAGACCCCGTTTTTGTTTCTATGCCCAAAAACGTGCCGCCCCTGCATTTTATGGCGAAGGTGGAGCTTTTTAAAAATCCGATAGTCGGCTGGGTAATAAAACACCTTTACGGCTTTCCTGTCAGAAGGGGAAAGGGCGATACCTCTGCCATAGAATACGGTGAAAAGATCATAGAGGAAGGGCATGTGATGGCGATATGCCCGGAGGGTAAACGTGTTAAGGATAAAAACGGAGTGCCGCAGAAAGCAAAATCAGGCGTTGCCTTGATCGCAAAGGCAACAAACGCGTCTGTTTTGCCGGTTGCCATTTATTGTGACGGACCTATAAAATCCGGTAAAAAGGTGGTCATTTCCTATGGGAAGCCGCTCTCCCTCTCCGATATGGGGCTGGATAAGGAAGATATCGGTCCTCATGACATAAAAGACGCCGCAAATACCGTTATGAATACTATTATACAGCTTTGGGAGGCTGAAAAAAATGCGCGAGATTAAGCTTGCGAAAACCGCCGGATTCTGCTTTGGTGTGGACAGAGCGGTAAATCTTGTGTATAAGCTTGTGGAAGACGGCGAAAAGGTATGTACGCTCGGTCCGATCATACATAATCAGCAGCTCGTTGAGGATCTCAAATCCAAAGGTGTAAACGATATCGCGTCTGCCGCAGAGTGTGAGAGCGGATATAAGATCGTGATACGCACACACGGAGTTGAAAAGGAAGTCGTAAATGATATAAAATCTCGCGGCATACCGTTTGTTGATGCAACCTGTCCGTTCGTTTTGAAGATACACCGAATCGTCAGCGCCGCGGCGCCGGATACCGTTACTTTGATCGCGGGAGATCAGGATCATCCCGAGGTGAAGGGTATCCGCTCTTTCTGCAGCGGCGAATCCTATGTATTTAAAAACAGTGAAGAGCTTTCTGAAATTGTCCAAAAATATGAAATTTCATCCCAAAAATCGGTAATTTGCGTTTCGCAGACCACTTTCAGCACGGAAGAATGGAAAAAATGCGAGAAAATTCTTAAAAAGGTATGTACAAATTGTGAAATATTTGATACAATATGCAATGCAACATCCGAAAGGCAGGCTGAAGCCCTCGCTCTTGCCAAAGAGTGCGACGCCATGCTTGTTATCGGAGGTCGCCATTCATCCAATACTTGCAAGTTGAAAGATGTTTGTTCGGAATATGCACCCACTTTCTTGATAGAGACTGCTGCGGAGCTTGCCGATATGGATTTTTCGCGTTTCAATGTAGTTGGAGTTACTGCCGGGGCGTCAACGCCCTCGGTAATTATCAAGGAGGTACTAAAAACCATGTCCGAAGAAATGAAAGACAAGGAAGTTGAAGCAACACAGGATGTTGCGGAGACAGCAGAAGCCGCTGATAAAGCCGTTGAGGCTGCTGTCGAAGCATCTGCTGATGGTGAAACCTTCGCAGAGATGCTCGAACAATCTTTCAGCGAAAACGACACCAGCAAATTAGTTAAGGGTGTTGTTGAAAACATCACTCCCACAGAAGTCTTTGTAGACGTTAAGGGAAGAAAACAGACGGGCGTTATCGCGCGCGAGGATCTTTCGGCAGAGCCGTTTGATAAGTGCGAGGATGTTGTGTCCGTAGGCGATGAGCTTGATCTCATTATTCTTAAAACAGATGATCAGGACGGCGTCCTTAAGCTCTCCAAAAAGCTTACAGACAGCTTTAAAGGCTGGGACGATATCGTTAAGGCAAAGGAAAACGATGAGATCCTTGAAGGCAGAATCATAGCTGTTGTGCGCGGCGGTGTCCTTGCGTCGGTAAAGGGTACGCGCGTATTTATTCCCGCTTCTCTCACAGGTGTTCCGAAGAGCGAGGATCTCAATATCCTCAAGAACACCGAAGCAAGATTCAGAATTATTGACATCAATGAGCAGAGACGCCGTGCCGTAGGCTCTATCCGTGCGGTTCTCAGCGAGGAGAGAAGAAAAGCCCGCGAAGAAGCTTGGGCAAAGCTTGAAGAGGGAATGAAGCTCAGCGGAACCGTTAAGTCGCTCACAAGCTACGGTGCATTTGTAGATATCGGCGGCATTGACGGTATGATTCATATCAGCGAGCTTTCATGGACCCGTATCAAGCATCCTTCAGAGGTCGTTAATGTAGGCGATCAGGTGGAGGTCTACATAAAGGCTCTGGATCAGGAGAACAAAAAGATTTCTCTCGGCTTTAAGAAGATCGAGGACAATCCGTGGGAGATTCTCAAGAGAGATTACCCGGTCGGTACTGTTGTTAAGGCAAAGATTGCAGGTCTGACCTCTTTCGGCGCTTTTGCCACCGTTATCCCCGGTATAGAGGGTCTTATCCATATCAGCGAGATCAGCTGGAACAGAATCAAAACGCCCGCCGATGTTCTTCAGATGGGCGAAGAAGTCAATGTTCTTATCACGGATATTGATTTTGACAAGAAGAGAGTAAGCCTTTCCATCAAGCAGCTTTCCGAAAAGCCCGATGAGGTCATCTCTGTTCTCCAGTCTGATGAAGAGCAGGAGCCTGAGACTGCTGAGGATTCCGCTCCCGAAGCTGAGTCGGAGGCAGTTACTGACGACACTCAGGAAACAGAAGAGTAATATAAATATTCGACCCGCTGTTGCATCTGCTCAGCGGGTTTAATGTTTTTTATTTCTATTTATATAAGGTGGTTTTATGTCAGACTGGAATCCCGATAAGTATTTAATGTTTAACAAGCAGAGAACGCAGCCCGCGATCGACCTTGCCGACAGGCTTCGTGCGCTTGATCCCGCAACTGTTGCCGATATCGGCTGCGGTCCGGGCAACAGCACCGCTGTTTTAAAAAGAACTTTTCCGAATGCCCGTATTGTGGGTGTGGACAGTTCCGAAGCTATGATAGAAAAAGCCAAGACCACGTATCCCGATATGGAATTCAGTGTCTGTGCCGCGCAGGAAATCAGCGGAAAGTATGATCTTCTGTTTTCAAATGCCTGCTTGCAGTGGATAGAAGATCACGAATCGCTCATTCCTTTTTTAATGAGCAGGCTCAATGACGGCGGAGTACTTGCCGTTCAGATACCGATGAATCGCACAGAGCCTCTTTTCAGCGCGATTTCGGAGGTCGCCGCAGACCCGAAATGGCATTTCAGCGACGTGATCT
This sequence comes from uncultured Oscillospiraceae bacterium, assembly GCA_900539845.1. Taxonomy (GTDB): domain Bacteria; phylum Bacillota; class Clostridia; order Oscillospirales; family Acutalibacteraceae; genus Eubacterium_R; species Eubacterium_R faecavium. The sequence continues at coordinate 358 of UQDP01000032.1, read as the reverse complement.
TTGAAAAGAACGATGTGCTGAGACCCGAAGAATACTTTGAGATACTCAGCAAGTGTGCAGACAGATTCGATATATGGGAAACCGTTTATTATCACATTATGCCGAGCCGTGAAAGCCTGCTCGACTGGGTACGGTCTACACGTCTGCGCCCCTATCTTGAAGCTCTTGATGAAGACGGTAAAGCCGAATTTGAAAATGAAATCATGAAAAAAGCCGAAAAGTTTTATCCGTTTACTTCAACAGGCGAAGTGATATTCAGATTCAGAAGGCTGTTCTTTACTGCCTTTAACAGGAAATCACGGTAAAATCATAACCACCAGTTAAACTGGTGGTTTGCACAGGCCCTAAAAGGGCCGCC
>UQDP01000031.1 GCA_900539845.1 uncultured Oscillospiraceae bacterium | reverse complement strand
TTATAAGGCAGCCCTTTTCTTTTTTATCACTAAATTTCACTTGCTGTTGCCGCCCCGTTGTGATATAGTATTCACGGAGATAACAATATGAAAATAAGAGATGTTGCATTTAATGATATAGCCTTTCTGGCTCCTATGGCGGGTGTTACCGATATAGCGTTCCGCGAGGTGTGCACTGCTTTCGGTGCGGCGTATACCGTTACGGAAATGGTAAGCGCAAAAGGGCTTGTAATGGGCGATAAAAAAAGCGCGCAGCTTCTGACGCTCGGCAGGGAAGAAAACATCGCAGGCGCGCAGATCTTCGGTGACGATCCCATCATAATGGCTGAAGCTGCGCGGAAATGTCTGGAATTTCACCCGGCAATCGTAGATATCAATATGGGCTGCCCTGCCCCTAAAGTGGCGATGAACGGCGGCGGAGCGAGCCTTATGAAAGACCCGAAGCTTGCGGGCGAGATCGTAAAAGCCGTGCGAAACGCGGTGGATATTCCCGTGACCGCCAAGATTCGCAAGGGCTGGGATGATGCCGGTGTCAATGCCGTTTATATGGCGCAGGTGCTTGAGGCGAACGGCGCGGACGCAATAACCGTTCACGGAAGAACACGGCAGCAGATGTACAGCGGCAGCGTGGATTATGAGATTATCGCCAAGGTTAAAAAGGCTGTTTCCGTTCCCGTTATCGGAAACGGGGATGTGACGGATGTTTATTCCGCCGCCGCGATGTTTGAAAAAACAGGGTGCGACGCCGTTATGATCGGCAGAGGCGCGTTCGGGAACCCGTGGCTTTTCAGAGAGATAAACGCTTATCTCAGGGACGGCACTGTCGTTCCGCCCCCTTTGCTTGAGGAGAAGATGAGCGTTATGCTAAAGCACATTGCGAAGATGATTGAATACAAAGGCGAATACACGGCAATGCGTGAGGCGCGCCGCCATGCGGCGTATTACACAAAGGGACTTAGGGGCGGAGCGAAATTCCGCGCCGAGATGAGCGGTCTTGAAACATATGCGCAGCTTAGGGAGATCACTTTCAGAATAGTAAAGGAAAATCAGGTATGATTCTAAAAAATGTTTGCTTTTATAATGAGCTGTTTGAAAAGGAAGTTGCCGATATTGAGATCGAAAACGGCAGGATCAAAGCAATCGGCGTGATCGACAGAGACGGAAAGGATATGAGCGGTATGACCGCTCTGCCAGGCTTTGTGGATATTCATATCCACGGCGCTGCCGGCGGCGACTGCTCGGACGCAAGCAGGGAGAGCCTTGAAAAAGTCAGCTCCTATCTTGCAAAGCACGGCGTAACGTCTTTCTGCGCCACCACGATGACTCTGGGCAGGGATACTCTTGCCGATATTGTATGCACGATACGTGAATACAAGGGCAGTGAGCGCGGCGCGAAGATTGCCGGGATAAATCTTGAAGGTCCTTTTATTGCGATGAGCAAAAAAGGCGCGCAGAATCCCGCTTTCGTAAGAGCGGGAACCCTTGAGGAATTTGATGATCTTTATGACAGAAGCGGCGGTAACGTAAAGCTTATAACGATTGCGCCCGAGGCTTTTGACAGCGATGCGTTTATAAAAGAAGTCAGCAAAACATGCGCTGTTTCGATAGGGCATTCTGCGGCGGATGCCGTGCAGGCACAGCACGCGTTTGATATAGGCGCAAGGCACGCCACGCACCTTTATAACGCTATGACCCCTATGACCCACAGGGAGGCGGGGATAGCCGGAACGGCGCTCGATAATGAAAAGGTTTTCTGTGAGCTCATATGCGACGGCGGTCACGTGTGCCCGGCAGTGCTGAGAAATACCTTTAAAATACTGGGCGAGAACAGAGCCTGCGTGATCTCTGATTCCATGCGTGCGGCAGGACTGGGCGAGGGTGAATTCGAACTCGGCGGGCAGAAAGTGTTTGTGCGTCCGAACGGCAGGTATGCTGTTCTTGAGGACGGCACGATCGCCGCGTCCATCAGCAATGTGTTTGATGAATTCAAAAACCTGCTGTCTTTCGGCGTGGATTTCAGGACCGCGCTGAAAAGCTGCACGATCAATCCGGCGAGGGCGATCGGCGAGGATAACGTGATCGGCTCGATAGCCACGGGAAAAGCGGCGGATATCGTGTTTGTTGATGATAAATTCAATATCAGGGAAGTATATATCAATGGAATACTCGCTTAATGTTGTGCTGATAGAACCCGAGATTCCGCAGAACACGGGCAATATAGCCCGCACCTGCGCCGCAACAGGGGCAAGGCTTCACCTTGTGGGTCCCATGGGATTTGAGATAACGGAAAAAAGGGTTAGGCGCGCCGGGCTGGATTACTGGGATAAGCTGGATATCACATATTACGAAAACACGGTTGCATTTTTTGAAAAAAATAAAGGCGCTCAGTTCTTCTATTTCAGCACCAAGGCGCGGAATGTGCACAGTGATATGCGCTATCCGAACGGCTGCTTTCTTGTTTTCGGCAAAGAGACAAAGGGTCTGCCGGAGGAGCTTCTCAAAGCGAATGAGGAAAGGTGCGTCCGCCTGCCGATGCGCGGGATCATACGAAGCCTCAATCTCAGCAACAGTGTTGCCGTGGGTGTTTACGAGGTGCTGCGCCAGTGGGATTATCCGGCGCTGTCGCTTAAGGGTGAGTTGCACAACCTTAGTTGGGATGATTGAATTTCATTTGTTCAGGTATTATAATCGATTCGTAAAAGTATTTTATAAGGGGGAGTTTTCATGAAAGTTTTCATGATCAACGGCAGTCCGCACACAAACGGCAATACGGCGCTTGCGCTAAAGGAAATGCAGAAGGTCTTTGAGGAGCAGGGCGTTGAGACCGAGATCTTGCATATCGGCAATAAAGCGGTAAGAAGCTGCATCGCCTGCGGCACCTGCGCCAAAAAAGGCAGCTGCGTTTTTGACGATGAAGTGAATGCGGCGGCGGAGAAATTCAGGGAGTGCGACGGACTCGTTGTGGGCAGCCCGGTTTATTACGCTTCGGCAAACGCAACGCTTGTGGCGTTTCTTACAAGGCTGTTTTACAGCACGCCGTTTGATAAAACGATGAAAGTGGGCGCCGCTGTTGTTGCGGCAAGGCGCGGCGGTCTTTCCGCCACGTTTGACGAGCTGAACAAGTTCTTTACCATTTCAGGCATGCCGGTCGCTTCCGGGCAGTACTGGAACAGTATTCACGGCAGAGAGCCGGGTGAAGCGGTAGGAGACGCAGAGGGGCTTCAGAGCATGCGCACGCTCGCAAGGAATATGACTTTTCTTATGAAAAGTATCGCCCTCGGAAAAGAGCAGTTCGGTCTGCCGGAAAAAGAACCGTTTCAAAGAACAAACTTTATACGCTGATTGATTTTCAGATGAAAAACGGCTTTGCAAAATGCAAAGCCGTTTTTTGTATATTTTTAAAATAGATTAGATTTCATTGTGTTTGCGTATCAAATCATTTAAAACTCTGCCTATGTCGGCGTCAATGCAGATCGCTCTGTCTTTGATTTCGTTCGGGCAGACCGCCTCGCCGTAATTGATGCAGGCGTAGACCGACGTAGGATTCTGAGCAGTCATGCGCCAAAACGGATATTTGATGATGACGGGCGTGTTGCCGCCGACTCCGAGCTCAAGGAAAAGAATACGCTGCCCGTTCCTTGAGCACAGAAAATTTTCATATCTCTCCGCGGCCCTGTGCCAGCCTTCGTCTTCCACAAATTTGTCGTCTGCACGCAGATTCATCGTCATCGGCTCGCCGCACACCGGGCACAGCGGAACAAGATCGGATGGGATCTTTCTGTTCTTCTGCTCTTTTACCATGCGCCTGACGGTTTCTTCGTTGTCGTAGGTTTTGTTATGGCAGGGCACGGAACACTGCCATAAACCGTAATCCCCCTGCGTGTAAAACAGGCGCTTTTTATCAAAGCCCGCTTTCTGAAAGCAGTGGTCAACATTTGTGGTTATCACAGAATAATCCTTAGAGCGGATAAGCTGAAACAGGTTGTCATAAACCGGCTTGGGCGCGTTCTGATAACGGTTTATATAGATGTAACGGCTCCAGTAAGCCCAGTATTCCTCAGGCGTTTCATAAGGATAAAAGCCGCCCGTGTACATATCGTGAAATCCGTATGCAGACTCAAAATCGGAAAAATATTTCTTAAATCTGTCTCCGCTGTAAGTGAATCCGGCGGAGGCCGAAAGTCCGGCGCCCGCGCCGATTACAACGGCGTCCGCAGTGTTCAGCGTGTTATACAGGCTGTCAACATTCTTTAAGTAATTCCCGGTAGATGTCTCTGTCCATATCCTTGAAAACATTAAAGATGACCTCCGTTCTGCACCCTGTCTTTTCTCTGAATTCCTTAACGGCGCTTACCGCGATCTCCGCCGCGTCTCTGTTCGGAAAACGAAACTCACCCGTGGATATGCAGCAGAAAGCGATACTTTCAATATCCTTTTCCGCCGCAAGCTCCAAGCAGGAACGGTAACAGGAGGCGAGCAGGTCTTTATCCTTTTTTGTAAGCCTGCCTTGCACGATCGGCCCCACCGTGTGGATCACATAATCACAGGGCAGGTTGAACGCAGGCGTGATCTTGGCCTTTCCCGTATCTTCCTCTTTGCCCTGCCGGCGCATTATATCGGCGCACGCAAGGCGAAGCTGTATGCCGGCGTAGGTGTGAATGGCATTGTCTATGCAGCCATGGCAGGGCACGAAGCAGCCCAGCATTGCACTGTTTGCCGCATTTACGATCGCGCCGCAGCGCAGCGCCGTTATGTCGCCCTGCCAAATATAAATGCCGTTCTGAACAGGGCTTAATTGAGAAATATCCGTTATTCCCTTTCTTTTGGTTTCCTCTTGCAGATAGTCGTCCTGTATCTTGAGAAATTCCCTGCTTGCAGGAGCAGGCATGCGTACATTAAAAAGGGAGCGCAGCAGATTTTTCTGCTCGTTTTCACTTTTCGGGATTCTGATATCCGCGTACTGCGGCTGTTCCCTTAGCAATTCCTTAATAAGATAAAGCCTTTTTTCAGATTGATCCATCGTTTCAGCCTCTTTTCTCTATTGCTCGTTCAGGGCACGCTTTTATGCCGTTGCCGCATTGCAGGCAATTGTTTTGCCTTATGACTGCCGTACTCCCCTGATTAATCAATGCAGTTCTGCGGGCAGACCGTTTTTATCGGCGGTCGCCGCAACAACGGTGTGTATTTCGTTTTGAAGAAATTCAAATATGCTCTCGGCAGTCATGCTTCCATCTGCGTTTCAGTTATATTATACAATCTCAGCTTTGCGCAGTAAAGTGCGCACAATTATGTGCCGTAGTTACCGGCCGGAAACCATACTGCCGCCTTAAAAATAAAACGCCGCCCGAAAAGGACGGCGTTTGCCGGCTGAATCGCCTTTAAAACAGTAAGGTTTTTTTGTGTCCTGAATAAAAACCAAGTTATTCCGAAACCACGCTTATTCGTTCCCGAATATGGCTGCCGTTCGTTGCCTCGTCGATCATAGCGATTGCATAATCCGCGTAGCTTATGACGCTCTCGCCTTTTGAATTCAGGGTAAGCTCCTCTCCGCCGAGTATATATTTTCCTGTGCGTTCGCCGTCAGCGCGGAAATCGCCGGCAGGGCTGATGAGTGTCCATTTCACATCGTTTCTATTGCGCAGTTTCTCAAGCGCCCTGCCCTGTGCTTTCGCCAGCGGCAAAAACTGCGGCGGAAAGTCCGGACTGTCAGAAAGCACGGCGGTGTGCTCGGGATTAATATACAGACTGTCTGCCCCGCCAACAACCAAAAGGCGCGTTTCCGTGCCGGAAAGGATATCACACAGATGCTTTAAAGAAGTGCTGTGCAGGGGGAGGGTGTCTTCTGTCCAAGCGCCGAAAGCGTCAATAACCACATCAAAATCTTTCAGGTCTTCGGATGTGAGATCAAAAAGATCTTTTGTCAGCACTTGTTGTGCGTCGCTCTGATTGTTTTCACGAACAACTGCGGTTACATCAAGTCCTCTGTTCACTGCCTCTTTCACAATAAGTCTGCCTGCTTTTCCGTTTGCGCATATAACTGCTAATTTCATTTTTTTCCTCCTTGATATTTGCCCAAAATACGGGGCGATTTTAATTTGATGATTTTGTCGGAACGTTCAGAGCGGCCGTCTCCTCAGCTCCTGTTTTTATTATAGAAGCGTTCGTTTCAATTGTAAAGTAAGCACTTTACTGTGCTGTAGTTACCAAAAAGGAACTAATGGACGGTTACCGAAAAGAAACAATTGCGAAGCAATGCGGTTTTCAGGGTGTTTATGCAATCAAAAAATTTTTAAATAATTTTTAATTTGAAGAAATATTGACGAAAAATCGGCAGTATGATATAATTTGAAACATAGTTACAAAAAGAAACTTTTGAAAGGGGATATTGCTGTATGAGCGAGCAGAAAAACATAAAGGATCTGCCGGTGTGTCCGGTGGAAACCACGCTTACGCTGATCGGCGATAAGTGGAAGGTTTTAATCCTGCGTGATCTTATGCCCGGCAAAAAGCGATTCGGCGAACTGAAAAAATCCATCGGCAGCGTTTCGCAAAAAGTGCTCACGGCGCAGCTCAGGGATATGGAGGCAAACGGGCTTGTGAACCGCAAGGTGTATGCGGAAGTTCCTCCCAGAGTGGAATATTCGCTCACCGATCTCGGCTACAGCCTTAAACCGATTCTTGACGCTATGTGGAACTGGGGCGAGGATTACAAAAATTCCCTGAAATAAATCGGTTTAGGAATGATAGATTCAGGCATATTGCCGGATGAAATAAACACGTCAAAAAACGGTTCGCGGAATTTCCGCGAACCGTTTTTACTGTTTCGTTCTATTCTTTTGTTAAGTCTGCAAATTCAATCGGAATTGCTTTTTTCAGGTCGTCAACGCGCATCTTTATCTGGCTGCCGACTCTTCCTGCCGAAAACATGATCTCTTCAAAGCCAAGCGCGCTTTCGTGCGCTGTGGTGTGAAATTGTTTTTTCATTCCTATCGGAGAGCAGCCGCCGTGAACATACCCGGTCAGGGGTAGCAGCTCTTTCTGCGCAATCATATCTATGCTTTTTTCACCCACTGCCCTTGCCGCTTTTTTCAGATCAAGCTCTCTTTCAACGGGTATCATAAAAACATAATATTTTTTTGATTTGGATACTGTAACAAGGGTTTTGAAAACAGCGTCCGCATTTTCGCCGAGAGAGCGTGCCACGTCAGCTCCCGTAAGCTTTGGATCCTTTTTGTATTCACGGTGCTCATACGGCAGCTTTAAGCTGTCCAGCACACGCATAACATTTGTTTTCTCTTCTTTTTTTCCCATATCATTTTTCCAGAAAAGCTTTCAGTTCATCCGCCTTTTGCCTGCCCTGAACAAGCCCTAACTGATATATCCTTTCCAGCTTTGTCACATTTCTTTCTATTGTGCTGCAATGCAGATCCGCAGCGGGCGCGATCACAAAGCAGTTGCCCTGCTTTTCCTGCTCATAAACATATGCAAGCTGTCGGTTATACATCTCGTGCCTGTTCAAAACGGCTTCAGCCAGGGCAGGATACTGCTTTAAAACCCTGCGCACTGTCCGCTGCTGCTTTACGGGCTGCTTTTCAAATCCCCGCACCTGAGTAAGCACAACCACCGCTTTTTTGCAGCCGTCATCAAATGCTTTTGCAAGAGGTATGGAATCGGAAACACCGCCGTCAAAGTAAACTTCGCCGTCTATGACCGCACCTTTTGTAGCGATCGGCAGCGCGCAGCTTGCTTTCAGAACGGGACAGCCGAATTCGCGCAGATCTTTGGGATAAAAATATTCCGGCTTGCCGGTCTTCGCGTTTGTCGTAACGGCGCAAAGCTGTGTGCCGCTGCTTTCATAGGTCTCATAGTCAAGCGGCATAATATTATAGGTGAGTTCGCCGAAATCCCATTCCAGATTCAAATACTGACCGTTTTTAAAGATACTGTTTACACTCATGTATCTTTTATCATTGCAGTAGTTTATGGTAATGTCGTGCTGGCGTCTGTAATTTTTGCCGATATAAGAGGCGGCGTTGCAGGAGCCTGCCGAAACGCCTATAACATACGGAAACGTAATGCCTTTTTCAATAAAAGCGTCCAGCACGCCGCTTGTGTAGATCCCTCGATTGCCTCCGCCTTCCAGCACAAGTCCGCTTTTATAATCTCCTGTCATAAAATCTTCCTTTAAAAATTGTTTCGCTTATGAATAAAACAGAGCAATACTGAAATGATTGCTCTGTTTGTTTTGTTTTATTCGGTTTTTTTATTTATCAGCCTTTTTTGCAGCCTTTTTCTTTTTGGGTGCCTCTGCGGTCTTGGCTTCTGCTTCTTCAGCCTCTGCCTTTTCCTCGCTTTCAACCTCGATTATTTCAAGGTCGTTATCGCACTCAAAGAAATCATCATCGTTGAAATACTCAGGATCTTTTTTGTCTGTGAGCTTCTGAATGGCAAAGTAAACTGCAGCAATAATTCCTGCAACGGCAACAATACCGCCGATAATCTTTAAAATTTTGCTTATGTTCATTGGAAAAACCTCCTAATTTATTAACTACATATCATTATATAGACATTACGCCGCAAAGTCAAGCGCAAAAAAATGAATAAAAAAATAACTCCCGCAAAATGCAGGAGTTTGTTTTACAATCATTAAGCCTTGTTGAGTTTTTTTGCAAGATTGCTCTTTTTTCTTGCAGCCGTGTTCTTCGGAAGCAGATTCTTTGCTGCTGCCTTATCGATCTTTTTAACTGCGGCCTTAACAACTTCCGCTTTGTCCTCGGCGTTTGCCTCTATAGCGGCGTTTGCCTTTTTGATAGCGGTCTTAAGGGCGGTGTTTGCAGCCTTATTATTTGCAGCCTTTTTGGCAGCTACCTTAACTCTCTTTTTTGCTGATTTAATCTGCGGCATCCTTTTCACTCCTTTAATGCGGATTTTATTAATATGTGTCAAAACTAATTAAATGCTAATGTATAGTAGCATAACTTTTGCCAAAATGCAAGTATTTTTTTGTTTTTGGGCATACTTTTATTAAAAAAGTTTGATTTTCGGGAGGATTCCTGATGCAAAACCGCACAGATCTGGCAGTGGAAAGCTATGAAGAAAAAAACAAAACAAAGATCAACGGCGTTATTGTTAAAGAGGGAAACGGGATAACCTACGTGAAAGTCACAAATGAAAACGGCGTTCAGCAGATCGGAAAACCGATCGGCGAATATATCACGGTGGAGGTGCCGTCGTTTGTAAATGATACGGATATTTTTGACGGCAGACTCAGTAAAATCTCCGCAATATTAAAAAATTTGCTTCCCCCCGATTGCGACAATGTTCTTGTAGCAGGTCTTGGTAATATGGATATTACCGCGGATGCGCTCGGTCCTAAAACCGGGTCGTATATTTTTGCAACGCGGCATATTTCAGAGCAGCTGAAAAAGGAGATGGGTTATGAACAGCTGAAAACAGTATCCTGCGTCTGCACCGGCGTTCTCGGCGAAACGGGGATAGAAAGCGCCGAAATTATAAAAGGCATCTGCGATGTTGTCAGACCCTCCTGTGTGATCGCAGTGGATGCGCTTGCAGCTTCAAGTGCAAAGCGCCTTGGCACAACGGTCCAGCTTTCAACGGCAGGGATCACTCCCGGCTCGGGGGTCGGAAACCACAGATATGAAATCTCTTTTTCCACTTTGGGCGTTCCCGTTGTGTCCATAGGAATACCAACGGTCATATCCGCCTCGGTGATCTCGGGCAGAGAAGGGGATTCCATGTTTGTTACCCCAAGAGAGATAGACCGGCTCACCGAACAGGGCGCAAAGCTGATCGGGATGAGCATCAATGTCTGCCTGCAAAGCTCAATAAGCGAAAGAGATCTTTATGCGCTTGTCGGATGATGCGTAATGTGCCGCCGCGTTTTTTCATATATATTATATTGTATATGAATAGATAAGGCATGCTTGCCTGAAAAGCGGGAGTGTATCATGAAAAAAGATATAACGATTTTTGTTTCTAATATTGTGATCCTGTTCGGCGTGGTGGGAATCATTCTGAATGTTGCCCCTGTGTATAAAAGCGGCATGGCGTCTGTGGCAGGCAGCATCCTATCGGCGGCTGAACCGTATGAAAGCTTTATGAGCGCGGCAAAGCAGGTATCTTCGGTTTTTTCTGATAATTCGGATAAAGAGGTAAATAATAATAACACCTCTCGGGAAGAGGCGGCAGAGGTCATGAACAGCGTCGGCTCAAAGGACGGCTTGACCGACGAGGAACTGAAAAAGACCCCTGACGACATATTGCAGCTTATGGAAGAGGAAGAAAAGGTAATAGATTCGCAAACGAAGAAGGGCAATACAAGCGAGGCAAGTTACACGGGTGGCGGAACAATAGTAACTTACGAAAATGTTCAGGTGCAGAGCAAAATACCACAGGATTTTTATGATCTGGATATAGAAAAGCTTTTGCAGCAGAAAGCTGATTTAAGTATCAGCGATGCTTCGCAGCCCGTCGTGTTGATTTACCACAGTCATTCCACGGAGTGCTATTCTCTTCTCGATGCAGGTTTTTATACAGAGTCCACCGACTCGAAAACAAAAGATATCGCCAGAAATATGGTGCGGGTCGGGGACGAAATTTGCAGAATACTCGAGGCAAGGGGTATCGGCGTTATTCACGACAGGGAAATACACGATACCTCTTACAACGCGGCATATGATTCTTCGCGAAAGTCCGTTGCGGAGTATCTTGAAAAATACCCGTCCATAGAGATCACGATAGATGTCCACAGAGACAGCATTACATATAAGAACGGAACAAAAGTCAAGCCGACCGCAGAGGTCAACGGAAAAAAGGCGGCTAAGATGATGCTGATCTCCGGGTGCGAGCATGGCAGTGTAAAAGATTTCCCGAACTGGGAATATAACCTGCGTTTTTCCTGTGCGGTCACCGATAAATTGAATACGATGTATCCGGGTATCATGCGTCCTATCCTTTTTTCCGAAAGAAAATATAATATGGATCTGACCAAAAACTCTTTTCTGCTTGAAATAGGAACGGATGCCAATACCCTTGATGAGGCATGTTATTCAGGCAGGCTGTTTGCAAATGCGTTTGCCGATCTCCTGCTGGAGGAATATGTAACAGAAAAATAAAATATGAAAAAGGAAGTGAAAATTTGAAAAAGCATCCTTTGCTTTTAACATTTATTATAGCTGCCGTGATTCTCACCGTGGGCATTTCGGCAGCCTATTATAACACAAAAAGCTTTGCGTCTGACGGAGAGACCGTGCTTTTCAGCCGCGACAGCGAGAGCATAACGGTGTTTGATTATAAAATTTATTACTCTGATATTGAAAATGTATATAATAAAGCACAGCGGTATATTCCCGATAAAGCTTACTCCACCGCACCATATATTGTGGCACCTCCCGAATGGCTTACTTATATAATGTATTAATTAATATAAAAGAGAAAATACCGGGATTTAGAAACACTCGGCGGAGTGTGAAAAAGCCGCAAAAAATCTTAAAAAAAGTGTTGACATGTGGCTTGACGTTGTGGTAATATAGTCAAGCGCTCGAGAGAGGGCGCGGCAAAGGACCTTGAAAATTGAACAACGACGAAAGAAAAGGAACCCGAGATTCAAG
>UQDP01000030.1 GCA_900539845.1 uncultured Oscillospiraceae bacterium | reverse complement strand
AGCAAGCAAGCAAGCAAGCAAGCAAGCAAGCAAGCAAGCAAGCAAGCAAGCAAGCAAGTAAGCAAGCAAGCATAACTCTGCCCTTTTAGCCTGTCAAGCTGAAAACTGCACAAAAACAGAAGGCGTATTCTGTCCGTTTTACAACGGGTGGGATGCGCCTTTTTATGTTTGAACCTTACTGAAATAAAATGAAAGGACGAAAAAGAATGAAGATTAAGCGATGGATTGGCGTACTATTATGTATGCTATTGTGTATTGGTATGTTGCCGACAATGGCATTTGCGGCAAATGTGACATCCATACAAGTGAACGGCACAGATATTCTTTCAGCGGAGAATAATACAGTTCCGTGTGGAAGCGGATCGGCTGTGTACGATCCGGCTACAAATACTTTGACATTGAATAACGCAGAGATAACAAGTACTGCTTCTGGAAATACAGAGGGTGCGATTTCCTTTGACAACGGAGATTTAAAGATTGTTTTGGTGGGTGAAAATACTATTACCTCCAGCTGCCATGGCATTATAGGTCAAGGAGGAACCTTGACAATTATCGGAGAAGGAAGTTTGAATGTTACATCTGTCTATGGTGGAATTACTGAAGGGCAAAAGGGAAATATTATCATTGACGGAACAAAGTTAGAACTTAATGTAAGTAACAGCGGAGGTTTTTCGGGTACAGGTATTCATGCGGAAGGGCAACTATCGATTTTGAACGGTTCTTCCGTTAACGCCTTGGGAGAGACATCCGACACCATGGGAATAATCGGAAATGCCGGTATTACGATTTCAGACAGCTCGGTCACTGCAAAAGTCCTTTCCGAAGGAAGCTATGGGGCTATTGTATCTGATTCTGATATCATTATTGAAAATTCATATGTTGAAGCAAGCACTTCCTCTGTTTGGGAAGATTCGACAATATGGGCAATCAATCTGACAATTTCTAAAGATAGTGAGGTCTATGCCGATTCTGTGAGCGGTAATGCGCTTTATGTAGATAACCAGCTAATTGTTAACGATTCTATTGTCAATGCGACAGCGCCGGGGGATTACCCTGCCATTTATACCTATGGAGATATTGCTATCCAAAACGGAAGCGATGTAACAGGTTCGGGAAATTTCAGAGGTATATTTACCGATAGCAGTATAACGGTCAATGACAGTACTGTGACTGCCAGTGGTGCAACAAACGAAGGAATAATTGCTGTTGATACTTTTTCAATCGATAACTCTAAAGTAACTGCTTCCAGTAAACTAGATGATATAATACCAGCTATCGTGACATATAACTTGAATATTACTGCTTCTGAAGTAACCGCTAAAGGCGGCATACAGCTTTGGGATTTTTACAGCGGCGACACCACCGGCAGAACTTTTAGTCTTACACCTGCTGAAGGAAAATTGGCAGAATTCAAGGTGGACGCTACAAACTGGGATGGCTCTGGAGCTTCACATTTTAAGGAGGGTGCAAAATCCCCTTATGATGCAGCAGTAACATTTAACGAAAGTGAAATGAACTGGCTTGACGCATACAGATATATCCACATCGGAGAGCATATCCACAGCGGCGGTATGGCTACCTGTACAGAAAAAGCTGTATGTGCTGATTGTGGTAAAACATACGGTGACTTAAACCCTAATAACCATTCGGGCGAAGTTGTTTGGACAAAGACAGCGACTGACCATACCAGCACATATGATTGTTGTGGAGCAACAGTAGTTGCAAAAGAAGCGCACGAATGGGAAAACGGCGTATGCTCTGAATGTGGCTATGAATGCCAGCACGACGGCGGCACAGCCACCTGCTCTCAGCTTGCGGTCTGCGACACCTGCGGCGAGGAATACGGAGAAGTAAACGCTTCCAACCACACAAATCTTGTAAAAACCGAAGCAAAACCGGCAACCCATATGACCGAGGGGAACATCGAATACTGGTACTGCGACGGCTGCGAGAAGTATTTCAGCGATGAAGCCGGTACAAAAGAGATTGCCCTTGCAGATACGGTTGTTCCGAAGCTGACGGGGCACACCGCCGACGGAACAGGCTGGCATTCCGATGAAACGAACCATTGGAACACCTGCGAGTGCGGCGAGAAGCTGAACGAAGCCGCCCATACTTTTGAGTGGGTAATCGACAAAGAAGAAACCGCAACCGAGAAAGGCTCCAAGCACGAGAAATGCACCGTCTGCGGCTATGAAAAAGCGGCGGTAGAAATCCCCGCAACGGGGACACCGTCTGATACTCATACTCCGAGCGGAAATCAGACCGGCGATTCCATCTCTCCGCAGACCGGCGACGACAGCAATATCGCCCTTTGGATTGCGCTGCTGCTGGCGGCAGGCGCTGCCCTAACCGGCAGAGCCGTTTACAGACGTAAGAGAAAATACAACAGATAAATCCATATATAACTATACGCCCTGTGGAAGAAAGCCACGGGGCGCATTCTCTATGCATGTACCGAAGGAAGCCTACAGTATTATTTATGATTTTTTATTCTCTTTAACGCGTTTTTCTCAAGACGGCTCACCTGTGCCTGGGAAATTCCCACTTCTTTGGCAACCTCCATCTGCGTTTTTCCCTGCATAAATCTCAGATACAGTATATTCTGCTCCCTCGGGTCAAGATTTTTTATCTCGTCCTTTATCATGATCTCGTCTATCCAGTCGCTGTCCGTATTGTTGTCCCCAACCTGATCCATAACATATATCGTGTCTCCTCCGTCATTATAGACCGGCTCATAAAGCGAAATCGGGTCAACGATCGCCTCAAGCGCAAGCACCACTTCACTCTTATCCATGTCAAGCTCTTTGGCTATCTCCTCAATCGTCGGCTCTTTTTTATTTTTGTTTATGAGCGATTCCTTAACCTGCATTGCCTTGTACGCCGTGTCTCTCATGCTCCTGCTCACTCGGATCGGGTTGTCGTCACGCAAGTAACGGCGCACTTCGCCTATGCACATCGGCACAGCGTAGGTGGAAAACTTAACGTCAAGATCCAGATTGAAATTGTCTATCGCTTTTATAAGCCCTATAACGCCTACCTGAAAAAGATCGTCCATGGATTCGCCTCTGTTCTGAAAACGCTGAATTACAGAGAGCACAAGCCTTAAATTGCCTTTTATAAGTTCCTCGCGCGCTTTTTTATCTCCCTGCCTTGCTTTTTTCAGCAGTTCTATTTTCTCACTCTCCTTAAGCACCTTGATATCATTTGTGTTGATACCGCAAATTTCCACCTTGTTATACTGCATACATAAACCACCATTTCATTTTTATGTACGCATTTATTATTGGCAGAGATACGGCTAATTATAATATTTGTAATCTGTTTTACAAAAGAAAAAACAGCGCCTGAACAGCACTGTTTTCTTAGAGACTTATATAATCATTTTTTCAGCCTGTATGCGCCTGTTGCAACAGGCTGTGCTGTTTTTATGTAAGGCTCTTTTCTGCACTCTTCAATTTTGATCGTCAGCTCGTCTGTTACGACAGGCTCAAAAACAGCAATCTTGGAAAAGCCTATGATCGTGCCGCCGAAGACCTTTTTTGAATTTGCATAAATGGAAAATTTCTCAACTCTTTGCGATTTGGTTGTGTCCTCGCTCAGATTGACTCGGTCCACACTCTGTTTGGGAAATTTCAGGCTTATTTGAAAACCGCCGTCGGAATCCGTGCGCTCGGCGTTTTTGATGACAAGCGATTCTTCTTTTTTCAGCCATTTGCCCATTTCTTTAAGCCTCCTAACATCCGCCTTAGCCAGAAGACCGTTTTTATCGGGCGGAATGTTCAAAAGAAACAGAGCGTTGTTCCCGGCGGAAGTATAGTAGATCTTCATGAGATGGTTCAGCGATTTAAGCGTCAGCCTTTGCAGCGGATGATAAAACCAGCCAAGGCGTATGGAAACGTCCACTTCGGCAGGATACCACATAAATTCATCAAATTGACTCAGGAATTTTCTGCTTCCCATATCCGGCAGCATAACATCCTGACAGCGTTTCTGAAATTTCTTCATGTCGTCGTCCGTTTGGCAGTTTGCCGCGAAATTCTGTTGGTCGTATTCAAATTTAGGCACAACGTTCCATTCGCTTTCACGCGTCTTTCCGCTTTCGTTTCCGATCCAGCGCACATCCGGGGCGCAGCCGGACATAACTATGTCGGGCTGAAGTTCAACAGCGGTGTTCCAGATGCGCTCAAAATCGTATTTTTGCACGGGCTGTCCGTCCGCTTTTGCGCCGCAGGCGCCGTCGAGCCAAAGCATAAATATATTGCCGTAATTCGTGAGCAGCTCTGTAAGCTGACGAATGTAAAAATCGTTGTATTCAGGTGTACCGTAGCATTCAGCGTTTCTGTCCCAAGGGGATAAATAGACGCCGAATTTCAGGCCGTATTTTTTGCAGCTTTCGGATACCTCGCGCACAACATCTCCCTTTCCGTTTTTGTAAGGGCTGTTTTTTATTGAGTGCTCCGTTGTTTCCGTGGGCCAAAGGCAAAAGCCGTCATGGTGCTTGCAGGTCAGTATAACGCCTTTCATACCTGCGGCGGCGATCGCTTCACACCATTGATCTGTGTTTTGTTTTTTGGGATTAAAAAGCTTTTCGCTCTCTTTGCCGTTTCCCCACTCTCGGTTTGTAAATGTGTTTATTCCGTAGTGAACAAACGCGTAGTATTTCATTTCCTGAATAATAAGCTGGCGCCTGTTCGGCACTATGCTTGTGTAAAGGTCGATTCTGTCCATACTATTTTGCGTGATCTTTCACGCACCCTCTCTTATAAAATATTTAAACATTTATCTGAATCCGCTCCCTGTCCGGATGCAGACCGCTCCAGCCAATCGGCGGCATATCAGCTATGCGCATAATGTCCTCTTTGCTCATTTCAAATGAATAAACATCGGCGTTTTCCTTCATTCTCTCAATATTTGATGCTTTTGCAACGGGCATTACTCCGCGCTGTAACGCGTATCTCAGGCATATTTGTGCCGGCGATTTTCCGTATTTTTCAGCAAGCTCGCATATAAGCGCGTCTTTTAGCACTCTTGTTCTTCCGAGCGGACTCCATGCCTGCACAAGTATATCGTGTTCGCGGCAGTAACCGAGAGTGGTTTCCTGCGAGTACCCCGGGTGAAATTCTATCTGGTTTACCGCAGGCTTTACCTCACACCCATCCAACAGATTCTCCAGATGGTGCGGCATAAAATTGCTCACACCGATGGCTTTTACCGCTCCTTCGGTGTAAAGCTTTTCGAGCGTATTCCACGTATCAAAATCAAGCACTTTCCAGTCTTTGTAGCCCACCTCCGGCAAGGGCCAGTGAATCAGATAAAGGTCAATGTAGTCTGTATTCAGCCGTTTAAGAGATGCTTCAAAGGCCGCCATGGTCTTGTCATATCCCATCTCTGTTTTCCAAAGTTTGGATATAATAAAAAACGCACTTCTGGCAATTCCGCTTTCGGCAATCGCTTCGGCAAGATATTCCTCCGTGCCGTAATAGGATGCCGTATCAAAGCATCTGTATCCGGCTTCTATTGCAAGCTTGATGGTCTCTTTGTTGCCGTCAACAGCCTTGTATGTGCCGAAAGCAGGGCAGGGGATTTCAATGCCGTTGTTCAGAGTGAAAGAGTTGCTCAATGTAATCACCTCAGCATAATTATAATAGAAAGCCGTTTGTTTTACAACAGCAAAATATTTTAATAATCTTTCAATTGGGTATTGACTTCACGGCTCAACAATGATATTATATCTAAGTCAAAGATTTGGGCCATTAGCTCAGTTGGTTAGAGCTCCCGGCTCATAACCGGTAGGTCCGGGGTTCGAGTCCCTGATGGCCCACCAAATCTTTAGGGGTATAGCTCAGTTGGTAGAGCAGCGGTCTCCAAAACCGCGTGCCGAGGGTTCAAGTCCTTCTGCCCCTGCCAAAGCAAAAACGGTTGCCATAGGCAGCCGTTTTTTGTTTTAGTAAGATTGTTAAGGACTTGAACCCGAGAGGGTCTGAGCGTTAAGAAAACAGTTCGGTGAACTGTTTTTAGCGAAGAGCGGTGAGGCGGGTACTGAAATTCGCAGAATTTCGGTCGCCGAGCCATCAGTATGCAAGGCAACGCCGCAGCAACGCCAAGTCCTTCTGCCCCTGCCATATAAAAAGCCTTTATTTAAGCCAAATTTGGCTAAATAAAGGCTTTTTTCTTTATGTAATTTTCATTTGTTTCTAACACTTAATTTAACAAATTTTTCGTCTGGTTTTAAATTTTTCATACTTTTCCGTCTGCTACAGCATCAAAAAAGCATCAAACTTTCTTGTATTATTTATGTTTAGATAGTATAATTGATTTATGGTTAATAAATGAATATTAGTTTGCAAAAGTTTTGGTCAATTATTCTAAAATATTTTGTAGTAATAATTTGGAAAAGGAACACTGATGACAAGCGAAGAAATGATGACGATTGTTTATAATCAACTTGCTATTGATTATAATTGCAATCCTGATGATTTTTTAAAGGATGATATTATTTTTACAATTGCTGCGATGTTGCCTGGAAGACGAGAAATGCCGTTTGTTAATCCTAGGCTTGAAATGGTAACATTTGGAAGAGGTGTTATTGTTAATGTTTCATCTAATATTATGCCATTTGTAAAGAAAAAGCTTGCTGGTAAATCTCGTTACGATGTTTTGAATAGTAAATTCGTCTATGGAATAAATCCATATTTTTTGCCTAATGTTAATAATACTAAGGTTATACATATTAATAATTACGATTTTAATATGGTTGATAATGATATTCAAAGATATTATAAATATGAAAACTTTCACAATGCTTTGCAATATAATACATGTAGCAGCAGACCAGAAGTACTTGCGTCTGTAGCAAAACATGATGGCAAAATAGTTGGTATTGCTTGTGCAAGTGCTGATAGTGATACTATGTGGCAAATAGGAGTGGATGTTTTGCCTGAACATAGAGGTAAAGGGATCGCAGTTAAACTTGTGAACATGCTTACGGTTGAAACGCTTAATAGAGGTGTGGTACCGTATTATACTACAGATAATAGTAATATTTCATCGCAAAGAGTAGCAATAAAGTGTGGTTATTCCCCTGTATGGTCGCATTGCTTTAAAACAAGACTTCCTAAAATAAAATTATGGTGAAATGAGTAATATAAGGTATAGAAAGATGTTATGCATTTACTGATGAGTACGGTGATTTTGGATGGAATATTGATAATCCTAAATATGCGTCTCTATTTACTATTGATGAAGTTAATGAATTATTTTTGTTTACGCCAAAGATGTAAAATTAGCCTTGCAGATTTTCTGCAAGGCTTTCTATATCTCAAACCCGTTAGTAATTCCATTTAGCAAATCATCATTTCTCTTTACATAATACATCTCAGTAATATCAGAAGTTGAATGTCCGAGGAGATCTGCAACTTGTCTTGGTGTTAGAGATTTGATTGTTCCGTCAGGCTGTTTTATTCCGTTTACAAGGTTTGTAGCGAATGTGTGGCGCAAACTGTGTAAGCCTTTCTTTTCTATCTTCGCACCGTCAAGTATTCTGTAAAATCTCTTTCGGAAATTTGAAGGCTTGGTGTAGTTGCCGTTTTCATCGCAGATGAGAGGTGATTTTTCACCGAAGTAAAACTCATTTTGTAGTATTTTGATCATTTTAACAGCCGTGTTGTTCAGCGGTACAGACCGCTTGCTCGACGCGGTTTTTAATTTGCCTACTTCAATTTCTCTGCCTGATGTTTTTTCTATGCCGTTTCTCTTGCTGACTTCTTTAACTCCTCGCTGCAGATGTATAACTCTGCTTTCAAGGTCGATGTCGCTGTTGAGCAATCCAAGCGCCTCAGCAGTTCGTATCCCTGTGTTGAGCATTAGTGTGTATGCCGCCGCCTGTTGATAAACAGGTTTACCGTTTGAGAATTTTCTGAAACATTCTTCCTTGAACTTTTCAACTTCTTTATCTGTGAATACGGTAATCGTTTCACTTGTCGGCTTGAGTTCTTTCCCTTGCTTGGCATAAAAGTTAGCTTTCTTGATCTGTCCTACATTCAGCATAGGATTTTTGCTAATGATATCTTCCTGTTCAAGGTAGCGGAAGTACTCGCTGAGCAGATTGTATGTCTGCTTGACTGTTGAGAACGCATAACCTTTTTCCGTGAGTTGATTTATCAGTTTTTTAATATCCGCAGCAGATAGATTCGAAATGATCTTGCCGCCAATGTATGGCGTGATCTCGTTGTTTAATATCTGCTCGCAGCGGTCATAGGTCGTCTTTTCAACAGAAGGGTATTTGAATACCTGCAGATAGTTTTTCATCCCCTCAGCAAGAGTTTTATTGCATTCAGCGGATTCAGCCAATTCATCCTCAAACTGTTTTATTCAGTAATGAAAGATTAGCACACTTTTTAATGCCTGAGAAAATTGCGAGAACACAAAAATTTTGAAAAAAGCAAAATAATGTGTTATATTAGGTTCGGGTCTTCCCGAACTTTTTTATTTTAAACGATGGTTTTGAGAGGTACATATGGTTATAAACGCTTTGATTTGTGATGACGATCAAAAATGTGTGGATCAGATCTCAGAATATCTTGACCACTACTGCTATGACCATAGTTTATCGTATTCGGTCAAATCCTTTACCGATGGAATGCAGGCAATTCATTCAGAAGCGGTGTATAATATTGCTTTTCTTGATATAGAGATCGGAAATGTATCAGGGCTTGATATAGCGAAAACACTTAAAGAAAAAAATAAAAACATCATCATATTTTTCGTTACGGAATATGAAAAGTATATTGATGATGCTATGGATCTTTTCGCATTAAGATTTATTAAAAAACCTGTTACCGAAAGCAGAATATATAAAGGGCTTGATAAGGCGATAGATCTGATCAACGAGGACGAGATCAGCTTTTATCTGAAAGATTCAAATAAGATAAAAAATATTAAATCAAAAGACATTATTTATGTTGAAACGGGTAATCACAAAACAATGGTCTTTACAAATTCCGGCTGTTATGAATCGGCGCAGTTGCTTGATTATTGGGAAAAGCAATTAACGAATATCTGCTTTGCCCGGCCGCATAAAAGCTTTATTGTGAATATGGAGTATATTGATGAATATAAAAGGAATGAGGTAAAACTGAAAAGCGGTAAGATCGTTCCCGTTGCATATAAAAGACAGACGGAATTTCGCAAGATCTTTTGGAATTATCTTAAAAGGAGAAAGTAATGGTATCCGTTGCACTGAATATTTGTTTGCAGATTGTTGAGGCGCTGATAGCGTTTCATTTTTACGAAAGCATCTCGCATTTAACAAAACATAAATTTAAAAGGTTTGCTTTGGTGCTCGGCGGATATTTGGTAATGTGCTTGCTCAATCTGCTGTTTGATTATAACGCAATAATCAATGCCACAGCGCTGCTGATCTTTCATTTTATATTCGCTTTTGTTGTTTATAAAAGAAAGATCGGGTATTCTTTGCTTTTGTCAGTCTTGTTCACATGCCTTGTAGGTATTTCGGAAATAAGTGTTTTAAATATTATCTCAGTATTTACAAAAAGCAGCATTCAGGTATTTATGAATGACCCGTTTATATATCTCCTTGCTATTTTGTTCAGCAAATCCATTCTTTTCTTTGTGATCCGATTGATTATAAGTTTTGCAGATAAAATCAGAACGAATGAAAAAACAAGTTTTATTTTTCTTATCTATCCGGCGTCGCTGCTTATAGTAATTGTTGATTTTATCATGATTTCATATAAATATAATCTTGATAACAACAGCAAGATCATTTTAACGGTTTCAGGCATAGTAATGACTGCGGCAGTGATTATTACCTGTATTTTCCGGCAACAGTTATCACAAAAAGAAGAAGAGATCATTGAACTGAAATCCATAAAACAAAAACAGGAGATAGAAAATACATATTTTGACCTGCTTGAGCACCAAAACGAAGAATTGCAGATCTTTATTCATGATATGAAAAAGCATCTGAATAATATATATTCTCTTGCGCCTGAGTCGAAAGAAGTAAGAGAATATGTTTCAGACCTTGCAAAGGATATCAGCAACAGCAACAGGATAGGAAAAACCAAAAATAAACTGCTGGACATCATCACGGATAAATATGATTATATCTCAAAAAAATCCGGCATCGAGTTTGAAAAAGATATTCATTATTCTCAATTGCAATTCATTGCAGACAGCGATCTGACATCTATCTTTAACAATCTGCTGGATAATGCAATAGAGAGCGCACAAAACTCTAAAGATAAAAAAATAAGTTTATCCATAAATTCGATTGGGAATCTCTTAACGGTTGAATTATCCAATTCGTGTGATACCCCGCCTAAAACCAAGAACAAAACGCTGATCTCAACAAAAAGGGAACAGGGTCTGCATGGATATGGATTCAAAAGCGTCAAAAGAGCGGTTAAAAAATACGGCGGCGACCTTGAGTGGGAGTATGATGATACGAATAAGCTTTTTAAAATATCTATCATATTTCCTATCGCATAAAATTGAATAAGCGGCAAAAAGTAAGCGCACGGATGATCTGTGCGCTTATTTTTTTAACCAATATTATGTAGTTTGGAAGAAAAAATGATGTAGTTTCGCATAAAGGTTGCGGCAGAATTTAAAACTTTTTAAAATTAAAACAGTAAAGTAATATGCGAATATTTTTAAGGCGGGTGGAATTTATGAAAAAAGGTATAAGTGTACTTGTAGCATTGACAATGATCATAACATCACTGAGTATCGCTTTTCCGGTGTTTGCCGATACGGGCGCTCAGGTTGATACAGTTGTGGATGAACTTTCGGAACTGTACAGGGATGAGGCGGAAGATGATAAAAGCATTAAAGATTCCGCCGCCAGCCGTGTTATCGTTAAAGCAAATATTGAGCCGGAAACTTATGGCAGCGCTGAAAGGATAAACGGCACAGATGATGTGTATATTTATCAGTACGAAACAGCAACGGAAGCAGCCAGCGCCCTCGAATATTATAACTCCCTAAATTATGTTAAATGGGCTGAAACAGACGGCATTATGGAGGGTCAATCCCTCTCCTACGGAAACCCGATGGTCGGCGGAGACGAGGCAAAGACATATGTTTCTAGCCACAATATTGAGTTGAACGATGTGAATGTAGCACTTGTTGATTCGGGCGTTCTTTTCTCAAACGAAATGTTTGACGGCAGAGTTACGGATTCGGGTGTGAATTTGTCTGATACAGGTGATACAGATACGGCTTTAGACGGCAATGGACACGGTTCGCATATTGCAAGCATAATCGTTGATAATACAACGGATAATGTGCATATAACGGCATATAAAGTGTTAAATCAATATAGAGTCGGAACGCACCTTGCTGTTGCCACAGGTATAAATATGGCGGTTGAGGATGGCGCAGATATAATTAGCCTTAGTATTACATCAAAAGACAGATCCGAACTCATTATAGATGCCGTAAAGAATGCTTATGCAAATGGTGTAATCATTGTAAACAGCGCCGGTAATAATTCTGACGATGTTGCAAATTATTATCCTGCTAATATGGATGAAGTATTTACTGTTGGCGCTACAGATGAATTTGGTCGTCGTGCGTTTTTTACTAATTTCGGTGAAGAAATAGACTTTGTTGCACCGGGTCATAAAATTGAGATGACCGGATTCCACGAAATCACAGATACGAAAAATCCAACAGATAGCGGAACATCTTTTTCAGTACCTTATGTTACTGCGGCAGCTGCTATGGTATTAAGCGTTGATCCTAATCTGGGAATTGAAGAGGTAAAGCAAAGGCTTATTGATTCCTGCATACCTATGGACTCGCTGCAATTTAGAGATGGATTTCATCCGATTGAAGATTATGATCCTGTTACAGCTTGGTATTTGGCGGAAAGCGATCCTTTAACTGAAGAAGAGTGCTACGGTTACGGGATGCCTCAAATTCTCAAAGCAATGAAAATAACAGAAAATAACAGCCCTGTTGAATTTTCTGTTCAGTCGGGTTCATATCACGAATCGTTTGAACTTACCCTAACCGCTGATGAAGGTTCAGATATTTATTACACAACTGAAGAAGTTTATCCTTCTCCTGAAAATTCTACTTTATATACAGGACCTATTGAAGTATCGGGAACAATGTCAGTAAGAGCAATAGCGGTATCGGAAGATAAATCGAAAAGTGCGCCTATTGCGTGTAAATATTTTATGTCTTACTATGCTGGCGAAGATGATTTTGAAATTGATGACAGAGGGTACATTACAAAATACAAAGGTGATTTGCGTGAAATGGTAGTGCCGGAAACCATAGACGGTATAACTGTTAGAGGTGTTGCTGAATATGGTATTAGCAAACAATCTTTAAGAACCATTGTATTCCCTGACTCTGTAGAGAATTTAGAGAATTATTCGTTATATTCTTGTGGTAAAATTGAATTTATAATAGGTCACGGCATAAAAAGAATAGGTACTGAAATGACTTGGAGTGAAATATTGGTTCTTGATACACCTGCGGTCGAAACTATAGGAGAACTTGCATTTCAATATGTCGGTCGGGAATTAGATCTTCCCGAACTGCAGGAAGCCGGAAATTATCTCTTTTACTGCGCGAAAAATCTAAAGGAAGTTAACTTTCCTAAACTAAAAGCAGTAAGTTACAAAATGTTTTCTGATTGTTATATTTTAAGAACTGTAAAATTGGATAGTGTTGAATCCGTTGATGCGGACGCCTTTGCAAACTGTTATCTGCTAAAAAATATTTATATGCCAGAATTAAAACATTTTATCAATGTTAATGAACCGGACGAAGGAACTTTTTACAGATGTTATAATCTGAATGAAGTAAATTTTCCATTTGTCGAAGAAATTTCTGAGCTTTGCTTCCAAGAGTGTAAGAATCTTGTTAAAGCAGATTTTGCAAGTGCAAAAATTATAGAAAGTAGTGCTTTTATTCATTGTTACGAGTTAACTGAAATACATTTTCCGAAACTGAAAGAAATTGATGACAGTGGCTTTTTCAGTACAGCTCTTTCTGATGTAAATCTACCCTCATTAGTAACCATTGGAAAAGATGCTTTTTGTAATTCTACAATCAGTTCATTACACGCACCTAATCTTGAAAAAATAGAAAGTACAGCTTTTTCATCCTTTAGTGAAATGTATGGTGAATACGGTCAAAATACAAATTTGAAAACACTTTATGCACCAAAACTCACGACATTATCCGACGAGGCTTTGTCTTATACAGGCGGACTTACTGAACTTGATCTTCCAAGCCTTAAAACCATAGGCGAAAACGCTTTCTACGAGAGTGGTGTAAATTACCTATACGCTCCTGAAC
>UQDP01000029.1 GCA_900539845.1 uncultured Oscillospiraceae bacterium | reverse complement strand
TCAGCCCCGAAATGGCGGACGGACTTCTGATGATGCTCAACGACGATCAGTCCTCCTTCGTCGGCTTCTCCAAGATCTTCTGGCGCCTCGGCGGCGCGCTCATAAAACTGCCGAACCTGTTAAAATCCATATAAGTAAACACGGTCTGAGCAAAATGCTCAGACCGTGCAGGCTGTCGATAAAGTCGGCTGAACCGCGCAAAGGATAAATTTGTTTGAAAAATGATGAATTGAAGGGAATGATGCCCGCGTCGCTCCGCTTTAATTCTTACAAAGTAATAAACCCGCTCAAGTTAAGAACTTGAGCGGGTTTGCGCTTTCCGCCTTTGTCAATTTTATCGTACCATTGTACGCCGACGAATTGCCAAATGCGAAATTCAGTTCGATTTCTCGAAACCTTTTCAGCGTGTAGGGATACACACTTTTCTAAATTTTTGACTTTTTCTACACGCTGCACGGTCTGAGCAAAATGCTCAGACCGTGTTTTTTATCATATTAAATCGTTTTCATTTAAAAATTCAAGCGTTGCTTTTTCACAGGCTTTAAAGCCTTTTCTGATAAAGCCATGGTCGCCGTGCACTTCAACAAGTTTGCAGTTTTCATACCGATCAGCGGCTTTTCTTGAATAAGCGATGCTCACAAGCGTATCCTCAATCCCATGCACAATCAGCACAGGTTTATCATAAGCGCATATTTCTTTGTATGGATCAAGCGAAGCGACATCATCAGCATATTTTCTGCCCAGTTTTACCGAAATCGCATAAAAAGTTTCGGGAATTCTCTCCGGGTCAAACCTTGCGGTTATCATATGCCCACGGCGCGCATCATCCGGAATACACAAGGCCGGATAATAAAGCAGAAGTGCCTTGACGTATTTATTACATTCTGCCGCACACAGCGCCGATACAAGACCGCCCTGACTGCAGCCTGCAAGAACAATGTGCTTTTCGTCAACAAAGGGCAGCCTTCTAACGTAATACAAAAGATCGTTAAGATTCGCTTTTTCCGTAAGCACACTCATACCTGTGCTGTTGCCGCTGCTCACGCCGCTTCCGGACATACAAAAATCATAAAGCACCGCAACATAACCGGCTTTCACAAGAGTTTTTGCATAAGGACTGGTTATTGCCATATTGCTTGCAAAACCATGACTGATGATTGCTGTCTTACAAGGCAGCTGCGCATGCTTAGGTTTTATGATCACGCCGCGAAGCGTGTTTCCGTGGCTGTATATACTAAACGGCTTAATAATCATAATTGCTCCTTTGTACTGCTTATTTTGTAAAGTGCGGCGCCATGCGACTCAACAGTGGATTTAAAACGATTTTTGACCTTTCCAAATGTTTTACCGCTCCATATCTCGAACAGGTCATAGCATGCATCGGGCATCAGGATCTCCGAAAGATCAAAAGCGATATTTTTTATCTTATCGGCTGTATTGAATAAAGCAAGATACTTGCAGCCTTTGCCGTTTGATACCCATGCGATCTCTCCCCTGCCGTTTTTCTCATTTCTTATATGCTGATGCGCGCCGAAAGAGGTTTTATACATTTTGATATATTCGGGATTTGTAAGCAAAGAAAGGGTCCATTCATCGTTTTCCGGCATATTTCCCCCGAACATCAGCGGACTTCTGAAAATGCCCCACAGCGTCATCAGCGTAATCTGTTCCGGCTTTGTGAAATTTGTAAATCTGTTTGCCGCTCCGTGGCAGGGCGCGTTTTTAGATATCCTGCCCAGCGGCAGCATATCACAATCCGGCCAGGAGCCGTTTCCGACCTCCTTCTGCCAGAGCAGACATCTGTCAAACATATCATGAAGCTTAGGCCATTCATCCCAGAAATCGCCGGTCAGCCGCCACATATCCGCGTTTTTGCGCAGATGGGCAGCGTTTTCAATATGTGCCGGACCCGGAGAAAGCGAAAGCACCATTTCCCTGCCGCAGTTATCTATTGCCTTTCTTATCATTTCGATCTCATAATCGGCGGAATACGGCTTATCCCACTGACGAAACTCCGTTACGCAGATATCATCACACTTCACAAAATCAACGCCCCATGAGGCATACAATTCAAAAACGGAATTATAATAGTCCTGAGCACCTTCACAGCTTTTACACCCGTACATATCCGTGTTCCATGCACAAACGGAAAAATGATGGGCAATATCACGGCAGGTATACTTGCTTCCCTTGATCGGCAGATTTTCATGAACAGCAGCGCGCGGAACGCCGCGCATAATATGAATGCCGAATTTCAGACCAAGGCTGTGGCAATAATCGGCAATACCCTTGAAACCGTTTCCGCCCGCAGCGCTCGGGAAACGGTTTTCCGCAGGCATCAGTCTGCCGTACTCATCCATACACAGCGGCGCAAAATTATTGTAATCATTGCTGTTTGCAAAAGGCTCATACCACTGTATATCGCACACAATGTATTCCCAGCCGAAGGGTTTTAAATATTCCGCCATATAATCGGCGTTTTCCCTAAGCTGTTTTTCGGTTACCGCCGCGCCGAAGCAATCCCAGCTGTTCCAGCCCATCGGCGGCGTTTTCGCCGTTTTTTTGTACATAGACACACCCGCTTTTCATCTCTGATATAAAATCATTATACTTATATAAAGAGGAATGTCAATATATTCTCAACAAACCTGCGCAATAAAAAATGCACGGCGCTAACCGTGCATAATCCTTTTATGATTTTTTTGCCTCTTCCGCTTCTTTGGCGGCTTTTTCAGCCTTTCGCTGTGCGCGTTTTTTCTTTGCTTTATAACCGAGCAGCTTGTCAAGATGCTCCTGTGGAGTGGAGCACACGCCGAGAGTAACGGTCTTATCGCCGTAGATACCGTGGAAATCCGAACCGCCCGTTAAAAGGATCTTGTTCTTTTTGCATATTTCCGAAAGCTGTTCAACGGTCTGCGCATCCGCCAGAGGATGCCATACTTCAATTCCGTCAAGACCCATCTCAATATATTTATCGATCTCATCAAAATTATTAAACTTAGCCGGATGAGCAAGAACCGCTATACCGCCTGCGGAATGGATCTCATTTATTACTTCCTCAACACCGGGATATTTCGTAGGCGCAAGAATATTCGTCTCGCTTTTTTCATCAAAAAGGGCATAAAACAGATCGCCGAATATCTTATCGGTATAACCGGCATCCATAAGAGCATGCATAATATGCTGTTTAAACAGATTGGTTGAGCCGGACGCATGGCTGATGATAAAATCAGACGTTATGGGAAATCTTCCCGCAACTTTCAGCATCATGATCTGGCCGGCGCGTTTGCGCGCGACCGAAGTGCGCTTGCATATGCCCTCAAGCCTGTTGGGAGCATCCGCAAGATAGGACAGAATATGCACCTTTTTACCCGCGTCAAAATCAAAAGCAGAAATCTCAACGCCGGGTATTACGGTGACACCATAACGTTTTCCGATGACCTGCCCTCTTACTGTGCCTGCAAGGCAATCGTGATCCGTTATGGCAATGGTATCAATGCCGCTTTTTTTCGCTATTACAATAAGGTCTTCGATACCTACCGAGCCGTCGCTCAGCTTGGTGTGGCAATGTAAATCAGCGGCCATAACTTCACTCCTTTGGTAAATTTGCTTCCATTTATACGTCTAAACTTAAAGCATGAAAAATTCTTTTACACAATTTTATTATATCATTCTTATTTGAGTGTTTCAAGACTTAAAGAAACGATTTTTGGCAAAATACACAAGAAATTTTTAAAAATTTCGTTATTTTAACAACAAATCAACTCTCTGTACAGCCTTGCAACAGGCAGACCGACAACATTGTAGTAGTCGCCGTTTATCCTTTTTACGAGCAGCGCGCCTCGGCCCTGGATCCCGTAAGCGCCTGCTTTATCGGAGCATTCCCCCGTTTGAATATAATCGCGTATCTCCTGCTGCGAAAGCTGATAAAACTCAACATCCGTTTTTTCATAAAAGCTTCGGATATGATCCCCTGAAATTATGGTAACGCCTGTAAAAACGCTGTGCACTTTACCGCTGAGGGAAGAGAGAATCTCAAACGCGTATTCATCATTTTCGGGCTTTCCTATTATTTTTCCGTTCAGAGCAACGACGGTATCAGCGCCTATTATGATCTTATCACAGGGTGAAAACGCCTGAGCTTTTATTTTGGATAGATATAAAACAGCCTCCTGCGGCGTAATTCCGTCCGGCAAAGATTCGTCGGCATCGGCTGAAACGCACTCAAAATCGGCTGTGATGAGCCTCAGCAGTTCCCTGCGCCGCGGTGAATTCGAAGCAAGCAGGATTCGATTTTCAAGCATTATAAAACACCTCTGTAATAAAGTCCTCTTGTAAACGCAAACGGCGCCTTTTCCCCGTTTTCATAAAGCGATAGAATGCTTTGCACATCTGTTTTGCTCTCATTGGTGAAATAAAAGTGCGCAAAATCGGTTTTAACCTCGTTCATTCTGTCCGCCATATAAATGGGAACGGAATTCAGTATCTCCACACAGGGATAAGGCGAACACACAACAGGAAATTCCTTGCCTTTCCTATCCTTAAGCACACCTTTTTTGCCGCATTTTTCACAGCCCACAGTATTTTTAACAGGGCAGTTTCTTGTGAGCATAAGCGGTATTCTGCCGTAAGCAATAATACCCGTATCCTTTGCATGCACAGCATTTGCCTGTGCAAGAGCAAGTTCAAAAGAAAGGATAGGATGTGAAAACTGCCGGGCTGAAAGGCTGTTAAAAACATTCAGTCCGAAATCACCGCAGACGTCAAAGCCCATTTGCTGTGCAAGTCTGTAGGACCCTATATTTCCGCAAAGCGCCTTTGTTACACCCGCGTTCTTCAGCTGAGCAAGGCGTTTTTTCAGCCTTTCCTCGCTTGAGAAAAGCCCGCGCGGCAGCTCTGCGCCTGCGTCGAGCCTGATAAATTCCGATGTATTTTCCCAGACGGGCAGGAATATTCTTTTAAAAGGGTGTTTTTCAGGTACTTGCGATGCGGAGGTAAACCTTGCAGTAAAATACGGGCGTTTGTTTTCCGTCTCTTTCTTCGGAGGAATAACAAGCGGCAGAACCTCTACCTGCATTTTTTTCGCTTTGCTCAGCTCCGCTACGGCTCTGCGGCGCATATCGTTTACTGCACTTGCGGGCAGTATAAGTCCGTCATCTGCATCAATACTGATATTTTTTGCATAAAACTGTGTGCCGCCGAGCTTGGAAAGCCTGTTTTTTAGCATTTCGGCAGTAAGAGGGGCATTCAGCGCGTTTTGCGGTATTTCGCCCGTAATACTTACCTGCCTTCCGAGAGCAGACGCATTTAGAACCGCCCTGTCGCCGCGGCGCATTCTAAAATGCATATCAACGGGAACCAAAGGCTTTTCTTTATCATAGAAACGCGAAAGATCCTTGAGCACGCCGGCGGCAGCAACAACGTCCTCCCTGCTGCGCACTCCAAACATTTCGGCGCCTGTTTTCCCCGTGAAATAACCGTCCGTAAAACCGCTGCGGCTGAAAACGCTCTGCAGATCGTTCTGCATTTTCTCCGAATATTCTCCGCTGACAGCGCTTTTGATTGCCGTAACAGCCGCAGCAACATACTCGGGGCGTTTCATTCTGCCCTCTATTTTAAGGCTGAAAACACCGAGACTTTCAATCTCCGCAAGGTGTTTGATCAAACTCAGATCCTTAAGGCTCAGCACATATCTTCCCTTGCCGCAGGCAGAAAACGGCAGACGGCAGGTCTGTGCGCAAAGCCCCCTGTTTCCGCTGCGTGAACCTATCATGGCAGACATATAACACTGCCCCGAAACGCACATGCACAGCGCCCCGTGCACAAACATTTCAAGCTCAAGATCGGTTGAACGGGATATCTTTGCGATCTCCCCTGCGCTCATTTCGCGCGGCAGCACTGCACGGACAAAACCCTTTTCTTTCAAGGCTTCCACACCCTGTATGGTCATCACGCTGGTCTGTGTGGAAGCGTGGAGCCTTGCCTGCGGGAAACAGTCCCTGATCATTTTTGCCACGCCCATATCCTGAACTATAAAGGCGTTTATTCCGCATGCAAGAGCGTGCTTCACAAGCGAATATGCCTCTTTGAATTCGTCATCCCTGCAAAGGGTGTTGACGGCAAGATAAAGCCCGACCCCTCTTGCCGAACAGTATTCTGCTGCCCACGCAAGTTCCTCATCATTAAAATTGCCGGCATTTCTGCGCGCGCTCAGGGATTTACCGCCAAGGTAAACCGCATCAGCACCGCATCTGACGCCGGCAATAAGCGCATCCCGCGACCCTGCGGGAGCTAAAACTTCAAATCTCATATGACAGATTGCAATGAACCAACCGTTCAGCCGTTCAGCTTTTCGCGAAGATTGGATATTTCCCTGTTGAGCCTTTCGATCTCGCGGCGCGCCACATCAACTTCCATACGCGCTCTGGCGCTGTCCTCAAGATAATCCTTGATCTGTGCTCTCAGATTGTCGGCAGAGGCAGTTGCTTTTCTTGCTGCATCCGCCTGATCCAGCGCAACAAGCACTGCGCACTGTATTGAGGACAGACTCGGATTGGCAGACGAGATATTTTTCATTTCACTGTCGATAAAATCGCCCAGCTCCTCCACGTATTCGGTTTCGTCCTCGGTAATAATCGAATATGTTGCGCCGCAGATTTTGATTTGTACTTTATTTTTTTCCATAATTCACACATCCGTAATCAGAAATATAGATAATATCACAATCTAAGTATAACAAGTAAATAAAATCTTGTCAATCGGAAAAAGATTTGGTATGATTAAATCACAAACTGAAAGCGAGGATACTTCATGCAAATAATTAAAAAAGGAAATATTTTTGTGCTTGAGACGGAGAATCTGCAATATGTTGCAGGAGCCGGTAAGAACGGATTTTACCACCTGCACTGGGGCGACAAATGCCCGTGCGATGATTTTGCAGCAAATGAACTGAGCGAACAGAACTCCAACCATTCCGTTATGGATCTGACAAAAACCGAATATGTACCGTTCGGAGGAACGATGTACCGCGAATGCGCGCTCAAATGCACCTTTGCAGACGGATGCAGAGACACTGTGCTTGAAACGGACGGCAGTGAACAGACCGCAGACACACTGAGGATCCATCTTAAAGACAAAAAATACGGTCTGCGTGTAACGCTTGTTTACAAGCTGTTTAACGGTTCTGATATTATGGAGCGCTATGCGGAAATCAAGAATGAGAGCGATCGGAAAATCGTTCTTGAAAAGGCTGCAAGCGCGGAAATAAACCTGCCGGGGGAACGCCCGTATACAATCATCAACTCGAACGGCTCGTGGGGCGGAGAATTCAGAAAAACGCAGCAGGTGCTTGAAAGCGGAAGTCTTTCTTTTGAAAGCAGAAAAGGGACCGCTGCCCATGAACACATGCCGGTGCTGATAGCTGCCGAAAAGCCGGACGAAGAATTCGGAAGAGTTTATTTTGCTGCTTTTGCCTGGAGCGGAAACTTTAAGGTATCCGCGTCAAGGGACTTTGCCGGCACTACCACGGCTGTGATCGGGCTGAATGATTTTGATTTTTCAAAAACGCTTGAAAGCGGAGAGACCTTTGTTACTCCGCCCGTTTACTGCGGAATCGCACAGGGACTCGGCGGAATGAGCAATGCCATGAATGATTTTGCGGTTAAAAATATTCTTCCGAAGCGTTTCGCGTATGAGGATCTGCCCGTGCTTTACAACAGCTGGGAAGCCACGGGATTCAATGTTAACGAGATTGGGCAGCTTAAACTTGCAAAGATTGCGGCGGATATCGGATGCGAACTTTTCGTTATGGATGACGGCTGGTTTTCCACTCGTATGTCCGACAAATCGGGTCTCGGCGACTGGGATGTGAGCCGTGTCAAATTTCCGCGCGGATTAAAACCGCTGATAGACGGCGTAAACGCACTCGGAATGAATTTCGGCATATGGGTAGAGCCGGAAATGGTGAATCCGCTCTCCGCCCTTTACAAAAAACATCCTGACTGGACTTATAACTATGAAACAAGAAAGCCGAACCTGATGAGAAACCAGCTTGTGCTGAACATGACCAAGCCTGAAGTGCAGAAATATGTGCTTGACTTTATGGATAAACTGCTCGGCGAAAATAATATCAAATACATAAAATGGGACATGAACCGCCCGTTTTCCGAGATCGGCGCAGACAACCTGAAAGACGGGAAAGAACTGTGGTACAGGCATTCCAAGGCTGTTTTTGATATTGTTGACGCTTTGAAGAAAAAATATACGGACGTGCAGTTTGAGGCATGCGCGAGCGGCGGAGGAAGAACAGAGCTGGGGTCTCTCTCCCACTTTGATATGGTTTGGCCGAGCGATAATACAGACCCTGTTGACAGGCTTGATATTCAGCAGGGATACAGCTTGCTTTACCCCATAAAATGCATGCGCGCCTGGGTTACGGACACAAATAAAAAGGCACGACCGGTTTCAATGGCTTTCCGTTTTGCTGTCTCGATGCAGGGCTCGCTTTCAATCGGCGCAGATCTGACAAAGCTCAATAAAAAAGAGATTGAGGACTGCAAAAAGTATATTGCGCTGTATAAAAAAATACGCCACACCGTTCAGTTCGGGTCGCTTTACAGGATCATGAACTATGACGAAGACAAGATCTATTTTACAGGCTACGTCAACAAAGACAAAACACAGGCGGCGTATTTTGCATGCACAGGCCCCAATTCCTTCTTCGGAGACAGATATGTTACTCTGAAATTCAGAGGACTTGACGAAAACGCTGTTTACAGTGTTAAATCCGAGCACAGAAAATTCAAAAAAAGCGGCGCTTATCTTATGAACAGGGGCATCGATGTTTCCTATTACAAACCGCTTGAAGCAGAGATATTCGTGCTGGAAAAAGAATAATGATTCTGGCAACAAAAAAATCCCGGAAACGGTGTTAAGACCGTTTCCGGGATTTTCCTGTAAAGATCAATATTTTTTGAGCCTGTCATCGTCAAAGGTTTCAAGGAATTCATCATAAGTGCCTTTGTAATCGGTGATCTTTCCGTCTGAAATATCAATAATCCTGTCTGCAACCGTCTGAATAAACTGATGGTCGTGCGATGTGAAAAGAACGGTTTCGGGATAGCGGATCAGCCCGTTGTTCAGCGCCGTGATGGATTCCAGATCAAGGTGGTTGGTAGGCTCGTCAAGAACAAGCACGTTTGCGCCGCTGAGCATCATTTTGCAGAGCATGCACCTTACTCTTTCGCCGCCGGAAAGCACATTTGCTTTTTTGAGCGCCTCGTCGCCGCTGAACAGCATTCTGCCGAGCCAGCTTCTAATATCCGCCTCCAGCGTCTGGGTGGTATACTGCCTGAGCCAATCGACCAGAGTGAAATCGACGCCGTCAAAATACTTCGAGTTATCACTCGGAAAATAGCTCTGCGTTGTTGTTACGCCCCATTTGAACTCTCCCTCGTCCGGCTGTGTCTCTCCCATAAGGATCTCAAAAAGAGTGGTTTTCGCAACTGTATCGGAGCCTACAAAAGCAACTTTCTCACGGGGATGAATGATAAACGAAACATTGTCGAGCACTTTTCTGTCTCCCACAGTCTTAGAGAGATTATCAACACGCAGCAGATCATTTCCGCATTCTCTGTCCGGCTTAAAATCAACATAGGGAAAACGGCGTGAGGAAACAGGCATTTCTATCATTTCCAGCGCGTCAAGCTGTTTTTTGCGGCTTGTTGCCTGCTTTGATTTTGAGGCATTTGCCGAAAAGCGCTGAATAAATTCCTGAAGCTCTTTTATCTTCTGCTCATTTTTCTTATTCTGGTCTCTCATCTGACGCTGACGCATCTGTGTATATTCATACCAGAAATCATAGTTTCCGGCATACATCTGAATCTTGCCGAAATCGACGTCACAGATGTGGGTGCAGACCTTATTGAGAAAATATCTGTCGTGCGAAACGACGATAACGGTGTTTTCAAAATCGAGCAGGAAATTTTCAAGCCAGCGTATAGCCGCCAGATCAAGATGGTTGGTAGGCTCGTCGAGCAGCAGGATATCCGGGTTCCCGAAAAGCGCTTTCGCAAGCAATACCTTAACTTTCAGATCGGACGGCAGCTCGCTCATTTTCATATAGTGATATTCATCGGTTACACCGAGCTTATTCAACATAAATTCCGCGTCGCTCTCGGCATTCCAACCGTCCAAATCTGCAAACTCAGCCTCAAGCTCACCTGCGCGTATGCCGTCCTCCTCGGAGAAATCAGGCTTTGCGTAAAGCGCGTCCTTCTCCTCCATGATCTCTATCAGGCGCGGATTGCCCATAAGCACCGTGCGTACGACCTCGTATTCGTCATATTTAAAATGATCCTGTTCCAGCACGGACAGCCGCTCGCCTGGGGTGATTACGACTTCGCCTTTCTGCGGTTCAAGCTCACCGCTCAGAACCTTAAGAAATGTAGATTTGCCCGCGCCGTTGGCGCCTATTATTCCATAGCAGTTTCCTGCCGAGAACACCACATTGACGCGCTCAAAAAGCGCGCGCCCTCCAAACTGAACAGTAACATTATTTGCCTGTATCATAATTTTGATCCTCCGAAAAATTATATTTTTACATCTGAAACATATATTTTTGCTGTCGGACTGCTATATTTTACTACACTTATTATATAATTACAAGTATTATTTATTTATATAAAGGTTGATTTTAAACAGCGGCAAAGGTATAATACTTAAAAAGGTTAATTCATGGAGGCTTTATGCCGGGGGAGGTACTTATGGAAATCAAGATTGCGCCGTCCGTTCTTGCTGCGGACTATGCAAACCTGGAAAGCGAACTGAAAAAATGCGTACAGGCTCAGTTTATCCACCTTGATGTTATGGACGGTCACTTTGTGCCGAATATTTCAATAGGCGCTCCCGTTATAAAATCCTTAAAGCAGGTTTCGTCTGTTCCTTTTGACGTGCACCTTATGATAAGCGACCCCCTCAAATATATTGAGGATTTCGCTGATGCAGGAGCCGATCTGATCTCTTTTCATATTGAAAGTGACAGCGATACGGCACAAACGATAGACAAAATCATTTCCTGCGGCTGCAAGGCTGCGCTGGCAATCAAGCCGAAAACGCCGGCAAGCGCCGTTTTGCCTTTTATAGATAAGCTTTCAATGGTGCTTGTGATGACTGTTGAACCGGGTTTCGGCGGGCAGAGCTTTATGGCGGATATGATGCCGAAGATAGAAGAGATTAGAGCTGCTTGCCCGGATATAGACATTGAGGTTGACGGAGGTATCAATTCCGAAACCATCAAGACCGCGGCGGCGGCAGGCGCGAATGTTTTTGTTGCCGGAAGCGCGGTATTCAAAAGCGAAGATCCGAAAAAAACCATTATGCAGCTAAAGGATAATGCAAAAAGTGTGGAATAAGAAATGAAGAAAAAACGCTTTTACAAAAATGTAAAGCGGAATCTTAAGTGGACAGAAGAAGAAAAGGGCTACCCCATCGACTTTGCGGATAAATATCTTTCAGACGAGGGTGTATACACCGATAAATTCGATTATATGCGCCCAAAGGTGAAGAAAAAGCGCAAACACAAAGCGCGCGCCAGAACTTTCCTCAAGCGAGCAGGAATCACTCTGCTGTGTCTGCTGATAATCGGCGTTGGCTACACCGCTATGGACGTTTTTATGATGAGAAACGGTATGCCCGTTAGATATTCCGATATCGAGCCTGATACACAAAGCTCGATCAACGAGATGAAGCTTGATCTTCAGTGCGCGTTTGAAGAGAGTATTTCAATGGACGGCTCTGTGATCCTCGATTCCGTTATTACAGAACTCACACAGGGAGCTTACAACAGCGTTATGTTTGACATCAAGCGTGAGGATGGAACAATAGGCTACCAAAGCGCACTTGCAACCGTTGACACTTACAGCGCTGTTTCTCTGGCGGCGTCCGATCTGAAGACATCCGCCCAAAAACTGAATGAGCAGGATATTCTTGCCGTGGGCAGGGTTTACTGCTATCTTGACAATCTTGTGCCCGCAAGGGACCGCTCCGCCGCCCTGCTGGACAGCAACGGTCTGCCCTACACCGATTCGCAGGGCAACACTTACCTGAATCCGAACTCGGAAACCGTATATAAATATATCAAGGACATCATTGCCGAAGCGGCGGATATGGGAGTTACTGTTTTCGTACTTGAGGGAACAGACATACCCGAAAGCGCCGGAGAAGGATATGCAGACGGCTTTGAGACCCTTGCAGCACGCCTTTATGAGGATATAGGGACCGATATCAAGCTGCTGGAAGCCGTGCACATAAATGCTGACGATGCTCTGAGAAGCAGCGTTCAGGAGGAGACCACAGCCGGCGAAGAAGCTCAAGAAAAGGAAGAAGAAACGGCGCAAGCCGCAGAAAACATAACCGCAGCAGTAGCAGAACTTTTTAGTGAGGAGCTCTCAACGGACAGAGTTTACTATGTAACGACCTCGCTTGATATCGGCGAAGTAAAAACAATACTGGAGGAAAGCGGAATAGAATCCTTTATTCTTGCAAATGAATCATTATGAAAAAGCTTTTTATATTTTTGATCTGCCTCATTTCTTTCTCATCGGCATGCTTTGGCGCTTCTGCTGCCGAAACGCCGCTGCAAAATGCCCCGTATCTTGAGAGCATAACGCTTTCAAACGCGCAGATCGACGGCGGTTTCAACCCGAATGAAACCTATTTTACCGTCACTTTAGACAATCCGGCGGAAAGCGCCGTGCTGGAAAGCTACACTGTAAACGGCGACGCGAATGTTTTTGCAACTTATGATTATGATGACGCCAATCACCAAACGGGTCTTGTTGTCACCCTTACCTTTGCAAACGGCAGTGTGATATACACATTTGAATATTCGAATCCCCAAAGCTATTCGATAAACAGCAATGCGAATCTTGCCGGGCTGAACTGCGAATACTCCGAAGTTCAGCCGCAGATAAACGCATCTGACACCTCTTATAAGCTTTATATTCCGTATGACCTGACTGAGCTTACCATAACGCCGGTCACGGAGGATATAAACGCATACGCGGCGCCCATACCGCTTACGCTCCGAGAAGGGCAGGAAACGGAAATTCCGATAACCATAACGGCTTCCGACGGCAGCACAAAAAAATACACATTTAAGATCATCCGTGTAGATAAGACTGTTGACGAGGTAAAAACCGAAATGGCTGACCCTGCGTTTGTTTCCTTTGTGGAAGGAGAAAAATTCTATCAGC
The DNA here is from genome assembly GCA_900539845.1 of uncultured Oscillospiraceae bacterium. GTDB lineage: Bacteria > Bacillota > Clostridia > Oscillospirales > Acutalibacteraceae > Eubacterium_R > Eubacterium_R faecavium. The sequence continues at coordinate 1,993 of UQDP01000029.1, read as the reverse complement.
AGCCTGAATTTATCATTACAGCCGGCGCAGTGGCAGGCGGCGCGATTGCGGTCTTAATCATAGCGGCTATTGTTAGGCGCTTTGCCGTGAATCCGTATGATTCGCAGGAAAAGGAATTTTATTCGGCTGCCGAATAATGAAGCAAGAGACATAAATCCGAAACCGTTTTTTACGGGCGGATTTCCCCTCATGCTTTGTTAAAATACTCGTTAATCCGAAAGGATTAACTGCGTTTTGTGCCTTGCCTGACGAAAAATCCGCACCATAAAAAATCGCAGACCTAAAACGAGGCTGATTTCGTGCAGATTTTCGTTTTGAGCACGCAGTCAGGCTGGCGCCTTACAAGAAGCGAAAATCGGAAAGCTGCCTAAAGCAGACCGTTTTAGGCGGTTTCGAATTTATATCTCTTGCTTAAGCAGGAGATATAAATTCGCCCAGAAAAACGATTTCGGTTTTCTTTCTCTTGCTTAACGAATCTGTTACGGTCTGAAATTCTGAAAGGAGTGGGAGCACTTGGAATTTGATGAAATGGCGGAATATCTGGATAAGCTTCACTCTGAAAGGAATATCCGTGAACTTAAAAACTTTCTGAACGACATAAATCCGGCGGATATCGCGCAGCTTCTTGAGCAGATAGAGGATGAACGCAAGCGTGTTTTTCTTTTCAGGATGCTGACAAAGGAGAATGCCGCCGAAACCTTTGTTGAATTTGACGGAGACACGCAGGAAAACCTGATAAGCGCTTTTTCCGATTCAGAGCTTAAAGAGGTTATTGACGAGCTTTACATCGATGACGCCGCAGACATTGTTGAGGAAATGCCTGCGTCGGTCGTAAAAAGGATTCTGAAAAATACGGATTCCGAAACACGTGCCGCTATCAACTCCATACTGAAATACCCTGAGGACTCGGCAGGTTCCATTATGACAACGGAATTTGTTGACCTCAAAAGGAATATGACCGTTGAGGACGCATTCAAGCGGATAAGGCGCACAGGTGTTGACAAGGAAACCATCTATACCTGCTATGTTACGGACGAATCGCGTCATCTGCTGGGAGTTACCACGGTCAAAGAGCTTCTGCTGAACGATCAGGACAGCGAGATAAAAGACCTTATGGAGACAAATGTGATATCCGTTAACACACTTGACGACCAGGAAAAAGCCTCTACCCTTCTTTCAAGATACGACTTTCTTGCACTGCCCGTTGTGGATATGGAAAACCGGCTTGTCGGTATCATTACGGTTGACGACGCGATGGACGTACTTCAGGAAGAAAACACCGAGGATATACAGAAGATGGCGGCTATCGTACCTACGGACAAGCCATATCTGAAAACCAGCGTAACGGAAACCTTTAAAAAACGTATTCCCTGGCTATTGCTTCTGATGATATCGGCAACGATCACAAGCCAGATCCTGACGAATTTTGAAAACAAGCTTGCTTCTGTAGCAACGCTGATCGCATTCATCCCGATGCTTATGGGAACAGGCGGAAACTCCGGCGGTCAATCAAGCGTAACGGTTATACGCGCTCTGTCGCTTGACGAGATCTCCATGCGGGATATCTTCAAAGTAGTTTGGAAGGAACTGCGGGTAGGAATAGCCTGCGGAGCTGCGCTTGCCGCGGTTTGTTTTGTTAAACTGCTTCTTTTTGACAAGTATGTGCTCGGCAACAGTGAGATAACTGTTATGATCTCGCTTGTAGTCAGCCTTACCATAATCGTTGAAGTCATCTTTTCAAAGATCATAGGCTGCTGCCTGCCGATCATAGCAAAGAAATGCGGCTTTGACCCTGCGGTGATGGCAAATCCGTTTATAACAACGATTACGGACGCTGTTTCGCTGCTGATATATATTCTGTTTGCTTCCGCCTTGCTCGGAATTTGAAGATATGCGTAAAAAAGCCGTACCGAATTCATGAAATTCGGTACGGCTTTTATTGTCTCTTCAGCAAAGAATAAACCCCCGGTTCAACCGGGGGAAATATAAGTCT
>UQDP01000028.1 GCA_900539845.1 uncultured Oscillospiraceae bacterium | reverse complement strand
CCAACACAGGCAACTGGTCAGCTGCAACCAACACAGGCAACCAGTCAGCTGCAACCAACACAGGCGACCAGTCCGCTGCAACCAACACAGGCGACTACTCCGCTGCAACCAACACAGGCGACTACTCCGCTGCAACCAACACAGGCAACTGGTCAGCTGCAACCAACACAGGCAACCGGTCAGCTGCAACCAACACAGGCAACCAGTCCGCTGCAACCAACACAGGCAACCGGTCAGCTGCAACCAACACAGGCGACTGGTCAGCTGCAACCAACACAGGCAACCGGTCAGCTGCAACCAACACAGGCGACCAGTCCGCTGCAACCAACACAGGCAACCGGTCAGCTGCAAGCGTAGAGGGCAAGGATAGTATCGCTCTTGCGTTCGGCGTTGAGAGTAAAGCAAAAGGCACTTTAGGCTGTTACATTGTCCTTGCTGAGTGGGGCGAAGATGATGAGGGTAACAGACAACTCAAAACCGTTAAATGCCATAAGGTAGACGGAAAGACAATCAAGCCGGATACCTGGTATATGCTTGAAGATGGCAAATTTAAGGAGGAAACCAAATGAAAACTTGTGAATACTGCGGTCAGGTGTTACTTGATGACAGAGACTGCACCTGTGACGGTGCGGTCGCAGAAAGAAAAAAACGGAGCAGGATTGCTGAAGCGCAGGACATCATAAAAGATATGTTCAAGGATGACGGCGAAAGCCTTATTCCTGCCGGAACGGTGGATCTGCTGATGAACAGTTGTCCGCTGATCGCTGACGGTGATGTGAAGAAAGTAACCGTTCAGCTTTCAGACGGTATCAGGGCGGCGGTTAAGTACGGCGCCGGCGGAAAGATAGAGGTTGAGCGAACCGATACCTCTAAGATCAAGGATGAGACATTAACATAACAGGCATTCTTATTATTAATTACATTAATATATAGGGGTTGAAAACATCGAGGCGAAAGCCTCGAATCAACCTTGATTATAGCATTAATTTAATGACACAGTTTATACACTCCATAGAAAGAGGGGGGCGGCATTTTGGCTTACTTAAAAAAAGTGACACGCGCGGGCAATCGGATACGGGTTGAAAAATACTTTTCATCCAGATACGGAAGCAAGGGTAAATGCACGCGCAGTACGAATTACGGAAAAACGCCGGAAAACATGGCAAAGAGAAACGAGCGCTATGCTCAGTTAAAGGCTGACGATATATTCAATGCGAATTTTCGTCAGGGCGATTTAACGATCACATTTACATTTACGCCGGATAAGCGGCCGAAGAGCACAAATGAGTTAAAAAGCATATGGAGCAAGTATATCCGTCAGGTACGCGCCGCATACAGAAAAGCGGGCATAACTTTCAAATATCAGAAGGGTATCGATCCTACTGAGAGTAACCCACATATACACGCCGCCTTTACGAGCATTGACATTAAACTCTTGCCAGAGTGGGAATACGGAAAGATACATATCAATCCGGTTGACAACCGAGAGTATCACACATTCGGATCATATTGCGCAAAGCAGGGCGCACCAAAAGAGGACGAGAAAAAGCACCTTGATGGTGAGACGATGGTGTGTTATTCACATAGCAGGAACTGTGTGCTTCCGGAGTCGGAAGTGACGGTAATATCAAATGACCACTGGGCGGAAGAGCCAAAAGCGCCCAAAGGCTGGTATGTGGTGAAAGACAGCACACAGAACTGGGAGGATGAAGTGAACGGCTATAAACATCAGAGCTATATCATAATCAAATTGCCGGACAAGCCTGTGCGTGCTTCAAGGAGGTGGCGAGAATGACAGTTCAGTTTCTTGAAAGTTACAGGAGCAGGCTGCAGCAGCTGGAGATCATGAGAGAACAGCTGCATCTTTCATACATAAACGGAATAGGCACCACAAGGGTGAGCGTACAGTCGGGGAGAACGGGAAATCCCACGGCTGAATTTGCGCTGCGTGAAATCGAGCTCGCCAAATCTCTGGAGAAAGAATATCTGCAAATCGCTGCTGATGTAAAAGCTATACAGGATTACATATTCAACATGGATGATCCTGAATGCAAAGAGATCGCTATGCGCCGCTGCCTGAAAGGAGAGACCTATGAGCAGATCGGCGAAGCTATGTTTATGCACCGAACAACCGCTTTTTATAAACTGCGCAGATATGTTTCACACAATTCAACAAACTGATGTGTTATTATTAAGATAGAAATTTATTATGAATTATGGAACAGCAAAATGGAAAAAGAAAAGGCTGCGAATCCTGAAACTGGATGGATATAAAGATCGAGTGGCAGCTATGTACGGTAAAACGCTCGAGGCTAATATGGTACACCATATTTACCCTGCGGTTGAATATCCACAGTGGGCATTTGAGAGCTGGAACTTGATTTCCATAAACCGAGAAGAAACGCATAACAAACTGGAAAACAGGAAGACGGGCGAGCTGACTGACCTCGGCAGAAAGCTTCAGGATTTGATTAAGCCTTATCAGAACTGGAGGAAACAGAGCTATGGAACTTATAGACAAGCTGAATCAGATGAAGACGGTTCTTGTTAAGAACAATCTTGATTCATTTGTTGATACCGTCAATGAGACAATTGAATATATAAAGGCGTTGCCTTGCGATGTTGCGCTGACGAGGGAAGATTTTTTCCCTTTGGAAGCAGATGCGGCAGAGCATATCAACATATACGGCGGAAATTTTTATTTTGGTGAAAAAATTTCGGAAAAAATTGTGGATTTAATTATAAAAAACGAAAACAAAAATTCCGCAACTGAAGATGATCCCCCCCCTGGTTGCGGATGAAAATGCTCAAAAAATCTAATGGATGGGGATTAACTTTTTCCAAATGCGGAGCATTTTCGGCAAAAGGGGGAAACCGTGATAAGAACAAAAAAATATTATAGGACAGATTATATTTCTAAAATCACGGAATCGATGAAATCCCTGGACATTTATGATGAACATTTTGATAAATCGATTGAAATTTTAAACGATATTTTGAATGATCTTGATTTTGCCCGCAAAGATTTTAAAGCTGATGATCGGCAATATGTGGTTGAATATGTAAATAAAAACGGCAGTACGAATTTGGTAAAAAATCCGCAGTACCAGGTCATTGCTGACCTCTCCGATCGAGCGCTTCGTTATCTGAATGAGCTTGGATTGACACCGGCAGGGCTGAAAAAGATAAAAGATAAAAAGGCTAAAAAGCAAAAGTCAAAACTTGATGAGGCATTGCTTTCTATGGAGCAGGGATTGAAAGATAAGTGAACAGGGTAACTGTCTATTCAAAAGATTTAAAAGGCTTGAAAAAATGGTGTCAGGCAATAATAGACGGTAAAATTATAGCAAATAAATATAGAGTGTTAGCTGCTAAGCGATTTTTGAAAGACCTCAAAAACAAAAAGTGGGAATTCAAAGAGAGCAAAGCCGCTTTTGTTGTGTCTTTTATCGAAAAGACATTTGTGCACATCAAAGGACCGGCACGCGGTAAACCGTTTCTGCTTGAGATGTGGGAAGTTTTTATTTGTTATAATGTTGCCGGGTTTTATCTCAGGGGAACAGATGAAAGGCGCTTCAAAGAAGCGCTTATTTTCTTGCCCAGAAAGAATTCAAAAACATTCTTCGCAAGCGCCCTCGCCTGGGCACTGGCTTTCCTTGACCGCCGGGCATTCGCAAATATCAACATCGTTGCAACAAAGCTCGACAGAGCGCTTGAGGCTTTCAATAATATCAGGGATAACATTGTAAATCTCGGAGAAGAGGACAGTTTCAAGATACTTGACAACAACGCCGAGCACTCTATCTCACGAAAATTCAGCGATGGTGAGATGCGCATTCAGGCCTTGGCAGCTGACAGCAAACGGGCGGACGGTATCAACGGTAACATATTCATTCTTGATGAGATTCACGCTTATAAATCCGAGAACGATTATTTCGTTTACAAGCAGGCGATGAAAGCTTATATAAATAAATTGCTTATCGGTATCACTTCGGCAGGCAACAACCCAAATTCATTCTGTTATCGCAGAGTTAAGTATTGTAAAGATGTGCTTGACGAAAAAGTATGCGATGATGAGTATTTTATCTTCATATGCGAAGCGGATAACCCGGATGATTATACGAATCCCGTTGAGCACGAAAAAGCAAATCCAAACTATGGCGTAACAATTCGCCCGTCCGATATTTTGAATGAGGCAATGCAGGCGCAAAACGATCCGTCGAGCCGGAATGAGTTCCTCAATAAATCGTTAAATATATACACCAATGCACTGAATACATATTTCAGTTTAACCGAGGTAACCGCGAGTGATGAACGATATAATTACACGCTTGAGGAACTTGCCAAACTGAAAATTGTTTGGTACGGCGGTGCCGACCTTTCAAAGCGCCACGATTTAACCGGAGCTTGTCTTTACGGAAAGTATAACGGTGTGGATATTGTTATAAGCCACGCTTTTATTCCTATTACCACAGCACAGGAAAAAGCGGAAAAAGACAATATACCGTTTTTCTGGTGGCAGGAGCAGGGATGGCTCACACTTTGTAACAGCGAAGTTGTAGAATTTGAAGATGTTGTTAAATGGTTTCTTGCCATGCGCAAAATGGGCTTTGGAATCCGTCTCGTGGGATACGACCAACGCTACAGTTATGAGTTTGTTCTGAAGATGAAAAAAGCCGGATTCAGGATGAGAAACCAGCTGCAGCGCTATGTTGAGAAAACGGAAGCTTTCAGATCGATTGAAACCGCAATCAAAGCAAAACTGTTCTATTATATGCATAACAAAGCATTTGAATACTGCATAATGAATGTCAAGGCGATTGAAGACAGCGATGACTTTGTTCGCTTTGAAAAGGTTATGCCGGAAATGAGAATAGACCTGTTTGATGCGGCAGTAATAGCGAATAAGCAGTTATTAATAGATACGCGAAAAGCCGGAAAGGTGAAGGAGTGGTTTGACAGTTAATGAAAAAGATAAAAATTAAAACAAGGGAGCAGCAGGCAAAGCCGAGCTACTCTTTCCTTTTATCGGAACAGTTTACGGAAATGATTTGTTCCGGGTATACACCGCTGTCAAAAAATCCGGAAGTATTGGCAGGGATTGATTCCATTGCCGGATTAATATCGACGATGACGATTTATCTGATGAGTAACTCGAAAAACGGAGATACGAGGATTAAAAATAATCTTTCCCGGCTTTTAGACATTGAACCGAATCATTTTATGACTCGAAAAACCTTTATATTTAACGTCGTTAAAGAAATGCTGTTGACAGGAAACGCAGTTGTGACTCCTACTTATACCGAGGAAGGCTATATCGATAATCTCCAGCCGGTTTCAAGCAGCGCGGTATCGTTCATACAGGACGGAGCAGGTTATTATCTTCTGATAAACGGAGTACGGTATGGGCCGGATGAAGTGCTGCATTTTTTAAATAACCCGAAACAGCCGTATCCGTGGCTTGGAAATTCTTATGAATCAAACCTAAGCACTGTTATAAAGACGCTTTCACAAGCATCGGAAACGAAGAAAGGCTTTATGGAAAGCAAGTGGAAACCGTCGCTGATCATAAAAGCAGATGCAATGGTGGATGAATTCGGTAATGAGATCGGTCGAGAAAAAATACTGAATGATTATATAAAAGCAAACCGAGCGGGAGAACCGTGGCTCATTCCGTCTGACACCTTTGAAGTGCAGGAAGTGAAGCCGCTTTCTCTTAATGATCTTGCGCTGAACGATTCGGTAGAAATTGATAAAAAAACGGTGGCATCCGTGATCGGGGTGCCGCCGTTTGTTGTGGGCGTCGGAACTTTCAACAAAGATGAATGGAATAACTTCATCAACACAAAGATTCGGCAGATCTGCAATATATTGGAGCAGGAATTCACAAAAAAGTTAATTCTGAAGCCTGAGTGGTATGTGAAGTTCAATTCGCGTTCTCTGTATGCGTATGACATTTCTGAGCTCTCGACGGTGGGGGCGAACTTGTATACAAGAGGCATTATGACGGGTAATGAAGTGCGCGACTGGACGAATCAAGACCCGAAGGATGGACTTGACGAACTTGTGATTCTTGAAAACTACATTCCGCAGGGAATGATAGGAGATCAGAAAAAATTAAATGGAGGTGAGAATTCTGCAGCACCGAATTCTTAATATGCGTGATTTCAAAGTACGCGAAAACGAAAACGGCAATCCCGTTGTGGAAGGATACTTCGCCAAATTCAACGAGATATATGAGATTTGTCCCGGGTGGAAAGAAAAAATCAGCCCTGGCGCATTTCAAAACTATCTTCAGAGCGGCGGAGAAATTAAAGTGCTTTGGAATCACAATTCAGACATCGTAATGGGGTCTCGTTCAAACGGCACCGCTCTGTTTCGAGAGGACGAAATCGGGCTTTGGGCATCGGTTGAAATCAATCCGAAGGACAGTGAAAGTATGAACGCTGTCGCAAGAATTGAACGGCGTGATGTTACGGGCTGTTCGTTCGGATTTAATGTTGAATCGGTTGAGACCACCTATGAAGACGATGGCACAATGGTAGACGATATTAAATCCGTATATCCGCTTTTCGAGGTATCGCCCTGCACATTTCCGGCGTACGAGGGAACAGAAATATATAAGAGAAATATTGAGCAGCGCGATGAAGCCTTGAAAAAGTTGAAAAAAAGAAATTTTGAAACCTGGAAAAATTCAGTTTCAGAAAAATTCAAAAAAATTAAAGGAGAGTAAACATGGCACTTAAGGTATTGGTTTTGCGCAGCAAGCTGAAAACAAGACAGGCTGAACTCAAAAAGTTCTTGCAGATAAGAGCTGATCTTGAGCAGCAGGCGAGAGAGGTTGAGGCTGCGTTTAATGAACTCAATGAGAATTCAACTGATGATGAGAGAAAGGCGGTTGAAGGCCGTATCGATGAGATCGATACGCAGCAGGGAGAAAATGAGCAGAATATAACTTCCGCTCAGAATGACATTAATGATCTTAATCAGCAGATCGGCGATCTTGAAAGCAAACCTGATCCGGTGCAGGCGCCTGCACCGTCAGTAAACGAAAGGAATGGTAATAAAAAAATGATGACAAGAAAATTTTTCAATCTGAACGCGGAAGAGCGTGACAGATTTTTCAAAAACGAGAATGTAAAAGACTTTCTTCAGAGATTCAGAGAAATGGGTAAAGCTGCCGCAAGCGAAAGCAGATCGGTAAGCGGAGCTGATCTGCTTATTCCTACCGAAGTGCTGGATATAATCAGAGAAAACATTCTTGATTATTCAAAGCTCCTTCGTCATGTCAGACTTCGTCCGCTCAAGGGCAAAGCGCGTCAGACGATTATGGGAGAAGTCCCTGAAGCGGTATGGACAGAAATGTGTGCTGCTATCAACGAGTTGGATTTCAACTTTAACAGCATTGAGGTAGATGGATATAAAATTGCGGGTTACATACCGATCTGCAGAGCTACCCTTGATGATGCGGATGTTGATCTTGCAACAGAAATTATTGAGGGTCTCCTTACAGCAATCGGAATCGGCGTAGATAAAGCAATTCTTTATGGCCGCGGTACTAAAATGCCGCTCGGAATCGTTACAAGGCTTGCGCAGACTGCACAGCCGAATGATTATCCGAATACTGCGCGTCCGTGGAAAGATCTTCAGGATCATCTCGTTACAATTGACGGTTCAAAAACGGGACTTGAATTCTTCAAGGAATTTATGGCTGCCGCCGGTCTTGCCAAAGGCAACTATGCAAGAGGTCAGAAATTCTGGGCAATGAACGAAACAACCTACACACAGATCAAAATTCAGGCTTTGAATTTTTCAGCTGATGGTCACATCGTATCTTTTGTTGATGGTGAAATGCCCGTAATCGGCGGCGCAGTGGAAATTCTTTCCGATAAGATTATACCTGACGGCAACATTGCCGGAGGTTACGGAGAACTTTATCTGATGACAGAACGCGAAGGCTCAACTATCCAGAGATCAGATGAGCGTTTCTTCATTGAAGATCAGGTCGTTTTCAAAGGTACAGCGAGATATGACGGACAGCCCATCATTCCTGAAGCGTTTGTTGCCATCGGTATCGGTTCAGCGCCGGCCACTTCCACAACCTTTGCAGGCGATACAGCGAATGACGCTTCTCTTTCCGATCTCATTATCGGTACCGAAACACTGTCTCCTACCTTTGAGCCAACAAAATACGCCTACACGGTAACGGCAGCGGGCACTAACGGAGCTGTAACAGCAGTGCCGACACAGTCCGGCGCAAAGCTTGAAATGACCTATAACGGAAAACAGATCACAAGCAATCAAAGCATCAAATTTGCCGAAGGCACACACGATCTGATTGTAACCGTCACCAAGGGGCTTTCAACGCTTACTTATACGGTTTCGATTACGAAAGCAGGCGCGTAAGGCGGTGAGTGAATGACGTCCGCTGAATTACTTCAGGTCTTGAAAAATGATCTGCAAATGATGACGGATTCAAATGACACTTATCTTTCACAGCTGATCGGATATGCTAAAAAGCAAATTGAAAGGGAAGGTATCGTGCTTAACGATGATATAGAGTGTAACATGTTGATCGTTCAGTACGCCGCTTATTTATTCAGAAAAAGAGGAAGCGCGGAAACAGCAATGCCGCGTTTTCTCCGTTATTCGTTAAACAATCTTCTGTTGTCGCAAAAAGGCGGTGTATCGAATGATAACTCTTGATGATGGTGTCCTTAAGATATTTGCTTTAAAAAACGGGACTTCGGACGGCACTATGCCATCCGAGGTCCTTGATTTTAAGACGGCTGTAAAATACAGCGTTTCCACATTAGGTGTAACACGGTATTATGCCGCAAAGCAGGCAGGCGTTGAAATCAGCTGCGTGGTTGATGTTTATGCAGATAGGCAGATACGGGTCAACGATATAGCCGTTTTTGAAGATGGGCAGCAAACGCGTGTCGGTATGATTCAGTCATATAAGGATGACGGTGTTCTGTTTTATAAATTAACGCTTGAAAGGATTGATTCTTGCTATGAGGTCTCAGACACTTGTGGATGCTCTTCTCAGCGTTACTGACGCTGTAGGAGAGTATTATTCCGCTGACGGCTGTAAAGACCCGTATATCGTATGGCAGCCCGAAGGAGAGGGCAGCGAGGTAGCAGGGGATAATCAAAAAAAACAGTATTCCATGCGTTATTCGGTTGATGTGTTTTCAAAGCGTCCTGCACCTAATCTTTTAAAAAAGCTTGAATCCGCTTTTAATGAAGCAAGAATCTCATTTGCGCTCAATTCAATTGAGTATGACAGTGAAAAGCAGATCATTGATTATACATACGAGGTGGAGATTTAATGGCAAGAATGGAAATCGGAAAAGACATTGACCTCACAATTAAGAGTTATCAGAAAGCCGCGAAAAATATTACCGCAACCATTAAACAGGCAGTTTATCCGGCAGCAGGCTATCTTGCCAATAAAATTGCTGCCGGACTTAAAGAACTACCCACTGTTGAGGGAAAGGACGGTAAGCCGCCGTATATGGCACCGGGCTATAAACTGGATTCGATATCGTCGATTCAAAAACAGGATTTAATCAACGGTTTCGGAATATCAAAGTTCGAGAATAAAAACGGCTATATCAATGTAAAAATCGGCTTTGACGGATACGGATCGTACCCGACCCGAAATTATCCGCAGGGAATTCCGAACCCGCTGTTGATTCGTTCACTTTCAAAAGGCACAAGCTTTTTGAAGAAAAACAATTTTATCACAAAAATTTACAACCGTGAAAAGAAAACGGTTGAGAAACAACTTGAAAAGAATTTCAATGAATTAATTTCAAAGGAGCTTTAAATATGGCTACTAAAGGATTATCAATTCCTATCGTTGCAAATTACGCAGCAACAGGCAGTAATGTTACATATTCAAACGGAATGGTAGCAGGTGCAGCCGTTGAATATACGGCAAGCTGGACCACATCCGAAAACAATCCCTTGTATGGGGATAACAAAATCAAGGAAAATGATGCAGGAACGTTCCAGAGCGGTGAGCTCACGCTCGGCACCACAGATCTCACACAGGAGATCAGCAAGCTTATTCTGGGATTGAAAGAAGCGACATTCTCTTACGGCGAATCCAAAGAGGCTAAGGAACTTGTATATGATGATGATATGAAAAGTCCGTATCTCGGAGTCGGTGTTATTGAGCTTCATCAAAATGACGATGTGGATGAATACCGAGCGGTATTTCTTCCGAAAGTTCAATTCGCTTTGCCGGAAAATACGGCAACCACAAAAGGTGAGACCGTGGAATGGCAGACTCCGTCTATAACAGGAACGATCTATCGCTCGGATCAGGAAGACAGCAATTATAAGCACCCGTGGATGATCGATGCCTGGTTTGACACAGAATCAGACGCGGTTGCATATCTGAAGGCTAAAATGAACATTACGGAATCGACATTGCAGACAATGAGCAATGATTCCACAGTTGAGGAGCAGGCATAATGGGAAACCGTGTTTTTTATGGAAAGATCGGCGGCAAATACTATCCGATGGTTTTTTCACTCGGCGCAAAAAAACAGCTCAAATCAATTAAAAAGGTTATTGAACCTTTCACGGTCTTTCAGAAAACCGATTTAAACAAATTGACGGAGGACGAACAGTTTGAAGCGCTTTCAAAAATGGCAGATTACATTTCTGTAACCGCAGAAATCTTGATCGGGCAGGGCGTTGCTTATAAAAACCGCTTTGAAAGCTCTTTCCGGGTTCGTCCGAACTCAGCTGTTAATGATGAGGGTGTTTGGCAAAAGCTTTCTGCCGCAGAAATCCTTTTGATCTTAGAGGATGATGAGATTAAACCGCTTAATGATGTGATCATTAAGTGCTTAACTTCAGGCAAAGGGCAGATCGAAACGCAGCCCAATCCGAAAAATTTAAAAAAAAAGCCGGCGCGTCCCTAAAGGGGCGCGTTCCGCTTGTATGGCTTGAGTATTGGGGGTATTTCCTTGGAATTCCTTATGCGGATTTCTCGGTTATGCCCCTTTCTCAGCTTTATGACCTTATATCCATATATCAAATCTCCAACGACTTGGCTATCGAGGTCGATAACTCTTTTCCAACGGGGGTGAAATGATTGGCGAATTACACGATCGGTCCGAAAATCGGGCTTGACGGTGAAAAAGAGTTTAGAGCGCAGCTGAATGGCATTAACGAAAACCTAAGAACACTTGATTCTGAGCTGAAAAAGACTGCTTCGGAGTTTGAGGACAACGCCGACAGCCAGGAAGCGCTTACCAGGCAAAACGAAATTCTCAACAAGGAGATTGAGCAGCAGGAAAAGAAGCTGACCGAGGTCAAAAAGGCGCTCGAATATTCAAAAAAAGAATATGGTGATTCCGCAACGCAAACACAGAAGTGGCAGCGCGTTCTTAATAATACGGAAACTGACCTTAATAAGCTGCGCTCTCAGGTGAAAAAGAACGAAACAGCAATTAATGAACTTGATAATGCCTCTGATAAATCAGAAGAATCTTTAAAAAAGATGGGTAATTCCGCAGAAGAAGCAGGACAAAAGGGTAAAAGTTTAAGTAATATTTCTGATAATATTAAAAATCAGACACTCATGGAAGCCGGAGAACAGCTGCAGGTTATTTCCGATAAAATTATTGAAATCGGTCAAAATGCGACTGAAACGTTTCAGGAAATGGAGAGCAGCTCCACAAAAGTAAATACTTATTTTGGAGAGACTGGAGAAGCTGCTGAAAAAAACGCAGAAATCATAAAAAACATTTATGAGGAAGGCGTTGGCGATAGCATGGATAGCGTTGCAGATGCTGTAATTAAAGTTAAGAGAGCCTTTTCCGATTTGAGTGATGAAGACTTGACAGCGATTACAAAGCAGGCAATGACGCTTGAAGATGTATTCGGAATCGATATGAACGAGACATTGCGCGGAGCAAAATCTCTAATGACGCAGTTTGGAACATCAGCTCAAGAGGCAATGGATTACATCGTTGCTGGTACGCAAAACGGAATAGATATCACTTCTGAACTTGGTGATAACCTTTCTGAATATGCAGGTAAATTTGCTCAAGCCGGATATTCTGCCGAAGAATACTTTCAGTTGCTGCAAAACGGAATGAACGAGGGTGCATATACCCTTGACAAGGTTAATGACGCGATTAATGAAATCACAACAAAATTAGCAGAAGAAGATTTCAAGGACTCAATAGGCATCTTTAGTAAAAAAACGCAAGAATTATTTCAGTTGTGGAAAAAAGGTGGAACAGAGCAAAAGGCTGTTATAGATTCGATTGTTAACGATATCGGAAAAACCACAAATGAGCAAAAAGCTTTAAATATGGCATCGGTAGCTTTTGGATCAATCGGAGAAGACAGTAATTTAAAAATGATAGAATCTCTTACTGCGGTAGGGGACGAGTATTCAAACGTTGAGGGCAAAGCTCAATCGATGTATAATCAGTCGACTACCTCAGCCCAAGAAATTGAAGGATATTTTCGGCAACTCAAAGATGAGCTTGAACCTGTAGGAGAGACGCTGACAGAATTATTAAAAGAGATTCTTCCGCCTCTTGTTGATTTCGTTAATCAGATCGTTGACGGCTTTAGCGCTCTTCCTCAGCCGACACAGGATTTTATACTTATTGCAGGTGGCATAACTGCAGTTTTATTGGTTTTAATTCCAGTAATTTTATCGCTTGCAGCTTCTATAACGGCATTAGAAGCTCCGCTTTTACCTATTATTGGAATAATTGCAGTAGTTGTGGCTGCGATTGCCGGAATTATTGCAATAATTAAAAACTGGGGGGAAATTACAGAATGGCTTGGTGATGTCTGGGAAAAAATAAAGGAAAAATTTAATGAAGCGATTGAAACCATTAAAAGTAAATTCGATGAAGCAGGTGAAAAATTCAACAACAAAGTTAAAGAAATCGGAGAAGCCATTCAAAACGGATTTCAAACAGCTGTTGACTTTATTACTTCTCTCCCAGGCAAGGCATTACAGTGGGGAAAAGATTTTATCCAAGGTTTAATCGATGGTATAAAAAGCATGATCTCAAATATTGGGAATGCCGTAAAAAGTGTTGCTGATAAGATCGCTTCCTATCTCCACTTCTCCGTTCCCGATGTAGGACCACTTGTTTCCGTCCCGAAATGGATGCCGGATATGATCAATGAAATGACAAAGGGAATCTACGCAAATGAAGACAAGCTGAAAACAGCAGCAGGCAGTCTTGCCGGTGCGCTTTCTGCCGGTATGACTATAGACGCAGATGTAAAAAACATCGGAGCAGGTCCGTCTGAATTAACCTTTAACTCACCTGTTTATCTGGACGGAAAGCTCATTTCAAATAATACACAGACGTATATAACGAATCAGCAAGCCGCTTACGCAATGAGCAAGGGGAAATTAAATGTACGATTTTAATATAAACGGCACAAACGCCTCATCGGTAGGTGTATACGCCATTCGCCGCCCGAATATTCCCACGCCGCAGCGCCGGATCAGTTTGATAACCGTTCCGGGCGCCGACGGAGCGTTTACAGACGATGAAGAAACGTATGATCCGATTCAGTTCGATATTGAATGTAATTTTATGTCGAAAACGCCCGATACGTTCGCGGCTGAAGCAAGAGCAGTACGGCAGTGGCTGTATTCGCAGCAGAGAAGCGAACTTATCTTTTCAGATGACAAGGAGTTTTTTTATAAAACACAAATCATCCTGCCGTCTGATATTGAAAGGACTTCAAACCGAATCGGCGTTTTCACGATTTCGGTCACCTGCAATCCTTATACTTATTTATCAAGCGGAAAAGAAGAGATTCAGCTTTCATCCGGCGTAACGAATCCGACCGCTTTTATAGCAAAACCGATATATAAATTTTCAGGCAGCGGGCAGTTTCAGATCACTGTAGGAATACATGTTTTAATTTATGATTTTTCAATCACAGTTTCCGAAAGCGCCACGGTCGATACAGAACTTATGCTCGCATATGATTCTGACGGTGAGAGCATCATCAATAACCTTACGCGCGGCGATTTCAATGCATTATGGCTGAATCCCGGAAGCAATAGCATTAAGACATCCGTTCCGAGTGGTGGAAGTATAAGTATGATACCGAGATGGAGGACGATATAATGATCGAAGCGTGGAGAACATCTGCTACACAATATCCGAAAAATCTTTTAAGCAACGCCGATGTGACGCTATTTCCTACAGTCTGTGAGCTTTCCGCAGAGCTGAACGGGAGCTGGCAGCTCACAATAAAACAGCCCGTACTTGATGACGGGCGTTTTAAATTTATAGAGCCTGGAGGAATCATTAAAGCGCCGTCATTCAACGGCATACAGTATTTCAGAATTTTAAAAACAGAGTTGAATTACAGCGAAATCACGGCTTACGCTTACCCGATATTTATGGATGTAATGAACTGGGCGTTCATTACGGAATTAAATATTGAAAATATGAGCGGTTTGGATGCAGCGAAAGCCCTTAATAAATTCGTTCCGAGTGGCGTTCTGGCAAGTGTGAGCAGCGATATTACGGATAAGAAATCTCTGAATCTTAAAAACGTTAATCTTATGACTGCGATAAACGGAGATGATGAAGACAGCAGTTCTCTGGTAAACACATATCACGGTCAGATCATTTATGATAACTTCGTTTGTAATGTAAATAAAACGGCGGGATCTGATAAAGGCTTTGTTTTCAGATTCGGAAAAAACCTGAACGGAATAACGCGGACGGTTTCACGAGAAAAATTAACCACAAGGTTATTCCCGATATCAAAAGACGGTTATTCAATGACCACTGCTACACCCTGGGTGGATGAAGATCAGGATTATACGGGGATCGCTTATGCCAGAAGCGTAGTGCTTGAGAATTTGGAGCTGGCAAACGAAAGCGAAAGTAACAGAAACTCAAGACTTACAGGTGGCGCTCAAGCTGTCTTTTTAGGCGAAGCGCTCACAGGAAATCCTTTGAGTCAGGAAGACATAAGCTACGATCTTGATATAGCTTATCTCTTGAATTCCGCCGAATATAAGGCAGCAGGAATAGCTGAGTCTTTGTCTTTAGGCGATATTGTCACGGTTAAAGATGAATTTTTTGATATCAATTACAAAGCGCAAATCACGAACTTAACATATGACTGCATACGGGAGCGTGTGACTTCCGCCACTGTAGGACAGAGCTTAAAAAATTACTTTGCCTTAAACAGCTTGAGAACGATTTCAAAAGATATTAAATCATGGTCGATAGAGGATGTGACTTTATGATTATAGTGGATTTTTCAAAAAAATGCGCCGCTGATGTCTGCGCATATCAGTATGATTACGGTCAGCAGCTTGAAATTCACGGTATTTCGGATCTGCCGGATAATTTCCAAACACACTTCGAGAACGGCAGCGGTCAGGCTCTTGTTTTAACCGGTACTGTTGAAGAAAGTAATGAAGAAAAAATCGGCATTGTAAACATCCCGGATGAATGTTTACAGCAGCAGGTCGAATCCTTTAAAGCATGGATTTTTGTTGAAACGGAAAAAAGCGGTACAACTATAAAAACAATCCGTATTCATATTATCCCGCGCGAGATCCCCTCTGATACGCCGCCTATCGGTTCAATAGAAGAGATTAAGGGATATGCTGATTACGTTAAAGAAAACGCTGAAAAGGTTTCACAGGCGGAGCAGGCGGCAGCTGCGGCAAACGCAGCCGCCGAAGCGGCGCAGGCAACGGCTGAGGAGATCAAGGAGCAGGCGGAAAGCGGAGCGTTTGACGGCGAGCAGGGACCTCCCGGTTCGCAGGGTGAACAAGGACCGCAAGGGGATACAGGACCGCAGGGACCGAAAGGGGATAAGGGCGATCCCGGAGAAACGGGTGCGCCGGGTAAAGACGGTACCGCCGCAACGGTAACCGTCGGAACGGTCACTACGGGAGAGCCGGACACGCCGGCGAGTGTTATTAACAGCGGAACGGAGAACGCAGCCGTGCTTGATTTTGTGATCCCGAGAGGTAAACAGGGAGAAACCGCTGCACAGA
>UQDP01000027.1 GCA_900539845.1 uncultured Oscillospiraceae bacterium | reverse complement strand
AGAAAAACAATAAAAAGGAGAGATAATTATGAAAAACATTAACTGGAAAGTAAGGTTACAGAGCGGCTCGTGGTGGATGGGTATCATTTCCGCAGTGGTGGTTGCTGTTTTTGCCATTTTGAAACTGTGTAAAGTAGCCCTGCCAGTAACGGCAGATGAGATCATGAACGTGGCTATGCTGGTGCTGATGATCCCGGCGGCAATCGGGATCACGACAGACCCGACCACCAAAGGCGTGTCAGACAGCCAACAGGCGCTTACATACGATGAACCTAAGTCAGATAACACAGAAACGGAGGAATGAAATTGTCTAATTCAGAATTCGTAAAATTGATAAAATCTACAGTTGTTGATTATGCAAACAACCATATTGATAAAACAGATCATAAAACCATTACAGAAGACGATGTGTTTATCGTATGGCTTTGCAAAACACTGCAAAATCATAAGGCTTTGGCGAGTACCACTATCAGTGATGGTATGTATTACGAACTCACTTATAACGGCGATAAGAACGAATTGTATCTCGATGCATATAAAAAATGGGAAAATAAATGTATTGAATTATAAGAGGTGAAATATATGACCTATGATGAATTTGTAAAAGCCTACAACGGCAAAGCAACGGACTATGACGGCGCATACGGCGCGCAGTGCGTAGACCTTATCAAAGTGTATCTCAACAAGGTGTTTGGCATTAAGCCCGGCAGTTGGGGCAACGCCAAGTATTACTGGCTGAATTTCAGCAGGCATTCCGAGCTGATAAAGAATTTTACTAAGATTTCAAACACTCCGTCATTCGTTCCGCAAAAAGGCGATATCATGGTGTGGGACGGCAGCGTAGGAGACGGCTGCGGACACGTGGCAATCTGCACGGGCGAGGGGACGACCTCCTATTTCTACTCTTACGATCAGAACTGGAACGGCAAAGCGATGCACAAGGTTAAGCACGATTATGATGATGTATACGGCGTGCTCCGCCCGAAAGATCAGAGCAAAATTAACGGAGCGCCGGCATACAAAGTAGGGAATGTCTACACGCTGCAGACCAATGTTAAGGTCAGAACAGGCGCAGGAACAAGCTATTCACAGAAAACAGTCTCACAGCTGACAGCGGACGGCGAAAAGAACGCCACAGCCAAGAGCGGCGGCGCTGTTCTGAAGAAGGGAACAAAGGTAACCGCAAAAGCGGTCAAGACCGTAAACGGCGATACCTGGCTGCAAATCCCATCCGGCTGGGTAGCTGCTTACTATGATGGCGATACCTATATCAAATAACAAACATTAAAATGACAAGCCCCGGCTCTCACGAGTCGGGGCGTTTTTTTATTCCCATGACCGTGAATTGATTTAAAATTTGTAATCTTTTTGTAAAAAAGATTACCGCTGCGCTTTGTGTTTACAGGGTTTGTTTTAATGTTTTAAGAAAATTTACAAAAAGTTAACACTTTGATTTTTTTGTTTTGACAAACAATTCTCATTTTAAAGTTTACTATATGTAAAATGTAAGATGTAAATAATAACAATATATGGTGTATGTTTATTATTTTGTCTTTTTTGTTTGTTGCAGGGGTGCTATCTTTGTTGAAAAAAGTGAAAAACTCAATAAAATTGCTATTGCAAAAAATAAAACTAAATGCTAGAATAAATTATAAAAAGAGGAAGGAATTTGTTGATTTATCTTATAGTATTAATAGACTCTTGAGAAATAGCAATTTCATTTCATATTATGTTGATTCAACAAATGAGATATTAATACTAAAAGTAAAATTGAACAAGCAAGAATTTGGACAATTAGGATCAACAAGAAAAATTTTTAAGATGATTAATTTATTGGATGCTGCAAATTTTTTAATTAGATGTTATTATAAAGTATCGACCGAATATAAGTGTGTGCGCCCAAAAATAGAAAAATTATTAGTTATTGCTTCGCTGGTTTATATTAGGAATAACAGGGAAAATTTGTTTTCTGAAGATATTGATTACAAGAGTTGTGGATTGGGCTTTAATCAACTTGAAAACTTTCTTGTTATGAATATATTAGATGGAACTGTTGATTCAACTCGGATAGAGGATGAGTTCAATGAAAATGTAAAAATTCCCGTTGCTTATTTAGGGAATGATTTTTGTGATAATATTAATGCGCTATTAATAGATGTTTTTAGAGAATTTGGTGCTTTTGGCTCTAAAGAATTGGGACTCAAAATCGATGAGTTTAAAAAGGAACTATTTAATGAAAAAAAAGAATTTGACATGCTTAAAACTGTGAACTTTTTATCTGGTTCTTTGAGACATTCCAGCAAACGATATCAAACCAATAATATACTACTTTACATTTTTAATTATTTATTTTAAAAAATGAGGTAGTAGAAATATGGGCGATTCAGAAAAAGACAAACAAATAAATTTAATTAATGCTTTTTGTGAAACGGTTTTGAATATAAAAAGAGACATTCCGGATATAAACAAGTTATCTAAAAAGGATGAAGAATTTTTAGAAAACTATAATAGCCAATTCACTATTTTGAATAGCAAAGAAACTACTGTAAGTGTAACAATAACTACGGCGGTAAAAATTCAATGCGATAAATATTGCAAAATGATGTTGCTAAATGGGAAAAATCCATATAGTTTTTATGATAAAGACTTTAATGCATTATATATCAGTTTATTAAAAGAACACTGTAAGTCAAAAAATTATTCTGAATTTCCAGAGTTAATATTTAGCGCGGTTTTAGAATTAATTGGTTTAGAAGCGCTTGAATACGAGAATCAAAATCTACAAATAGATAAGCTTTTCGATGCTAAACTGTCAGTAGTAAATGATAGCTTTTTAAGTAAAATCAATAATTTAAACAACAGTATTAAAAAAAGTGAAGAAAAGCTTGAAAATCAAGATGAAGAAATAAAGCAATCCCAAAAGAAGATGAATGAATCGAGTATTGCAATACTTGGTATTTTTTCAGCAGTAGTTCTTACCTTTAATGGAGCTCTTACTTTTACATCTTCCGTGTTACAAAACTTAAGTTCAGTAAGTGTTTATAGAATTGTTATTTGCTCTTTGATTATAGGCGTTGTTTTGCTGAATGTTATGTATGGGTTGTTTTACTTTATTGATAGAATAATAAATAGAAACAATCAGAAAGAAAATAAATCGGTGTTCAACTTAAAGACATTTTTAATTCCTAATATTGTTTTACTCATATTAATTGCAGTTGTTGTTTTTTCTTGGTGGCTAGGGATTGTAGAATATCGTAGAGATAAGTTTTCTCCTCCTCAAGAAACTACTATTTATTCTGATACGATGAGCAATGAAGAGGCAATAGAAATCGTGCCCAGTAACGATAGTTAACAGCGTGAATGTAAAAATAAAATTCACGTTGTTTTTTTTATAATCTCTAAAAACACTACAGCCCGCCGTATTGACTTATAATGAGACTGGCAGCTTGGGGGTCGCAGTGTTTTATGTTGATGGGATACTGTAACTTTTTTATATAATTAAACATAGGGTTAACTCCTTTTCATCGTTGGCGGGATAAAACAACAAGGTTCAGACTTGCGTGGCAAGTCGGGTTCTTATTATTCATTTCATTTTATGCCGGCGGAAAGGTTTTTGTTAAAGCTGCGGAAAACCGCGGTTGTTTGCCCCTTTTAATTTAATAAAATTATATATTGTGTAATTCGTTGGCTGTATGCTATAATGTGTTCGTGATTTTACATTCCGTTTGGAACATATTATGAATTGCGGAGTTTTGGCGAATGTATAAAATAGCGATTTGTGATGATGAAAATATACTGATCAGTGATCTGAAAGCACTTCTCACCAGATACGCGGAGGAGACAGGCAGGGAATTCTGCTTTTTTGAGTTTAATGACGGTTTACAGCTGCTGAATCATTATCAGCCTGATTTTGACCTGATATTTATGGATATAAAAATGGAAACGATGGACGGACTTGAGACGGCAGAGGAGATCCGCCGGAACGACAGCACTGTTGGCATTGTGTTTTTGACCTCGCTTGCACAATATGTGTGGAAAGGCTATGAATACGGCGCGGTGAATTATCTGCTCAAGCCGCTGAAATACGGCAGGCTCAAAATGGAGCTTGACCGTTTTTTTGAGAGATATAAAGGCAGGGAGGAGCCGTTTCTTGCCTTTGCGAATGACAGCGGCAAATACAAAGTTCTGTATAAAAATCTGCGTTTTGCGGAAACACACAAAAGAAATGTTCTTTTGCATTTTGACGATCAGCAGCAGGTGATCTACAAGAATATGAAAGAGCTTTCCGCACTGCTTGAAGTGCAGCCGCAGTTTTGCCGCTGCCATGCAAGCTATGTGGTTAATCTTTCGTTTGTAAAAAGCATAGAGGGGCTGGAGATCCTTTTAACAACGGGCGAGCGTGTCCCGATCAGTCAGCCGAAACGCAAGGAGTTTATGGCGAAACTGGCTGACTTCTGGGGGGATATGCTGTGATGTGGGTATATCAGACTCTGGATATTCTTTCTACCATAACGGAAGGCTTTTGCTTATATGTAATCAGCAGGTGCTTGTGTAAAGAGCCTCGGTTTCAGTCGATAATCAATAAATTTATCCCTATGATAGCATATATTGTGCTGACCTATGCCATGACTTGGTTAACGGAACTTGGCGCTTGGAAAGTACCGCTGATTTTTGTATTCTCTGTTGCAATTTTGGAAATATGCTATAAAGACTCACTCTGTCAAGGTATTACTGTTATAGAAATGTTTTTTGTTTCTGCGGTATATCTGACTGAAAGCATTTGTTTTAGTGTCGGAAATTGGGTATATGGTAACGAACAAATTGCCTTAGTGGATGGTCAGTCTTTTACAAGATGGGAGATTTATGCCATTGGTCTTGCTGTGCGTTTGTTTGTAATTGGCGTGTTTTATCTGTTGCTCAAAAATTTCAAGTATAAGATGCAGATTAAGGATAGTATTATTTTATCTGCGATTTTTTTAATTGCTTTTGTAATTTCTTTCCTTGCAGCTTTCAGTATTTTGAATCTGGGCAAAGCAGCAGATTTAACGCTATTTATCAGTAGCGGTATATTGTCTGCCATTTTTATGATAATTTTTGTGTACACCAAAAATCTCCTTTATCTCCGAGAGCAGGAACAGCGGAATAAGGTGCGGATCGCACAGCTTCAGCAGCAGTATGCCTATTATCAGGACAAACTCAAAGATGAGGAACGCATACGCTCCATTTACCACGATATGAAAAACCACCTGCTTGTACTGGAGGGCACTCAGGCAACAGATGAGACACGCAAGATGGCACAGGAGTTACGCTCACAGATTGCGGACTATGAAAACTATATCCACACGGGCAACGACTTCCTCGATATTATCATTCGGGATAAGGCGGAGAAAGCCCGTGAAAAGCATATCGATTTTTCTGCCTTTATAGATTTCAGCGGCGTGGATTTCATAGAACCGCTTGACATCAGCACCCTTTTCGGAAACGGAATAGATAATGCCATCGAAGCAAGCGAGAAGCTGCCGGAAGAACAGCGTGTGATCCTTGTGAAAGCGGGTAAGGTGCAGGATTTTGTATCTATCCTGATTGAGAATAACTGTGTGCCGGAGGAACCGAAAAACGGCAGACGCACTGCAAAGCCGGACAAGTTCCTGCACGGTTTCGGCATTTCCAATATGAAAAAGGCGGCGGAAAAATATGACGGCACTTGCACGACCGCGCAGAAAAACGGAAAGTTTACTTTGAAGATCCTGATTCCGAACACAAACAATTAAATACGGAGCAAGCCCATTTCCACACGCGGAGATGGGCTTCTTTTTTTGTTTTTTAGTTTTTGCGGCGTGGATATTAGATTTTGCGTTTTCCGTTGCAGTTTTATGCATATTTTATAAAATGCACTTATAAAGTATGTTAAGGCGATGCTTTAAAGCTGTTTTAACAATATTTTAACTTTTCTTTATTTTTGGTTTACTCCGGTTTTAAAGGAAAAGGGTATAATTGGCTTAAAGAAAGGAAAAGGAGTGTGTTTTATGAATATACTGGTTACGATAGATTCAAACTATGCCGATGTGCTGATCAAAATGCTCAATTCGCTCACGGCAAGCAACCCCGATGAATTTGATGTTTATATTGCGCATAGCTCTCTTACGCTTACGGATATGTCCTATATCTCAAACGGCATTGAGAGCAGCCGCATAAGGCTGCATCCCATAAAGATATCCTCAGATCTGTTTGAAGGAGCGCATTTTACAAAGCGTATCTCAAAGGAGACCTATTACCGACTGCTGCTGTTTGAATACCTTCCGCCTGAGGTGGACAGGATCCTGTATCTTGATCCCGATATTGCGGTTCTGAATTCCGTGCGTCTGTTTTACAATATGGATTTCGGCGATATGATCTTTGCCGGAGCAGGGCATACGCGCGGCGTCATAAAGGCGTTTAACAGGCTTCGTCTGCATCTCGGCAGACACGGCGATTATATAAACGCCGGCGTGCTGATGATCCATGTTGAGAATATGAGAAAATATATCACAGCGGACAGGATCTTCAGCTATATTGCCAAAAAAGGCAAAAATCTTTATCAGGCGGATCAGGATGTTATCAACGCGCTGTTTAAAGACAAGATTATCTCGGTCAATCCGTGCTTTTATAATCTTGACGAGGCAACCTACCGCCGCAATGATATCAATCTGCAGTGGGTCAGGCAGAATTGTGTGTTCGTTCATTATAACGGCAAGAATAAGCCCTGGAAAAAGAACTATAAAGGCGAGCTCGGCGTGTTCTGGCAGCAGGAACAGGAACAGACGGAGAAAAGCAGGACTTTCGGAGCGGCAGTGTAATGCTGAAAAAGCTTCACAAAAGAGAGATCATCATTGCCTCAGTTTCCTGCGCTGCTGTGCTCGGCTCCTTCCTTGCCCTTTATCTGACTTTGGGCAAGGAATTGATACAAATCATCAGCGATCAGCAGCTTTTTAAATCGTGGCTGGACAGCTTTACGGTTCCCGCGAACGCCATGTTTGTTTTTATTCGCTCGTTTCAGACGGTCATCAAGATCATCCCGGCAGAGCCGCTTGAGATCGGTTCGGGTTATATCTGGGGCACCTTCGGCGGCTTCGTCTACTGTATGATCGGCACGGAGATCGGCTCGCTCATCATTCTGCTGCTGACAAGGGTGTTCGGCATTAAATTCGTTAATCTGTTTGTGGATACGAACAAGATCAATGAATGGGCGTTTATAAAAGACTCAAAAAGAAAATATCTTCTGCTGTTTTTTATTTACCTTATCCCGGGCACGCCCAAGGATATCATCACATATTTTATCGGGCTGACCGATACAAAGATACTGCCGTTTCTTGTTATAACAGGTATCGCAAGAATACCGGCAATTATTTCTTCAACATACTGCGGCAGCAAGCTGATCGATAAAAATTATGGCATGTTTATTGTTATCTTTGCGCTGATCACCGTTGTTTCCCTTGTCGGTACGTATTTCGGGATGAAATACATGAAAAAGCTTAAAAGCAGAGAGCCGGCAGCGGTATCGAAGCAATAACGAAAAAAGCCTGTATCTGAAAAAGATACAGGCTTTTGTGCTGTTAAATTGTGTGTGCCGTGGAGACTTCAAGCCCTTTTGAGGATAGAAAATCCATAAAGTATCTTACCGCTTCAAAGCCGTTGCCGGCGAAGGAAAGCGTGGCGCAAAGGGTATCGGCAAAGCTGACCACTGCGCAGTTGATGGGATTTATATATGTTTCTCCCAGAGTGACGGTTATCAAATCTATTTTATCCGCCATTTCGGGCGGCAGCTTGACATTGCCGAGATTTGTCACGGTTGACGTGTACTTTCTTTCGCCGTAAAGACGGAACGCCGCTTTCATGACAGGTTTTTTCAGAAAGGACGGCGCTATGCGTGATAGGAGCATCTTTTCATCTGCAACGTTGCGGCAGACATCGCCGTAAAGCTGTTCTTTGTTGATTTTTTTGTTCATTTCCGATTTTATGGAAGATAACACGGTTTCAAAATCAAGCTTGCCGTTCGGTGTAATATCGGCTGTGATGAAAGACGAAAAGTTTCTGAGTGTTGCGCTTTTCCAGAATTTTCTCAGATTAACGGGTATGGCAAGGCGGAGCGGCTTTTTTGACGTGCTGCAGTCTTTGCTGTATATATCAATAAGCGCCATCGAATAAGCCGCTGCTATAAATTGGGTAACGGTGCAGTCATATTTTTTTGTAAGTTCTTTTAGAGAGCTGAGAGAAATGCATACCTCGTCTCTGTAAAAACGCCCCGTTTTTTTCTGAAGCTTAAGCTGATATGCGCCCGAGCCTTTTCTGAAAGCACCTGTGCTGCCGTCATAGATCTTTAGAAATTCATCCTCATATTCAATCTTTTCGGGTGATTCGGTATATTCTTTTATTCCGTACGCCGCGGCATTTTCGATCTCACAGCCGCAAAGCTGAAAATATCTTAAAATCAGCGCTTTAACAAATTCCATTGCGCCGGCTCCGTCCGTCAGGGCGTGAAAAAATTCACACCTGATCTCGCAGCCGTTAAGATTTATTCTGAAAAGAGGCCGCTTTTTGTCGTTTACATCAATGGGTCTGCATATGTCCTGAGAATCGCTTACTATATCGGAGCTTTTCGCCTTATAAAAATAATCCCAAAAGGCGCCTTGCTTGAGGCAGACGTAAAAGCTCGGAAACCTTTCATAAAGATCCTCAACCGCGCTTTTCATTATTTTTTTATCCGCTTTTTCTTTCAGATAGACCGAAATGGCGAATACGGCGTTCCATTTTTTGGTCATCGCGGCAGGGTAGATCTTTGCGGCATTGTCAAGCGGCAAGAATATTTTGTTTTTCAAAACTTTTTCCTCCTTTTTGTTTTGCTTGTTTATATGATACCCTGCAATGCGCTCAAACTCCATTAACTTCGGTTTACAAACGGTGAAAGCAACGCCGCTTTGCGCAGTGTAAACAGCGGTTTACATAAATTTTTTATTAGTATTTAAAATAAATTACGGATTTTAAGAAATTTATGTTAATAAGCATTCGTATATTTATTTAATTGTTGTTTTTATCAATATATTGTGTTACAATATTTGCGATAAGGCAGATTAAGAGGTTTAAATATGAAATTATCGCTTGTTGTTCCCTGCTACAACGAAGAGGGGAATGTGGAAAAATTTTATTCGGAAGTTAAAAGAGTGTTTGAGGGCAAGGTCGAGGATTATGAGTTTGTTTTTGTAAATGACGGCAGTAAGGACAAGACCTATCCGCTTTTGAAAAAGCTTTATGATGAGCATAAAGAATCTCAGATCCAGGTGCTCTCATTCAGCCGTAATTTCGGCAAGGAGGCTGCAATCTATGCCGGGCTGAAAAGTGTGCGCGGCGATGTGGTGTGTCTCATTGACGCCGATCTGCAGCAGCGCCCCGAAGTCGTGCTTGAAATGCTTGACGTTATGAAAAAGAATGAGGATATAGACTGTGTGACCGCTTATCAGGACGAGCGCAAGGAAAATAAGCTGATGAGCGCCATGAAATCCGCTTTTTATAAAATAATCAATAAAGTGGCGGAGGTGCCGTTCGTAAACGGCGCGTCTGATTTCCGGCTTATGAAACGCAAAATGGTGGACGCCGTGCTTGAACTCGGTGAATACCACCGCTTTTCAAAGGGCATCTTCAGCTTCGTGGGCTTTAACACGGAATATATTCCTTATACCGTTCAGGAGAGGGAAAGCGGCGTTTCCAAATGGAATTTCATAAAGCTTTTTAAATATGCAATAGAAGGCATAGTTTCGTTCACCACCTTTCCGCTGAAGCTTTCCGCTTATATAGGCTTTTTCGCTTCTCTTGCGTCCATTATTTATCTGATCGTTGTTGTCATTCAAAAACTCGCTTTCGGAATCAGCGTTCCCGGTTATCCCACGATCGTTGCGCTTGTGCTGTTGCTCGGCGGCTTGCAGCTATTCTGTCTCGGTATTCTCGGCGAGTATATTTCCAAAATATATGTGCAGGTTAAAAACAGGCCCGTTTATATACTGAAAAATCATTTGGGCGCAGATTCTGAAAAGGAAAATCATTCTGATGAATAAGATAAAAGAGCTTCTTGTAAAATATAAAGAACTGATCACCTATGTTGTGTTCGGCGTGCTGACAACGGTAGTCAATTTCGTCGTTTTTTGGCTTCTGAACCGTATATTCGGCGAGCATGTATATCTTCTTAACAATGCGATAGCCTGGATCGTTTCCGTTATTTTCGCATATGTAACCAACAAATTGTGGGTGTTCGATTCCAAAAGCTGGAATATAAAGATCGTTGCGCGGGAGGTCGTTGAATTTTTCGCGGCGCGCCTGTTCAGCTTCGGCGTTGAGGAGGGCGGACTCTGGCTGTTTGTTGATAAGCTCGGTTTCGGCGAGTATTCGTTCACCGTTTTGGGCTTTGAGGTAACGGGGCAGATCATTGCCAAGGTGATCCTTGCCGTTATCGTTGTTATTCTCAATTATTTTTTCAGCAAATTCATTATCTTCGCAAAGAAAAAGAAAACCCCGGCTGCCGAGGATGTTCATATGGAAGAACATAATGACTGAAAACCATAAATAATAAGGAACGGAGCGCAGATAATGCGCTCCGTTGTTTTTTATGCATATTTTGACCTTGTGAGGATATAACGCTTTTTGCTTCTTCTGCGCTCAGCAGTCGTTATCCCACGGCCAGGGGTCTTTCAGCCATTCATCGCTGTTGTTTTCGCCGAGCGTTATCGGACCGAATTTCTCTTCAAATTCCTCTTTAAGCTTGTTGAATTCAGCTGTATATTTTTCATACAGCCTGTGCGCCTCTTCGCTGCCGTTATGCGTGTCTAGATAAACACGCATCTCCCACATGGCAAACTGGGCGGCGGAAAGTTTCAGAAGCATCTTTTCTCTGCTCATTTTAATTCTCCTTTCCCCGTAAACGGTTTGTCAAGTTCCGGGAAGATCGTGCCGGCATTAAGCCCTGTCATCGTATCGTCAAATAAAACCGGCTCCTGCTGAAACGGAACATAAGCCATTGTAACTGTGGTGTCGTCCGGGAGCGGAGCGGGTATACTGTTTTTCGGCTTCTTCAGAAAGCTCGGATTAAACATATCATCGTATTTAAACATGGTATATCTCCTTTACGCTTAGCCGTGCCCTGAAGATTTTTGCTTCGGACACGTTTTTTCAAAGTGAAAAATTCGAAATTTCACCTCAATCTATAATATGCCGCCGTGCGAAAAAAGTTTTTAAGCATATAATGAAATGCGGATGTTTAAAACCGTTAAAATAAGGCAAAACTATAAACGGAATAAAAATAAAATAAAGGTGATCATTATGACTGTAAAACGCGGCGATATTTATTATGCGGATCTGAGCCCCGTCGTGGGCTCCGAGCAGGGCGGTGTAAGACCGGTGCTGATCGTTCAGAACGACGTCGGCAACAAATTCTCGCCAACGGTCATTGCCGCCGCCATAACAAGCCAGAAGGATAAAACGAATCTTCCCACACATATTGAAGTTGACGCGGGCAACTGCGGTCTTGCCAAAGACAGTATTGTGCTGCTTGAGCAGGTGCGCACCATAGATAAACGCAGGCTTCGTGAAAAGATGGGCACACTGGACGGAGGCGACATGGGAAAGGTCAACGAGGCGCTTTCCGTTTCTTTCGGCCTTTGATCCGTTTAAATATTGTTATGCTTTCAGGCGTGTGCTCTTACGCGCCGGCTGCCGGGATGTTCCCCGGCAGTTTTTTATTGCTCAAAAAAATGAAAATCCCCGGTCTCACCGGGGATTTATTGGTTTATCTATAGATAAAGTTATAGGATAATGGTTTGCAATACTTATTCATTGCCCAATGATTTTACGATTTCTATTGCCTGTTCTAAGGTGCAGTTCTCATCAAAACTGATTGAATAATCCGTATCCTTGTCCACGTAAGCGACCGATATGTCCATATCGCCTCCGCTGAATATCAGAACATCCATTCCGTTCACGGTTATCTGGTTAACCGTGTCATATCTGGATGAATAATCAGATTGGCCTATTGCAAACAGAAAATCCTTATCTTTATATTTTGTTAT
The DNA here is from genome assembly GCA_900539845.1 of uncultured Oscillospiraceae bacterium. Classification (GTDB taxonomy): domain Bacteria; phylum Bacillota; class Clostridia; order Oscillospirales; family Acutalibacteraceae; genus Eubacterium_R; species Eubacterium_R faecavium. The sequence continues at coordinate 7,352 of UQDP01000027.1, read as the reverse complement.
CGCGATATATCCTTCAAAACCTTCGCTTTCGTTTTTAAATTCTATTTCGTCCTGAATGGTGTATTCATCTTCGTACGTAAAGCTTATCTCCGCGGAATATGGATCCGATAAAAATGCTGCCGGAATAATAACATCTTGAATGCCGGTGTTTTGAAGTGCTTTTATCAGCGGGTCGCTGCCGTCGGAATGTTTTTCGGCGTCCATATTGCCGTTTTGAAGATCCATATGAAAATGATCGCCGGTATAATCGGCAATTTGTTCATCCGCGTCACTGTGAAAGAATCTTCCGCCAACGGGAATTGAAACTGCAAGTATTACCGCCACGGTCGCTGCGATAAGCAGTATTTTCCCGAATTTTATCTTTTTTCCTTTTTTCGTGTTGTTTTCTTTTGAAACGGAGATTGTGTTGGGCTTTTCATTTTCTTCTTCCGAATATGCTTTGTTAAGGATTTCTGCGCAGAGATCAATAAGTTCGGTATCCATTTTTTCCGGATCTTTATTGAGTTCTTCGTTCATCATCTCTTCGATCTCTGAAAGGGTAAAAGAGGCTGAACCTTTTTTCAGCGCTTCAAGGAGAGTATCATTTTTCACAATATCACCTCTGTAAGATTAGTTTGGATCTGCAGCGAAAAAGTAACGCTTAAATGAGATCTTCAGGGCTGCCGATGATTTTTCTGAGTTTTCGGCAGATTCTGTAATGCTTTTGTTTAACAGCGGATTCCGTGCTGCCAAAACGCTCTGCCGCCTCTTTCATTTTAAGCTTTTCAAAGTGAATGGCTTTTATAAGCTCGTATTCGTCACTGCTCAAAAGTTTTTGCAGCCTGTTTTTGATCTCGCTGTTATAAACTTCGTCTATTTTTTTATCTATAAGATCATCAGCATAGGGCAGTTCGTATTCACGATCGTCAAAGCTTGTCTCTTTTTCTGCCGTTTTATAAATGTCTCTGAACCTTAAATTAATTTTGTTGTTTAAGACTCCGTAAAGCCACGCCCGCGGGTTGTCCGGCGCGCCGTCTTTTTCAAATTTTTCACAAAGCGCCGTGAACACATCTGAAATAACATCATCCGTGTCATCGGGTCTGCCACGCAGCTTGACTCGGCATATCCGGCACAGCTGCGGCTCAAACTGCCTGAAAAGCGCTTCGCATTTATCCCTGTATTCGCTGTTCAAAAAAATCCTCTTTTCGTGCTAAAGGTACTTTAATATTATAGCTGTAACTGATAGTTTTGTACAGTCCGCAGAACATAAGGAGTGTTTTTTTATTTTTTCTGTTACAATTTGCCTTCCAATCACAACTTATTATTTGAAGGCGTTACGGCGCAGCGTGTCGGATGTCTTGATCTTTATCGCAAAGGAGAAATCGTTTTGAGAATGGAACATATCATACCCCTGCTTTTACGGTATGCGTTTATAGGCGCGGCAGCGCTGGCGGTGCTGCTGATCTTATTCTTTATCGGCTGGCTGATCTACAAAAAAGTTTTTAAAGGGCAGAAAAATCTGAACAAAAAATATCCGCTGCTCGGCGCGGTGAGTTTTCTGTATCTTTTCATCGTTGCCTGTGCCGTTTTTGCAGACAGAACAGAAAGCACCGAAGGCATTCAATATCTGTTTTCAAGCTACCGTCTGGCGTGGTATTCATGGTCGGGTTCAGACTGGCTCAATATTGTTTTGAATATTCTGCTTTTTGTTCCGTTCGGGTTCCTTTTGCCGCTTTGGCATAAAAAGTTTAATAAAGCGTATATCGTCATACCGGCAGGATTCCTGCTCACATTGGTTATTGAAACATTACAGTATATCCTAAAGCTCGGCGTTTTTGAATGTGATGATATTTTGAATAATACTGTCGGTGCGTTTCTCGGTTTCTGCGCGCTTCAGATCGTTATATGTATCGCCAAAAGGCGGCGTTTCAGAAAAACACTGTTATATTTTACGCCGTATCTTGCCGTGGCTGCCGTTTTCTGCGTCATCTTTTTAGTGTATGAGCTGCAGCCTTACGGTAATTTGGAGTTCGCGTATTACGAACAGCAGAATATGAGAAATAAGACGGTCACGGTGGATACGCTTGCGGATTTTGATACAACGGCAATGGTATATAAACCAACAGCCCTGTCAAAGGAGGAGGCGCATGCAAAAGCCGCCGAGCTGTTCTCCGCCGCGAATGCCGAGATGGATGGCTCAACGGAATTGTACGAGAACGGGACATACCGTATGCATTCTGTTGATGGAAATTACGAGTTTACGATGAATACAGAAGACGGTTCTTATAAATTTGAAAATACGGCATATTTTCAGATGGAATCAAAGATCCGACCGTCTACACCGTTTCCGGCTGCGACTGTCCGCAAGGCTTTGAAAGAATATCATATCGATCTGCCCCAAGACTGCTACTGTGAGGTTGCGGAAGGGGATTGGTATGCATTCCGCGTGGATCGGCAAACGGAAAACGGGCTTCTCCAAGGCTATCTGTATTGTTCCGTTATCGACAGCGGGGAGATCGTCAGTATAGAAAATCATATCATCCGGCTCGATTGTGTTTCAAGCGAGGATATCATCAGTGTTTGGGACGCTTTGGATCGTATCAAAGCCGGAAAATTCCCCGGATATTACCTGCCGGAAGTCTACGAGCTTAAGATAAAGAACTGTCAAATCGAGTTCAGCGAGGATACGAAAGGCTTTTATCAGCCAATGTATTGTTTCAACTGTGAAGTTGTATCCGGCGGCGAGAGCAGCGAAGAGAGTATATGCATTCCTGCGCTGAAGTGAAAACAAGAATATGAAAATCAATAAGGATGGGAGATTCAAATGAACAGAATAAAACTTTCGCAAAAACAAAGGAAAATCATTTATACAATATTGCTGCTGATTATTTTTCTATCTTATTTTGACGCAGTAATGGATATGACTTTGTTTAAATACGTTCCTATCACTCAGATTTTTTCCGCAGACCGTTATCGGGTAAACAGCCTTAATCTGATACCGTTTGCGGATTGGAATGTGGACCGCGGCGGTATGTTTCGCGATATTCTGCTGAATGTTCTTTTATTTTTTCCGTTTGGTTTTTTAATTCAAATGCGGCTTCGCAAAAGCAAGATCCGTTGGGTTTCAATACTGATCCCGTTTGTTTGCAGTGTTGTTATAGAGGTCTTGCAATATGTGCTTCAGCTCGGCGTATCGGATGTGACCGATATCATCAGCAATACGTTCGGTGCTTTTTTAGGCGCTTGCGCCTATCATTTGTTCCATATCATTTTTAAGCGAAACCAAGCAAAGGCCAATAAAGTCTTGCTTGTGTTATTGCTTTTGATTGCGTTTATTAATTTTTGTTTATCTTTATAATAATCGAATCGGAATAACGCAATATCATACCGAAAAGCGTATAAATGGCAGGGTCTTCATCGGCACGCACAGCTTTAAGGGCGAAATGTGTGTCGTTTAACTTGATTTCGGATGTTTGTGTTGAAAAACGCCGAAAAAGATGTTAAAATAATTCGGTACTATTTTAAAGGATATGGTGACCGATATGCAAAGAATAGCCGAATATCAAAAGGTCAGCTTTGAACAGTTTGCGGCTGATTTCAAAAAGAATTTTCCCGATTGCGGCGATGTGAGAGCTGTTTATGATTCTATCAAACTTCCTCAGAGAGCAACTTCAGGCTCTGCAGGATATGATTTTTATGCACCGGCTGATATAACGCTCAAAAAAGGCGAAAGCGTTCTGATACCCACCGGTATAAGGGCTAAGATAGACGACGGCTGGGTGCTTCAGATCTTTCCGCGTTCGGGGCTCGGCTTCAAGCATCGTGTTCAGCTGGACAACACGGTTGGCATTATTGACGCGGATTATTACAATTCATCAAACGAAGGGCATATTATGATAAAGCTTTCCTGTGACGCCCATGATGACGGACATACTGTAACGCTCAGTGCAGGCGACGGATTTGCGCAGGGCATCTTTCTTCAGTTCGGTATTACCCAGGATGACTGTGCCAGCGGTGTGCGCGACGGCGGTTTCGGCTCCACTTCAGGAAAAGTCTGATAATGTAAATCTTTAGAAGAGCACCCTGATTTTTCAATATCGTGATTTTATTGCCTTTATTTTTATTTAAATAATAGTATTTAAGGTGAACGGCTGCGGCTTTTTTCATTTCATTTATACATTATTTGCTAAAATGCTTGACAATTCAATCATATTTGTTTATAATCTTGCTCGGATATTTAAAGATATCAAATTTAGCGATTACCCCTGACAGCAGGTCGGAGGGAGGGAATGTAAGTGAGCCAGGTCAGAATTAAAGAAAATGAATCTCTTGACAGCGCTATCCGCCGTTTTAAGCGGCAGACTTCTCGCGACGGCATTATTCAGGAAGTACGCAAAAGAGAGCATTATGAAAAGCCTTCGGTTGCTCGTAAGAAGAAGAGTGAAGCCGCTCGCAAAAGAAAGTATAAATAATCTTACATAAAAGGGGAACGGCGATTCGTTCCCCTTGATTTTCTTTATGAAGAAAACGCCTGTGAACAGCTTTCGCGGCGCAGGCGATCATTTGTTGAAAGGCTGTGTTGTTTCATTGAAGAAAATACTTGTGCTCAACGGTCCCAATCTCAATATGACGGGAATAAGAAAAAAGAATGTGTACGGTACGGAAACGCTCAAGGCTATAAATGAAGAGCTTAAAATATACGGCAAAGCGCGCGGCGCCAAAATGAGCTTTTTTCAGTCCAATCATGAAGGCGATATCATTGATGTTATCCAGCAGAGCAGGGAAGAGTATGACGGCGTGATCATCAATGCCGGCGCGTATACGCATTATTCCTATGCGATCAGAGACGCGATAGAGTCAGTGGCGGAGTTTGTGCCCTTTGTTGAGGTGCATATGAGCGATATCCACAACCGTGAGGATTTCAGAAAAAAATCAGTTATTACCGAAGTCTGCAAAAAACAGATATGCGGTTACGGCAAAGACAGCTATAAAATGGGTATTGATTTATTATTGGAAATATTATAAAATAAATCTGTATTAAGAATAATGAATTTTGGAGGTATAATATTATGGTAACAGCAGGTGATTTCAGAAACGGCGTTACTTTTGAAATGGACGGTCAGGTTTATCAGATCGTGGAATTTCAGCATGTAAAGCCGGGTAAGGGAGCTGCTTTCGTAAGAGCAAAGATCAAAAACGTGATTCAGGGCTCGGTAGTTGAAAGAACATTCAACCCAACGGAAAAGTTCCCCACCGCCTTTATTGAAAGAAAGGATATGGTGTATTCATATAACGACGACGGCATTTATTACTTTATGGATCAGGAAACATTTGATATGGTTCCCGTTTCGGAAAGCGACCTCAGCGACAACTTCAAGTTCGTTAAGGAAAACGATATCTGCCGTGTTCTTTCCTATAAAGGAAAGGTATTCGGCGTTGAGCCGCCTACCTTCGTTACTCTTGAAGTAACAAAGACCGATCCCGGCTTTAAAGGCAATACTGCCACCAACACTCTCAAGCCGGCAACGCTTGAGACCGGCGCGGAGATCAGAGTGCCGCTCTTTATCAATGAGGGCGACAAAATCCGCGTGGATACAAGAACCTGTGAATATATGGAGCGCGCATAAGCTCGGAAAGGATGTATTATGAACACAACTGAAAGCCTCGGATATCTCAAGGGTCTGCTTGACGGACTTGATTTTGACGACAATAAGAAAGAAACCAAAATGTTCAAGGCGATTATTGATGTGCTTGAGAATATGATTGAGGACATTGATGATGTCAATGAGGATATGGATCTTCTTGCAGAGCAGGTAGACGGAATCGACGATGATCTTGCTGACGTTGAAGATTATTTGGCGGAATGTGATGATGACTGCTGCGCCTGCGACGACTGCTGCGGCGAGGATTATTCGATCACATGTCCATCCTGCGGCGAGGAATTCACCGTTGACGAGGATACGGTGATGGAAGGCGGAATCGAATGCCCCGCCTGCGGCGAATATCTTGAATTCGAGATCGAGGATGATGACGCCGAAGAGGCTGAAGAAAAAGAAGATTGATCTTGTCAAAGGCGTCTTTTCTAAAGGCGCCTTTTGAAATATACGGAAGTGTACATATGAAAAGGAAAATAGTTCCGCTGATCTGCTGCTTTCTTGTTTTCGTAACGGTTTTGATTCCCGCGGATCTGAACGCCAAGGCTGAAAGCTTTTTTCCAAACACACCCATCGAGTTCCACTATCTGAAAAACGCTCTGTTTTCACAGATGGATCTTACGACGGGTAATAATGATTATTTTCAAAACGATAACTGGAAATATTACTATTGGTGTGACTTTACCCCTCAGTATTCCGCTGAATATACCGTTACCGTAACAACAAAGAAAAAAATGAAAACAGAGCTGTATGATGCGCAGGAGAACTTGATTTGCGCAAGCTACAGCCCCGATGAAAAAAACGAGGATAACCGATTTGTATTCAGCCACACGGCGTATCTTGAAAAAGGCAAGACCTATTATTATAAATTCGCGTTTACAAACGGATATTTCAATTCCTGCGGTCAGTTTAACATAAAAATGATAAGCGGCGGCGCCGCCGAGATCCCGTCCGATGATAATCTTCATCTCTTTGTTAACGGAACAAAGGAGCGCCAGGTCTATGAGCTTGATGAATTTACAACGGAAAGACTGCTGAACGATCTCAGCTTCAAAGTGGTTTACGCAGACGGGAAACTTTATACTTGGGAGAGAACCGCTACTGTGATCCCTTATCTGAACGGCTGTGATATACTCCTTGATCTTTCAGACTGTGACGAAACTGTCGGTTATCATACCGTCACGGCTCATTTTATGGGATACACAACAACCGCAACATTTGAGATCGTTGACTGCATTCACAGTTATACCGAGTCTCCGCTCGAGCCGGGATGGCTCACGCCTGCAGGTACTGTCTATACCTGCACAAAATGCGGCTATTCCTGCACCGGCAATTACACCGAAACAGGCGCGCAGATCTATTCCGATTTTATGTCCCATCTTAATTCTTCAAGTACGGACAGCGATTTTGACGCGGTTTATGATATGGATGCCGATTCGGTTGTCAGTGTGCGTGATTACAGGCTCCTTATAAATATTTATAATGTAGCCGCAAATGAAATGGAAAAAAGAATGAACTCTTGTGCCGGCGATGCGGATTTTGATCCCGTATACGATCTGAATTCGGACGGTGTGATAAACGTCCGTGATTTTTCAGCTCTGCGCAAAACAAAACCGCAATAATGCCATAAATATGTAAACTCCTGAAGATTGTTTCTTCAGGAGTTTCAGCGTGTAGAAAAAGTTATAAAATAAGAAAAGTATGTATCCCTACACGCTG
>UQDP01000026.1 GCA_900539845.1 uncultured Oscillospiraceae bacterium | reverse complement strand
AAGCGGTCAAAATCTTTGATTTTGGTAAACGCTTCGTGAGGTTATTATACCATAATTTGTGTATTTATTGTAAATTATTCGTTAATTATTGTGTTCTATATGCAAAATTATATTTACTTTTAAATAAAAACTATTTATAATGTATAAAAAAGAGGTACGGGGTGTTATCTGATGGTAAAAAAAATAAGTGCACTTTTTATGTGTGTTTGTCTTGTTGCAAGCTGCTTTGTTGCCTGCAGTTCAGAAGATGAATCTACAGAACCGGCGGGCGGACTCGGCGACAGCGTTGTTGAGTACGGCTTTGAAACGGATGAAGACGGCAATACTGTTGCGGTAATATATGAGGACGGAAAAGCCTACGTGCTTGACGCGGAAGGCAAAAAAACAGGCAAGATCATTTCAGAACCCCAAAACATGCCTGAAGATAATCATTCGTCTGAAGATGCGGACAACGATGAGCAAAATCAAAAAGGTCCAGATAATGTTGGGGACAGAGAAGATGTCGGCAACAACACCGGCGGCTCACCCGGCACAACCTCTTCCGAACTGACGACACTTCCGATCAGCGAGGATCGTGTTCCTTCCACATCAGCAGATGGTGAAAAAGTGCAGTTCAGCGACAAGGATGTCACAACCGTTACAAATATGCTGGAAGTGCCTTATCTGTATCTTGCTGACTACGAGAATACAGATAATGTTCCCATCGAGATCGCAACACATGTTGCATGCTGGATGCTGCAACGGGAAAATATGGATATGAATACATTTGCCAGCAATACAGTTGTAATCGATCTGTTCAATTATTTCGCACGAACAGTTGTTTCTTTCAAAACAAAATGCAACAGTTACACTTCCGAAGACATAGCAGATGCCGCTCCCATTTCATATAACAGTTCAAAAGATACTTTTTCTATCACATCAGGTTCCTATGAATCCCATACGCATACGGTAAATATAACGCAGATACAGGATCTCGGTAATAATAATTACTACAAGGTTATAGCCGAAGTTGACGCGATTGATAAAAAATGTGATAAAACACAGGTCATTGCCATAATACAGAAAAACAAGCTTGACACATCATTAGGTTTTTCCGTAAAGGCTTTAAAATGGAGTTAAGCATAGAATTAACAAGAAATCCAATTGAATGTTGTGTTTGGAAATGCACAGGCGTACAGAAGTACGTTAGAATTGACAACAGCAAAAAGCGCAAACCCGCCCAAGTTCTTAACTTGAGCGGGTTTATTATTGAAAACGAAGGATATAGGCATTGCGCCCTATAAGCTTCATTTTTAATCCATATGTTTTCTGTGTGTTTCGTGGGCTTTATGTAGGTTGAAAGAACCTTTCAATAAGTATCCTTGAAAACACAAATCAATATAATTTTTTGCCGTTTTCAATATCAGCGATCTGATCGATTCTTGTTTTATGTCTGCCGCCTTCAAATTCAGTGTTCAGAAACACCTCAACCAGTTCATCGGCAAGACCCGCGCCTACGACGCGCGCTCCGAGGCAAAGGCAGTTTGCGTCATTATGCGCACGAGTATATTTTGCGCTGAAATAATCCGAACAAGCTGCGGCACGTATCCCCTTCACCTTATTTGCCGCCATGGAAATACCGATTCCCGTTCCGCAGCACAGAATCGCTTTTTCACATTCTCCGGCTACAACTGCATCACATGCTTTCTGAGCGGCTATTGCGTAATCGAATCTTTCAGGCGAAAAGCAGCCGTAATCTTTGTACGCAACACCTTTTGAATCAAGATATTTTTTGATTTCTTCCTTAAGAGGAAAACCGGCGTGGTCAGAACCCAATGCAAGCATAATTATTCTCCTTAACTTTTCTTTTTTAATTTTAATTCCCTCTCCGCCTGACTTTGCCTTAAATAAACCGGCATAAGAGCGGACGCGGAAATTTTTTTCCCGTTTTGAGCCGCAGCGGCAACTCCGGCGGCACTCTGATAGATTCTGTCTTCCGGCGCAAGTTCAGCATTCCCCGTATCCAGACAGTCGTAAAACAGTTTCGCGCCGTCACCTGCGATGATTACTCTTCCCAATGACCTGATCTCATTTTGCAGATCGGCAGCGGCTATTGCTCGGTCTGCGCAAAGGCGCTTTATTTCACCGTTTTCAGCTTTAAACAACGCGTTATAGAATTGCATGCGCCTTGCATCCATAACCGCACATATAACAGCGTTTTCATCAGTAAAATGATACGCAATCGCCTCAAGCGTTGAGACTACGATACACGGAATATCATACGGAAACGCTATACCTTTTACAGTTGCAACGCCTATCCTTACTCCGGTAAAAGAGCCGGGACCCGCCGTAACGGCAACAGCGTCAAGAGAACGGTAGGAATACCCTTTCATAACTTTCTCTACGAGAGGCAAAAGCGTTTCACTGTGTGTAAGCCCATTATTTATAAATTCACTATTCAGTATTTTACCGTTGTCACTCAGAGCGGCGGACGCCGTGACTGCCGAGGACTCAACAGAAAGCATAAGCATTAATCGCTGTCACCTTTTTTATATATTTTAAATTCTCTTTCATTTTCTGAAAGCTTTGTTATTTCTACTATATAGGAGCCGTCCGGCAAAGCGCCGTAAACATTCTCGCTCCACTCAACCGCAACAAAAGCATTCTTATCAAGGCAGTCAAAAAATCCCGTGGAATAGAGATCATCCCAGCCGTCAACACGGTACATATCAAAATGATAAAGCGCGGTATCCTTTCCTCTATACTCATTGCATATGGCAAATGTGGGGGAAGTGACGTCGCAGTCTATACCGAGACCTTTTGCCATTCCAGTAACAAAAGCTGTTTTCCCCGCTCCGAGATCACCCAAAAATGCAACGACGCTTCCTGCAGGCAGACTGCGCGCGAAATCAGACGCGAATTGAACAGTATCCTGCCTGCTTTTTGAATAAAAAACTTTCATATCAGAAAAGCCCGACGGTATTTCCGTTCTCATCAATGTCAATATTGTATGCCGCAGGCGATTTTGAAAGACCGGGCATCGTCATTACGGAGCCCGTTCTGCAAACGATAAAGCCGGCGCCGTTTGAAAGCTCAACAGATTCTATGTGAAGCTTGAAATTACGCGGTCTGCCGAGAAGCTTAGCGTTATCGGAAAGGCTGTACTGCGTTTTAGCGATGCAGACAGGCATCGAATCTACTCCGAGCGCTTCAAACTCCGAAATGCTCTTTTTCGCAGCAGCGGAATATTCAACACCGTCCGCCCCGTAAATCTCCTTTGCAATCGTTTCAATCTTTTCACAAACAGGGATATCAAGCGGATATATGGGCTTGAAATCATTTGTCCGCTCACAGGCGTCAACGACCTTCTGCGCAAGTTCGCATCCTCCCGCTCCGCCTTCGGCAAAGCATTTGGTAACCGCTGCTTCCACACCTTTTTCGGCACAAAAGTCCTTTATAAACTGAATTTCAGCTTCTGAATCTGCATAAAAATGATTGATTGCCACAACGACAGGAACACCGTACTTTTTCAGGTTATCGATATGGGCACCAAGATTTACCGAGCCGTTTTTAAGCGCTTCCAGATTCTCTTTTGTAAGCTCTTCTTTAGGCACTCCGCCATTGTATTTCATTGAGCGGACAGTAGATACAAGCACGATACAGTTCGGTTTCAAACCGGCAAGGCGGCATTTTATATCAAGGAATTTTTCAGCACCGAGATCCGAACCGAATCCTGCCTCGGTTATGCAGTAATCACCCAGTTCAAGTGCAGCCTTGGTTGCCCGAACACTGTTGCAGCCGTGCGCAATGTTTGCAAACGGTCCGCCGTGCATGATCGCGGGATTGTTTTCAAGAGTCTGGACAAGATTGGGCTTGATTGCGTCCTTGAGTAAAACCGTCATAGCGCCGTTTGCCTTTATATCCCTGCAATAAACAGGCTTTCCGTCATATGTATAAGCAACAATAATATTGCCGAGCCTCTTCTTCAAATCAAACAGATCGGACGCAAGGCAGAGTATCGCCATGACCTCACACGCTACAGTGATAATGAAATGATCCTCACGCGGGACACCGTTTACCGCTCCGCCGAGACCGCACACGATATTTCTGAGCGCTCTGTCATTCATATCCAAACAACGTTTAACAAGAATCCTGCGCGGATCAATACCAAGTTCATTTCCCTGCTGAATATGATTGTCAAGAACAGCGCACATCAGATTATTTGCGCTTGTAATCGCATGCATATCCCCTGTAAAATGCAGGTTGATATCTTCCATCGGAACGACCTGGCTGTAGCCGCCGCCGGCAGCGCCCCCTTTGATTCCGAACACAGGACCGAGCGAAGGCTCCCTTAGCGCGATAACCGTTTTTTTGCCGATTCTGTTCATAGAATCTCCGAGTCCTATCGTTACGGTCGTTTTTCCCTCGCCCGCAGGTGTGGGATTGACCGCGGTCACAAGAACAAGTTTGCCGGACTTTTTTTCTTCAAGCTTTTTAAGCAGCGAATCGGAAAGTTTCGCCTTGTAGTTTCCGTAAAGCTCAAGTTCATCAGGCTCCACTCCCAGTGCTGATGCAACATCTGTTATTTTTTTCATTTCAGCGCCGCGCGCTATTTCAATATCTGTAAGCATAGTAATCCCCCGGCAAAATATTTTCAATTTGTTGACTTAGTTTATTATATCATAATTATAAATTATTTCAACAGTTATTAATTATACCTTGAATTTAATAATTAATAATAATATAATATTACTATCTTGATTTTCGGAGGTGAGGCTTTGAACACACTGAGAAAAAAAACAACTGCGTTTGATTTTTTCTCGGGTCTTGATATTTTTACTGTTATAACTGCGTTTACAGCCTCAGCATACGGACTTTCGCTGGTATACAGCGCCACTTATTCATCGCTTGAGGACGGTGAACTGTTCTCAAGAGAGTTCCTTGCTATGTTCATAACCGTGGCGGGCGGCGCCATTATTGCGCTTGCGCTTTCCATGATTAACTATGAGGTCATCAGTAAGCTTTGGCCTATAATCGCTGTCGGCTGCGTCATTCTTATGATAATAACATTTATTTTCGGCGAAGCGCCGTCCGCCCGTGAATCTGCCAGAAGCTGGCTGCGTATAGGGTCATTTACCCTTCAGTCTTCAGAGATCATGAAGGTCGGTTTTATAATAACGTTTTCATATCATCTCGATATGGTAAAGGACAGACTGAATAAGATCAAGACCATCATACCGCTTGTCATTCACGGTATGATTCCTATCGGTCTTGTTATACTGACGGGTGACGCCGGTTCTGCGCTCATATTCCTGATCATGTTTATAGGCATGCTCTTTATGGCTAAAATAAACTTCGGTTATTTCATTGCAGGCTTCTGCGCGCTGATTGTTGGCTTTATAGTGGCCTGGCAGACAAATCTTATAAGCGGAATCCAGCGTCAGAGGATCGTTGCGCTGTTTTACCCGGAAAATTATGAGGATGTCATGTATCAGCAGACGAACGCAAAAATAGCGATCGGAAGCGGCGGCTGGTTCGGTCAGGGATTTCTAAACGGAAGAATGACGCAGAGCGACCCGAAACTTGTTCCGGCAAATCAAAACGACTTCATCATCACCGTAGCAGGTGAAGAATTCGGTTTTGTAGGAGCAATGGCGGTGATACTTCTGCTTGCCCTGTTGATCATAAGAGTCTTTTCAGCAGGTCTTAAAGCACGAGACAATGTTGGTTACCTGATGTGTATGGGTGTCGGCGTTATGCTGCTCGGTCAGGTTTTCGTTAACATCGGTATGGCGTTATCACTGCTGCCATGTATAGGAATAACGCTTCCCCTGTTTTCTGCCGGAGGTTCTTCGAGTTTAAGTATCTATCTTGCTCTCGGAATCGTATTTTCAGTTTACAGATACAGTAAAAACCAAACAAATGCATTGTTCTATTCAGATTAAAAAAACCTTTTGCGAAAGCAAAAGGTTTTTTGTTCATTATTGGTAATTTATTGTTCGGATTCCGAAACATTGACCCTTACGCTGTATGAACCGTAGACCCAGACATTCGGCGCATCCGTAACCGATACCATAAAAGAATAAGAGGATGTACCGGCGGTAAGAGTATCCGCGGACTGCCGAAGATCACAAGAGAGCACAAGATTTGACGAAGTTAGATTTTCAAGATCCTCCGGGCTTCCCACAACCGTGATTGTTGAATCGGGAAGCGAGACGGCGCTTGCGGTATAGCCGTCCGGCGCATTGACCGTTATGTCGCCGGCAGACACGCTAATCTCCTTGGTTTCAAAATCTTCGGGAACAGTAACGGTAACCGTAATCTCCGTTGTGCCGTCCAGCACCACAATGCCGCTCAGATTTGACAGGTCGAATACAAACTCATTCTCGCCGGAACGGATCGTCGAAAAATCAATATTTCCAAGGGTAAGCGTGGTTGAATCAGCAGAATCAAGCACACCTGCCTGAACGCTTCTCACAGAATACTGTATATCAAATATATCCTGCGCATTGACGGGAGCATTCACAAAATTGACCTGCGGCTGAAGTGTGGCGACCCTGAGGATGGGAATACTCGCGGTTATGGAATTATTAAACGTGATATAATCAAGCTGATTGCCCGAAGCGTCAAGCGGAACCAGCTTAAGATCAACGAGCTGAGATTCGGTCAAATTGCTTTCAAGCGTAATATCGGCTTTCACACGGTCTATCTGAGAAACATATGTCCTCGGCCCGCTGACGATTGCCTGATCCTCACTTAAGGTCGTTGTGCCGGCAACATAACCGTCCGCGGCAAAATTTGTGTTCGTATAATTCAACTCGACCGGGAAGCTTGCCTCCTGGTATACATCATACAGGCCTGCTACGGACGTGGGATAATAACTCTCTATCGAAAAATCATCGTTTCCCACCGTTGAAACAAGGATCTGTACCGACTGATAGCCGGTCGAAGTAACTGTATCAGTTCTCAGCGAAGCCGAAATATCATCAGCTGTGATATCGCGTGCCATATACCGCTGACAGGATACGGTCACATCAACAGTTATATCCGTCGAATCAAAATACTGAATGCCCAGCTGCTCGGCAAGAGTGCCTGAAAAATCCACCGTTACGGGAACGGTAACGGATTTTCTTGTTTCGGGGCTTAAGCTGATCGAAGTAGCTACCCAGATAATTACCGCGGCTATGATTGAGATAACGATCAGGTATTTATCATTATAAATCAGTTTTCTGATTGAAAATTTATGCTTTTTATTCTTTTTGGAAGGCATTATTTTTTCACCCTCCTTACAAGTTTGGATATGATTTTATCATCAGAAGAGGAACCGTTAGGAATAAAAGTACTCATAAGAATATCGCGCAATTCACCGTCTGATATGTCATTGGAAAGCACCCCGCCGCGCGCAACGGAGATCGCTCCTGTCTCCTCTGAAACCACCACAACAACAGCATCGCTTTCTTCTGAAAGCCCGACTGCGGCTCTGTGCCTTGTGCCGAATTTGGATTTCAGCGGTTTCTTTGTTAAAGGCAGTATGCAGCCCGCCGCAATGATCTCACCGTTTCTTATGACCATGGCTCCGTCATGAAGGGGCGTTTTGGGATAAAAGATATTTTCTATCAGTTCTCTTGAAGGCTTAGCGTTAATGACCGTGCCGCTGTCTATTACATTACCGAGCAACGTGTCGTTTTCAAAAACGATAAGCGCGCCTGTGCGGCTGTCGCTCATATTTGAGCACGCTTTAATGGTGCATTCAATAGCGTTTTCAATCTCATCCAGCTCGACCGCCACGCCGGGATGGATGATCGTTTTGAAATTTTTTCTTGCAGTACCCTTTCCTATCTGCTCAAGGATCTTTCTGATCTCAGGAGAAAACAAAACAAACACGATCAGAATGATGTTACTAAAGATGGTTCTGAAAATATTTGTTGACGCTTCCATACCGAGAAGATTGACAACGAGATATATAAAGGCAATGAACATTATGCCTTTAACAAGCTGCATCGCTCTTGTTTCCCGGATTATCCTTACGCAAAGATAAATAAGAACAGCCACAAGAACTATATCCAGAAAATCAGCGAATCGGAACGTGGAAAACACGCTGAATATTTTATTAAAAAATTCGGAAATACTGTCCAGCATTTAAAACATCCGTTTCTGTGTTTATTTAATTATATTTTAGCATAAAAAATTAAAATAATAAAGCAATAATCAAAGTTTTTTTAATGTGTTTAAAAAAACTTCACAATCTCTGCGCGATGTGAACACGGAAGGACACAATCTTACCGTTCCCCTTTCAGTCGTTCCGAAAAAACGGTGAGCAAGAGGAGAACAATGAAATCCCGCTCTTACGGCTATATCCCTTTCGGCAAGCCCGGCTGCCGTCTTTTCACTTGAAAAATCCTTATAGTTGAAAGATATCAGCGGAACGCTTTTATCATCTTCAGGCCTCGGAGCATACAAAACAGCGTTTTGATTTTGTTTTAGCCCGTCGAACAAAAAACGAGCAAGCCGCATTTCATGCAAATAAATCTTTCTCATTCCCGTTCGGTTGATATAATCTATACCGGCGCCGAGCGAAATGATACCCGAATTGTTCAGAGTTCCCGCTTCGAATCTGTCTGGCATAAAATCGGGCTGAGAGGACTCAAGCGAGTTGCTACCCGTACCGCCCTCTTCAAAGGTATTAAGATACAGACCTTCCCTGACGCACAAAAAGCCCGTTCCCATCGGTCCGAAAAGACATTTATGGCCGGGCGCACAGAGGATATCAAAATGATCTCTTTCAGATTTCAGATCAAGTAATCCGGCAGACTGCGCGCCGTCAACAATAAACCTTATACCGTGCGCAGCAGCTGCAGCACCGATTTTTCTTATCGGAAAAACAACTCCGAAAACGTTTGATGCCGACATGCAGACAATGAGTGAAGTCTTTGGTTTTATAAGCTTTTCAAAATTTGAAGCACACTTATCCTCATCGCTGCAAAAATCCGCAATGTCATAATCGATTATTCCATCCTCTGCCAGCTTGCTTATAACGCGCCAAACAGCATTGTGCTCAAGCGAGGATAGGATTACATGATCTCCCTTTTTGACACTGCCTTTTATGGCAATATTCAGGGCTTCGGTGCAGTTTTTGGTGAACGCGATGTTCTGCGGCTCAAACCCGAACATATCGCCGATCTTGCATCTTACATTATATATTTTTTCAGCTGCATGAACGGACTGTTTATAGCCGCCCCTGCCTGAATTAAAACTGAATTTTTTCATGGCGAGTGATGCTGTTTCAAGAACATTCCTGGGTTTCGGATAAGACGTTGCCCCGTTATCAAGATAGATCAAGCCTCATCCACCCCCAGCACACGCAGCCCGCTTTTTTTCAGCAGTCTTACTGCTTCATCAGCATCGCCGTCAACAGCAAGCACATAACCGCAGCCGTCACCCGGTTGCGGGTTTTCGATTCTTTTTATACGGGCCTTTACCGAATTGCCATGCAGAACAGCTCTGCCTCTCTGGGCATTGGTTATAGACCCGATTTTTATATAATAAACCATAATATAAAACCCCATTTCAAGTCATACTACATAATATGCCGAAACAGGGTTTAAGTTTATTTCAAAAAAGCAAAAAAAGATCCGGTCGGAACATCCGACCGGATCAGCAGATTACTTATCTTTTTTTCTTGAAGATTTTTTCTCGGATCTCTGTGCTTTTTTAAGAGCTTTTTCAGCCTTCCTTTTTTCAAGTTCCGCTTCCTGCTCCTTGCGCTTGAGCGCCGCCAGTTCTTCCTTCTCACGGTCCTCAGCATCAGCGTTGATCTTAGCCTCATCATAAAGGTCGGCTATCTCTTCAAAGTGACTGTAATTTTCTTTCTGAAGCAAAAGCTTTCTTGCGTCAACAAACGGCTTAGCAGCACGGTTGAACTGAGCAAACTCATCCATCTTTTTCTTTTCTCTTGCACGTATTTCCTTGAGCTGAGCATTAAGCCTTTTGATTTTAGCCTGTATTTCATCATATTCAGCCTTATTTTTGGCTTTCTTTGCCGCGGTCTTTTCTTTTACAAGATCAAAGATCTGCGCTTCTGTGCTGTCTTCCTCTTCAAAGATAGCCGTAAGTTCAGCCATATCGGGTTCAACAAAATCTTTAACCGAACCGTAATATTTTTCAAAAGCTTTTTTTGCTGAAATCTTTTTCTTTGCAAGCGTAACAGCGAATTTGCGAATCTCTTTTTCTTCATGCGTATTCTGCGGCATAGCCTTTGCATTTGCAAGATCTTTGCGCAGTTCATCATAAGAGGAATCTACAATTCCCTCAATACCGCCGTCATAGATCTTCTGATAAACATCGATCTGATATTTATACAGATTAGAATCGAATTTTTCAAGTTCATCGCAGACAAACTTGGAAATATCGATTTCTTCGTTAAACGCAAGCGCCTCTCTGTATTCAAGTTTAGCGGCCTTGAGATTTGCTTTGTAATCCTTTTTAAGAAGCGCAAGTTTATCTTTGTCTGATACATTTTTACGCTGCTTCTTATACTCTTTGGTAACATTTCTGTAAATACTCTTAGAAACGGACTTAGGCTCTGCTACAGACATTTTACGAGCCTCTTCAACCATATCAATTGCTTCAACGATCTGATGATTGTCCAGCGCGTTGTTGCCGTAATCCTCAAACAGCGCGCGGACCTGAAGAACACGTACAACGGATTTCTGCTTTTTCTCCGTAAAGTCATAGAAGAAATACGGAACCATATTCAGAAACGCGCCGACTGCCGCCATAATGATAAGAGCAAGCATCATATCATGAAGAAGCCCCGGCTGACCTGTGGTTACGTCAAGAATATCATAAGGGCTTTCATAACCGTTGCCCTCCTTGATACCGTACATTTCCTGAACGGCAGGAAGAACGCCTGACGTAAATAAAGTGATAATTCCGCCTATTGTGGTAACGGCAGCAAACATTCCGTCGATTCTTTCGCCGGATTTATACTGCTGATAATCACGTATATCTGCCTGAATAGCAGGCGTTGTGATCTGCTCAAACGCACCTACAAGCCAGTTGAAATAAACACATATAAACAGCCACCAAATGCTGTCCATATTAAGACCCATCGCAAGTATAAACACTACATTTAAAGTATTTATTGCCAGCAGAACACGCTTTTTACCCCATTTTCTGATACACAGAGGAGCAAGAAGCATGCCCCAAAGAGACGCGTTGCCCGTGAGAGTCTGAATAAGCGCAAACTCCGCGCCCGAAGCGGTATGACCGTAATTGTATGACCATGTAAGGATATTGCCGTATGCACCTTCAAGGAAACCGAGCCAGCCCGCAAGCGAAATGATCCAGAAATACTTATTTTTAGCAACTTCTTTAAGCGCGTCCCAGAAACCGATCTGGATCGTATGTGTTTTTGCCTGAACGATTTTTTCCTGTGTATTTGCATAAACGATTACGGTTCCAACAGCACCTACCAAAGCAAAAACCGGGTATGCTATTCTGTAAACATTGATATCATAAAGGTCGTTATCAGTAAACACTTGGGCAACAAGCGGCAGAACGATATTTGAAATGGAAGGAGCCAGCGAATAAACAACCGATTTGATCGCCAGAACATCCGTTCTTTCCTGCGTATTCGGAGAGAGAACATGAATAAGATTCGTATATGCGTCATTAAAAAACGCATAGAAGAAAGACAACAGTAGGTTGAATACCAAAACTACCGCGCATTTTAAAACATAATAAGAATCTCTGCCGAAAATCTGACCCGACACCAGAGTCTCAAGGCTTTCATAAGGAAAGTATACATAACCGAGAGCACATATGATAGTGGGTATTCCTATCGATATAAGATAAGGTCTGTACTTGCCTCCCCGCCCTCGGGTATTGTCTACCATATTTGCGCGCACAGCTGTCAGCGGAATACCGGCAAGCGTTGAAATTATGTAAAGAATATACATATCGGTGGGGCCTATTCCTATGGCGCCGCCGACGATCATATTTGTTGTTGAAACAGCAAGCTGAGTTCCGAACAATATAATAAAATAGCAACCAATACCGCCACCGGCATATGAAACAATTTCCTTAAATGTCATATACCTGCCTTTAGGCGGCTCGTTCCAATAGTATCGGAAGTTGTTTATAATCCCCCCGACTTTTTCTTTAATACCGGCATTTGCTCCTGCCATTAAATCACCCCTTGTTTATAATTGCAGTATCCCTAAGAGCAGACTGCACACTATATATAACTTTAACATATTTCAGACCGTTAATCAACAAATTTTTGCCTTAATTTATAAATTAATCAAAAAAACTTATAAAAAATCAACAGCGAACATATATTAATATTTTAAATAAGTATTAAAAAATAAAAAGCGCCCCAAAAAACAGACCGCTTTGAGGCGCAATGAATATAAATATCAATTAATTTCATTATTACAATTTAACTTCAACGATTTCTCCGCTGCTTTTTTCAGCCGAAATGAGCCCGTTTTCATAGGAATAAGAGACTGTTTGAAACAGACTGTCAAATCTTCCCGAGTTTTCTTCAAAAGGTATCAGAGCATCGTCAGAATAACTGACTTCCCTGCCTACGCCTATCTGCTGAAGACCGATAACGCCCATTCCGAAATAAGAAAGTCCCTTTCCTCCCGAATAAGCATTTTCTGCGCATGGGTCAAAATAATATATCTCCCCGTCAACTTCAACTTCAGTCATAAAGTGTGTGCCGTCATATGAAACTCCGTACACCCTGGACGCGGATAAACCGGCCTGTTGAACAAGATAACGGAAAGCTGCTTCATAGGACGATGACGAGCCCTGACCTGAAACGATAGCGTCATATGCTGTGGAATATTCAAGATTCTGTTTAATATTTTTAGAAACATAAGTATAAAGATTAAGCAGCAATTCATTTTTTGAAGCTTCGGGATATCCGCAGTCGGATAATATCGAATATACCCTGTCGGTAAAATTCTCAACCGACTCACGATGCTGCGAGGTGGTTTCGGTATATATGATTCTGAGACTTCCGTCAGAATTCAGCTTGATATCACTTACGAGCTGTGAAAGAGGAAAACTCACGTAAAACAGTCTGCTTGCATCGTCATAATAGGCATTATTGACCGTAATGCTGCTTTCTCCGCCGATAACGGCATTGCAAAGTGTATCATACGCTTCTACAGCACCGCTTTCCATATCGGAATAATGCGCGTCATATACCATGCTCAGCGAAAATCCGGCAGAGCGGGCAGAGCTGTCGGAACAGCCGGCAAAGACGGCAGTCACTGTAAAAATCACACACAAAAACGAAATGATTTTTCTCATTGAAAACTCCCCTTAAATTCACACTTTGATTTCGGAAAGGACTTTGCCGACGCTGTCATGAATAACAAGATCTGCAAGCGAGTCCGCTGAAGTGGGCGTTTTATTAATAAGCACAAAGTGCCTGCCCTTAAAATAACGGATAAATCCGGCAGCGGGATAAACGACAAGACTTGTGCCTGCAACAATCAGACAATCTGCAGAGGAGATCGCTGCTACCGATGCGTTTATAACATTTGAATCCAGGCTTTCTTCATAAAGGACGACATCCGGTTTGATCAGACCGCCGCATTCATCACAGTGAGGTATGCCGGAAGTATTGACCATATATTCGGCAGTAAAAAATCTGCCGCACTGAACACAATAATTTCTCAGCGTGGAACCGTGAAGCTCTAAAACATTTTTGCTTCCTGCTTTCTGATGAAGCCCGTCTATATTCTGCGTTACAACAGCGCTCAATTTCCCAGCCCGCTCAAGTTCGGCAAGCTTTAGATGCGCTGCATTCGGCTGTGCGTCAAGGCAAAGCATTTTATCGCGGTAAAACTTATAAAAATAATCTGTATGGCGTTCAAAAAACGTATGCGAAAGGATCTCTTCCGGCGGGTAATCGTATTTTTGATGATAAAGCCCGTCCACCGAGCGAAAATCAGGGATTCCGCTCTCTGTTGAGACGCCTGCCCCACCGAAAAACACGATATTATTGCTTTCATCAATGATCTGCTGAAGGGTCATTACAGAAACCTCTTAAAAATTCATATTGTTCCAGCCCCACTGCGATGTGCCGGAATATTTCACATAGGTTCTGTCTGCCGGTATTCCGAGTTCTTTTTCGATGATTCCGCAGACGGCTGCAGTCATTTTTTCACACTGCGCATCCGTTGAACTGCCGAAAACAGATATGTCAACAAAAGCGGCAGGCGCGTCATCACCTTTAAAATAAAGCGGGATACCACCGTTAAAGCCAACCATAAGCCAGCTCTCGGTTTTGCCGAGATTTTCAATTGCTTTACCGAATTGTGATTTTAAAGCAATTGCCTGTTCTTTTGAGATTTCCGTATTGGTATTTACATTTACAAAAGGCATATAAAAGCCCCCTTTTAACGATTTACCTGTTAAGGCATAGATTTATTTTATAATAAATGCCGCCGTCGGTCAAGCAAACTAAAAAACAAAATTTATCAGCAACATATATCCGATAGTGCCTACGGCTATACTGAGCAGTGTGTTTCTCTTCCACAGATGCACAAGCGCGGTTGCCGCCACAGCTATGAGCTTAGGAATCAGATCGTAAATGCCGCTGTCCCTGACGTCACCGACACCGTAGACAATCAGAACACCGATGATAGCCACCGGCAGCACGCCGCCCAGATAACGCACAAACTTCGGCGGTTCTTTTTTGCCGCTGAAAAGCACGAACGGCACAAGGCGCGTTGCGAATGTACACGCTGCGGCAACGGCTACGATAATCAAAGTATCTTTAACGGAAAGAGGCATTACTTTTCGACCTCCTTCTTATCAAGAAACGGTTTCGCGCCAACGAGCAGAAGGACCGTAAGAATAAGCGCGGGCAGAAGGAATTTGTCCGCACCGAAGATCATAAGGCAGATAAACGCGCAGAACAATCCCACGGCGCCGCATATCCTGTTTTTTGTATCGACGATCAAATCAACAAATATAACCGTGAAAAGCGCTGTCATCGAAAAGTCGATCCCCGTAAAATCTATCGGCAGATTCTGACCCAGCAGTGAGCCGATAACAGAGCCGGCAATCCAGTATAAATGGTCAAGCTCGCCGATCAAAAACCGCGCGCGCGGCTCGTCCACGTTTTTCGGAACGCTGTGAACGGAAATATTGACGGAATAGGTTTCATCAGTAAGCGTAAAGATCATAAAAGGATACCGCCACCTGCCAGCTTTGAATTTATCTATAAGTGAAAGCCCGTAAAACATGTGGCGTGAATTGATAAAAAGAGTCATCATGGCAACAGTGGGGATACTTGCTGCTGATGACAACAACGACACAAGCAGAAACTGACCCGAACCGGCATACACAGCAACGGATATCAGAATTGCCCAAACCCAGTTATACCCGGCGTCATAAAGCATTATGCCAAACGCCGAACCGAGAAAAAGATATCCGAAAAGGACCGGCAGAGATTTTTTAAAAGCATATTTTATTGTTGCCGCTTTACTTTTTTCGTTCATCACTAGACCTCTTGAATTTTTTCAAACCATATTATATAGCATATTTAAGTGGCTTTCAATAAAAATATATAGCGTATTGTAATTTGCTGCGTTTAATGCTAAAATTAGGATATAAATACCAAGGAGGCGTTCGTATGAACATCTGGCACAATATAAGCCCCAAAAGAATCAAGAAAAACAGATTTTATGCCGTTATTGAGATCCCTAAGGGCGGCAAGAACAAATATGAGCTTGACAAGGAAACGGGTATGCTCAAGCTGGACAGAGTGCTTTTTACCTCTACGCACTACCCTGCCAATTACGGATTTATTCCGAGAACCTACGCAAGCGATAAAGATCCGCTTGATGTGCTTGTAATGTGCAGTGAAAAAATTCAGCCCATGACCATCGTTGAGTGCTCGCCTATCGGCGTGCTTATTATGGAAGACAGCGGTATGAAAGACGAAAAGATCATCGCTGTGCCCGTAAATGATCCGAACTATAACTGCTATCATGATATAAGCGAACTTCCCAAGCACAGATTTGATGAGATCAGGCACTTTTTTGAGGTCTATAAGATCCTTGAAAGCGACAAGCGCACTACGGTAAACGAATATCAGAACCGTGAGGCTGCGGAAGAGATCATTCAAAACTGCATTGAAGAATATGTAAAAAGATTTCAGATGTGATCGTATCAAAGAAGGTTCTAACAAATGAAAAACAGTATTATATCATACACGCTTCTGTTTCTCGCCGAGATCATTATCATGGTCATTTCTGCGTCCGCGCAGATTATGTGGCTGTTTTATCTTTTTCTTGCGCTGATCTTGATCGAAGCGATATATCTGCTGATAAAGTCCATCGTTAAATACAATTATAAATGCCAAAAATGCGGCACTGTATTTGATCCGAGCGCTAAGGAAAAGCTTTTCGGCATAAACGGCGGAGACGTAAAAAAGTTATACTGCCCTCACTGTCAATCAAGGCAGTGGTGCAAGCCCGTTAAAAAGAACAAATAACAAAAATGGCTGTCTCATGAATCTGAGGCAGCCTTTTTTCATATCATCCGCTTTTTCTTTTATTTACAATCACGCCGGCAATAACCAAGACCAATCCGGCTATTACCAAAGGAAAATAGATTATGTCTGGCACTTCGTAAACGAATCTGTCAATTCCGGTCAAAACAATATAAAGGATAAATCCTGATATAAGTAATAGATTTTTCTTGTTCATTCGTTTTCCCTTTCAAGCACTATCTGTCATAAACAGCCGTGATCAGTCCGTTTTCCGTTTTCACATCTTTCAATTTCAGACTCTCCGTTACACCGTTCTCAGCAAAAAGCCTTATTCCTGCGCCTAGAATTACGGGAACAGTCGTAATAATATACCGATCGATAAGGTTTTCGCGAACGCATTGATTCAGAACATCCGCGCCGCCGCATATCCAGATATCTTTCCCATCTTGATGCTTTAATGCATTCATCAAAACAGGCAGTTGTGTTTTCACAAATTTGATATTTTCCGTATCTTCGCAGTCATGATTGGTTAGGACGTAGCTGTTCAGATCATCATACATCCATTTCCCGGGAGATAATTCATCCACAATCTGCCGGTAAGTTTTATATCCTATAATGACCGTATCTATTCCGTTTATGAAATCACTGTATCCATAGTCGCCTTCATAGTGTCTGTCATCGCCGCTGATCCAGTCAACACTTCCCGCACTGTCCGCTATAAACCCGTCCAGACTCTGGGCAATATACAGAATAACTTTTCTGCTCATTTTGCTTTACACCTGCCTGAAAAATTCAACTATACAGTATTATTATCCCGTCTTTAATTAAAACTATAATATAAATAATACGGTCAGAGCTTTGTAAAAATGAGATGATTAAAAAAAGCTATGCTTTTGTATTGATCTGCATTGCAAGCCTTCATCTCAAGCTTCAGCATATTTTCATACCATTCATCGGTGAATTTTATATCATCATTTGATGACAGACCGAAAAAAGTACGTATACCGAAGCAATCGGAAAGCGTCAGTCCGCAGGAGTTTAAAAAATTCGTCAGATATTCGTTACTGTATGTATTCCTGCTGCCGAACATGTTTTTCTGATTATCTCCGTTTTCAAGAAGTTCAAGCGCAGTCTTGGGGTCGTCTGCGAATACTGCATTAGCCAAAATTCTGCCCGTCAGATTATGCTTAACGATGGACAGTTTACCGCCGGATTTTAAAACTCTGGATAACTGTTTCAGAATAAACTCTTTATTTTGAACATATTCCAAAACATTATGGCAGATAACAAGATCAAACGCACTGCTTTCAAAACTGTTCAGTACATCATCACAACCGTTTATCAGTTGATATTCGGCGTCGATTCGAAAGCGGAGCATATTTTCATCCGGCTCAACAGCCGTTACATTATGATTTTCCGCATAATGGCTTGCCGTAACGCAAAAACCTGCTCCGAAATCAAGAATCTTAAGCGGCTTTCCGTCCGAAAGGTTCAGCTGCCTGAAAATCATCTCATAAAACATTCTGCCCCATGGCTTTTGAATAAGTTCTCTGTAATCTTTGATAGAACTCGGCATTAGATTTCTCCCATCATTCACAATATAAAACGGTTTGCAAAATGATAATATCATATAATTCAACTCAAGTAAATAACCAAAAAAAGATCCTCCGGCGAGCGGAGGATCAAATTATTTTTTGGATTTTCTGACTTAAGCGCCCATATGGCGGGTGCAGCGGCGGAGAAGCTCATCCCAGCGGCGGTCTACCTCTTTCTGAAACGCCTCGATCATCCACTCGTTGTCCGGCTTGAACATATGCTTGAATCTGCCCTGCTTAACGAGCCATTCCTCGATGGGAACATACTTTCTCGGCTCATAGTTAAGTGTCCACACGCCGTCCTTTACCTCAAACAAAGGCCAATAGCGTGTTTCAACAGCAAGCTTGCAGATTTCCATAATATCCCAAGTGTTATAACGCCAGCCGCGCGGACAGGGAGCCATGATATTCAGAAATGCAGGACCTTTGGTATAGATTGCCTTTTCAGCCTTGATATGAAGATCCTTAAAATTCTGAACAAAAGTAGTCTGCGCAACATAAGGAACCTGATGTTCCGCTATGATAGCGGCAAGGTTCTTTCTGTACTGCGGTTTACCGTTTGATACCTTGCCGACCGGTGTTGTTGTGGTGTCGGCGAACATCGGCGTAGCGGAAGAACGCTGAATGCCCGTATTCATATACGCACCGTTATCGTAGCACACATAGACCATATCGTGACCTCTTTCCATCGCGCCGGAAAGAGACTGAAATCCGATATCGTAAGTACCTCCGTCGCCGCCGAAGGTTATGAATTTATATGTATCGTCAAGCTTGCCTTTGCGCTTCAGAACATTATAAGCGCTCTCAACGCCTGCCATGGTCGCGCCGGCGTTTTCAAAGGCGTTGTGGATATAGCTGTCTTTATAAGCAGTGTACGGATAAAGGAAAGAAGAAACTTCAAGACAGCCTGTTGCGTTGCCGACAACAGCTTTATCACCGGGCTTGATAGCCTTTAAAACATTTCTTACGGCAATCGTGCCGCCGCAGCCTGCGCACATTCTGTGGCCGCCCGCAAGGCGGTCTTCCCTGCCTACAAATTCTTTGAAATTATACATAAAAGCCGCCTCCTTACTCTCTTACGCCCATATAGCGGTACGGTTCATCGACCCTGCCGCTTTCGGCTGTTTTCTCAAGCTCGGCATAAATGCCTTTCATATCGTCAACACGAACATCTCTGCCGCCAAGACCGTAAACATAGTTAAGCACGAGGGTATCTGCCTTGGCTCTGTATAAAGCAGTTGTAACTTCCGAACCGAGCGGACCGCAGTTATCGTTAAAGCTTTCCGTTCTGTCCATAACAGCAACGGCTTTGCAGTTTTTAAGGCTTTCCGCGATCTCACTTGCAGGGAAAGGTCTGAATAGGCGGATCTTTACGAGTCCTACCTTTTTGCCCTGCGCTCTCAGCTCATCAACAGCCTCTTTGGTTGTGCCGGCGGCTGAACCGATTATAACAACGGCTTCTTCGGCATCGTCCATTTTGTATTCTTCAAAAAGACCGTATTTTCTGCCGCTTATCTTCTCATATTCGGCTGCAACGTCAAGCGTAACCCGCTTTGCATGTTTCAGTGCCTCCGCCTGCGCCCTTTTTGCCTCAAAATAATAATTGGTTACACTGTAAGGACCGACAGCCATCGGACACTCGGGATCCAAAAGGCAGTGCTCGGGATTATATTCGCCGACAAACTTCTTTACAGCCTCATCATCAAGAAGCTCGATATTTTCAACGGCATGAGAGGTTATAAAACCGTCCTGGCAGATCATAACGGGCAGCATTACATCTTTATGCTCACCGATCCTATAAGCCATAACAAGATTATCATAGACTTCCTGATTGTTTTCAGCGTATATCTGAATCCAGCCGGAATCTCGTGCGCCCATTGAATCGCTGTGATCGCAGTTAATATTGATCGGGCCGGAAAGCGCTCGGTTCACAAGAGTGAGCACGCAAGGCAGTCTGTTTGAAGCGGCAAGGTAAAGTTCTTCCCACATCAGCGCCATACCTGCCGATGATGTGGCGGTTACGGAACGCGCGCCTGCAGCTTCGGCGCCTATTACGGCGGACATTGCGGAGTGCTCGGATTCAACGGGAACGAATTCAGAATCCACCTGACCGTTTGCAACGAGTTTTGAAAAATACTGCGGTATCTCCGTTGACGGAGTGATTGGGAACGCAGCCATAACATCGGGATTGATTTGGCGGAGCGCTTCTGCCACCGCCTCATTTCCGCTTAATCGGTCTTTTCTTGGCATATCACTTTACTCCTTTCATCGTGATCGCGCCGGTGTGGCAGGCTTTCACGCAAATGCCGCAGCCCTTGCAGTGATCATAATCAAACGGACCTCTTTTACCGTCTTTGACGGAAATAACACTGTCTGGACAAACAGGAACACACATAAGGCAGTGAACACAAAGCTCCTCATGAAGCTCCGGCTTTACCGAAGTCCACTCGCCGGTGTTAAATTCAAGCGAGGTTGCCTCGCCGTAGATCTGCATACCCTCCGTAAGATCCTGCCATTTACATTCAAGATTCAGCTTATTCACATCTGATTTCATGATTCACCCTCCTATCTGACTTCATCAAACGCCATTTCTAGCGCTTTCATATTGCCGTCAATGACCTCAGGCTTTGAAGAGAATTTATGCATAAACGAAGCCTTCATTTCCTTATGAAAAGATTCCCATTCCATAACGCCGGACACCTTGACGATACCCGCAAGCATCGGCGTGTTGGGAAAATATCTGCCAAGGCAGGCTTTTGAAACTTTTTTGGCGTCAATCGTGTAAACCGCGCCTTTATACCCGTTCAGTTTCGGGATAATCTCTTCCTTGCTCTTGGCCGTATTAACAAGTATTGCCCCGTTTTCGGACAGACCGTCCGTCACATGCACCGTATCGAGCAGACCCTCGTCAACAACGACAACAAAATCGGGATGATATATATTTGAATGTACCCTTATTTCCTGCGGGCTGATTCGGTTATAAGCCGTAATGGGCGCGCCCATTCTTTCAGGACCGTATTCGGGAAAGCCCTGAACATACTTACCTGTTTTAAAGGCAACGTCGGCAAGAAGAAGCGCTGCTGTTTTTGCGCCCTGTCCTCCCCTGCCATGCCAGCGGATCTCAACACAGTTTTGCATAAAATTAGCTCCTCTCTGAAATTAAGACATAAAAAACGCCTCTTTGCAAAATAGCAAAGAGGCGATAATCAATACCGTGGTACCACTCTTATTCATCAAAAGATGCACTCATGCGAACAATCATTCGCTGCAATTCTAACGGATGCTGCCGTCCGCGCCTACTGAAATTTCAACGCAGCCACTCGGGGAGGATATTACACGCTTTCTTTTTATGCCTTGCACCGACCGGCAATTCTCTGAAAAAAGGTGAAGAGTGCTTTTTGTTCCCGTCAACGTGTTTCACATTTTTTTCTAATTATAATGCAGAATCAGCGTGTTGTCAATAAAAATTTAAAAAAGAGGGCGCGAAAGCGCCCTCCGTTACTTTAAATAAAACCGATCAGATTTCTACTTCTCCTTCTTCAGTACCTGAAAGTGTAAGAATCTCTACCTGTTTGAATTTTTCAATTTCAGATATCGGCTTTGTGTAGATATCTTTCATCAGAAGAACTCCTTTCCGAATCATATTTATACAAAATTAAAGTAATTAAACCGTATAGTTCTGAACATCTGCATAGTAAACAGATGTTACACCATCGGAATCA
>UQDP01000025.1 GCA_900539845.1 uncultured Oscillospiraceae bacterium | reverse complement strand
TCTGTGCAGCGGTTTCTCCCTGTTTACCTCTCGGGATCACAAAATCAAGCACGGCGGCGTTTTCCGTTCCTCTGTTAACAACACTCGCCGGAGCATCAGGCTCTCCCGTAGTGACTGTACCGACGGTTACTGTTGCGGCGGTGCCGTCTTTACCGGGTGCACCCGGTTCTCCGGGGTCACCCTTTTCTCCGGGCGATCCTGTATCGCCTTTTGGTCCTTGCTCACCCTGCGGACCAGGCGGTCCCTGTTCGCCGTCAAATGCTCCGCTTTCCGCCTGCTCCTTGATTTCTTTAGCCGTTGCCTGCGCTGCTTCGGCGGCTATTACAGCATCTGACGTTAAGCCAATAAGCTGCTCGTATTCACTTGGTGTAGGGTTTGACGGTTCTCCTGCGTAAACGGTGGGTTTATTAAAAAAGCTGACCGACGATGACGTTATACGATAGTTCTCTTTTTCGCCTGCTACCGAAAACGAAACATATCCCTCATCGGCAAGCGCCTCGTGCGGAATGACACATACATCGTTTTCAAGCACCTGCGAATATACCAAACCGCTTCTCGGATTGCGGAAATATGCCGTTTTAACTGTGCCGTTCCAATCATCCGTCTTAAAATCAAAAACACAGCGGATATAATTTAAAGTTTTTTCAACCGAATCCGCAGGCAGCTGCAACTCCATGTGCTGACCGCTAACGGTAAGATTTAATTCTGACATATGACCCTCTGACCCTCCTCAAAACCCTAAAACTCTTCGCAAAACAAACTTGCTGTTATCATATGTGATGCCGTTCTTTGTTCCCGAAGCATAATTATAATCCGCATTCGTTCCGCCGCTTACGGTGGTATCGGTAAAAACAAAGCTTTTCCGCGCATTAACGCCGAAATCGACCGTACCCATATCGCTTATAAATGAGGAAGACGGAAATTCACTTAATACTGCTTTAGGAATGACGACTGTTGACATTGCGCCGTCATATTCAGAACCGTTTGCATATCCGCTGAAAATAAGTATGACACCGTTGTTCTGACGGCTGATCGGTTCAGACAGCGTTGCTACCTGACTGCTCCCCGCTCTCAGCCAAAGAGCGCCGCTCCATAATACTTTCGTTGTACCGAACATAGGATTTAAAAACGGCACGACCGTTTCCACACTGACAATTGAAACGCCGTCAAGCGTAACAACAAAAACGGCGGTATCTACAATGGGATCGAAAGACTGAATATCTCCGACATTGATTATTTGGGGCACTGTCGGAGTAGACGCTGACGGAGCACCCTGAACAATAGCCCATTCCATTGATTCAGTCTGTGCTTCACCGTTATAAGTGTAACGGGCAACGATCAGATCCTTACGTTTCATCCCCTGTGACCCGTTTGCTATCGTCACGGTATCATAACCGCCGTTATCCACTGTGCAAAGGCAGCCCTGTACCATAAGCGCACCGTCTTTAATATGGATCTCATTTGCGCTGTATATTTCCGGCGCAAGCTTCTGCCCCGTGTCAAGTATATATGCATCTCTGCCGGCAAGCCCCTGATTTAGCGCTCTGTCCTGAACGCTCGTTACATGAGGCGTGCCGGTCTTTCCTGTTACTATTTGCATCTCATTCCTCCAAGTTATATTGCACGGATTTTACTTTTTCAAAGGTTATGATCTTGCTCGCAAGCGCCTTTTTTACGCTCATACCCGTGATATAATCACGACCGCCTATCACATCGCCTATCTCTACATCAAGATCAAGGCTTTCCACATCCATCGCAAGCGAAACGCCTGAAATTAGCTCCTGAAAATGCTTGATTCCGTCCGTTTCAAGATCTTCGCTGTTAGCGTTTTCATAAGTTACGGCAATCTCATCTATGCCGAAATAGAACTGCTCTCTGCCGATGGAACCGTCCTGCTGAAGATAAAGGTCAATCACTTGCCTGTTCTTAAGTTCACCCTCGCCAAGGCATATAAGATGATTCACACTGCCTTTATTGACTTCAATGGTGAAATTCAGACGGTCATCCTGCGAAAGCTCTATCCGATCTGAATAATCGACAATGGGAACAGCTGATATCTCTACATAACCAACGGCGCCGGCTTCTCCCTGAACGTAACTGATTTTAAGCTTATAGCCTTTGGTTTTCAGCATCTTAGTAAGCCCGTCCAGAACAGTAGTATATCGGTCAAACTGATAATTCGAGACAGATATGCCCGTATCCTCCGATGCGGCTCTCAGAACGCCGTCATACATTGTCCCAATAATCTGATCTATAACGGCGTTCAACTCGCCGCTCACCGTTCGGTAATCCGTCCCGGAAGGCGGAACTATAATTCTGTTTGCAAGCAGACCGCGCCAGGTCAAGCCCTTGATTTTGATAACTTTCTGAGCCGTATCGGTTTCAACTGCGTTGATAATACCTCCGCATTCACTGCTAGACTCATAAACACGGCAGCCAAAATCAATATCCTGCTGCCAATCTTCAAGCGCAACAGTTATTTCAAAATCGTTTTCTCCGCCAATGTCGAAATCTGCAGCGGAAAAAGTCAGCGCTTTAATGTCATTGCCTTTTTTATCAGCAAGTATCAGCTCCATTTCGGTTCGCTCCTTTCAAGATAAAGCGTTATATCAAATCCGAAAGAGCCGTCCCAGTTCACAGAAACGTTACCGGGCGGTATCGGCTCAAAAACGCTCTGTTCTTTACCTCTGAGATCATATATGCTCTGCTGCGTGCCGTTTGAAAGGTACTTAATAACCGTGTTCTTTCTTGCGTCAATAACAAGGTACTCATCAGCTCCCAAGCTGGTATAGACCTGATATGGATGTCCGCCTATCATAATTCGGGGATTTGTACACGCGCCGAATATCGTCAGCTTAAACAGTGAATCGGAAATGTGATCCGTGTCAAGCGAGCCCCGCCCGGTTACCTGCTGCGCATAGTCGAACGCATAATCATAAGGATAATCCAGAAAATCATCCTGTTCCTCCGCCGCAGTTGATGCATAAAAGGATTTGCTGTATTCTGTGATCCACGAGTTCTTTGCGCTGACTGCGGTAAGGTCATAAAACATATATGCAGTCGGGTTTTCCCAATCACTTTTTTCAGAGGCCGTGATACGGCAAGGCAGATATGAGCCCGTATCTGTCTCTATCCTGCCGTCAGCGTTATTCACAACATCATATTCTATAACGTTGTAAAGCCGCTGTGCCGCCTCTTTCAGTGCCTCTCTTTTCTCGTCATAAGGCAAGGACCAGTCGGGAATGAGCCCGACCTTAAACGCTCGTTCGCCTGCCTCCCTACGCACATTGGTGATCCTGTTATTGCTCGTATCATAAGACCATGAATAATTCAAAAGATCTCCGCTCTGAAAGAGGTAGGGAAATTCAGACATATCGAGTATCTCTCCCCTGCTGTTGATGTATCTGAATTTCATTTTTACCTCCTCACAAAACCGAGATCAGCTATAAATCTGCCAACCTCACGATCTTTGGCTGTCATTCGCATACCCGAGATGCCCTTTTCAATCTTCTCTGCATACAGACGTGATGCGTCAACCACGGCAGCGACAATGTAATCACCGATACCGCTTATATCCATATATCCGCTTGCCGTGTTTGATCGTGCTACTTCTTTCGCATATTTAACAGATATGTCATGAGGAATGATCTGAGAGCCGCTCGGCAATGAAACGAGCTCGCCCCTGCCTCCCTCATTCATATATGTAAGACCGCCCGACCAGTAATCAGTTCCGTGCGCGTTTTGAGGTATACTGCTGCCTGTAGATTCTGCTTTTCCAGAAACATTAAAGCCAAGTCTTTCAGCGATTCCAGATGCTATGTCCGTAATCGTATTCCACAGATTACTCAACACCGATTTGATACCATCAATTATACTGTTAAGCAGATCTTTACCTATCTGAAGCCAGTCAGTATCGGCAAAAGCATCCTGAATTGTACTGATGATCTGCGGAAGAGCTGCAATAAGATCGGGAATTGCCTGAAGAATACCGTTGATGATCATAATTAGCAGTTTAATACCTGTTTGAAGAATAGTAGGTAAGTTTTGCCCAATTGTAATAACGATACTCGAAATAATATCTGGTATTGCCGCAACAAGTAAAGGTAAGGAATTCACTATACCTTCAACGATTCCGACAAGCAATTGTAAACCTGAATCTATTAGCTGCGGCAGATTGTTGAGCAATCCTGTTACAAGTGTTATGATCATATCCAGCGCAGCAGGAATAAGCGTAGGCAAATTCTGAGCGAGACCTATCACAAGGGCAGAAATAATGCTCATACCACCACTGATAATTGACGGCAAAAGCGCTGTTATGGTATTTAAAAGCGTTGTGATAAGCGTGCTTCCCTGCGTCATAAGCTCAGGTAAAGCAGTTACTATACCATTACAAAAATTCGTTATAAGCTCAGGTCCTTTTTGCTGAACCTGCAAAAGGAAACCATCTATCTGCGTTCCAAAATTCTGCTGAAGAAGCCCCATGCCTGCAACAAGGACGCCTATGCCTGTTGCAATACTCATTCCTTTAGCAAATGTCGGACCGAATGAAGAAGCAAAAGAACCCACTTTACCAAGCAGTGAAGATAAACTGCCGCCGATTTTGCCAAACATACCCTTTGTGTTCGTTTCAAAAGCGCCTATAATTCCGGCAAGAGCCGGAAATTTCGTACCGATATTACCCACAAGTGTGTTAAAGCCTTTTGAAATCGGTGATATAATCGACTTTCCCAATTTACCGGGAAAGCTTTTTATTCCTGAAAAAAATGCGGTAACTTTACTTGTTATAGGCTCAAACAATGGTGCTTTTGCAAGGGTCGTAAAAGGCTGCAATAATCCGCCTCCGAGATTTTTAAAATCGGCGGCAATATCACCCAAGCCTTTTCCCATTTTCTGAAAAACTGACGGTATGCCGCTGACACTGTTTTTTACGCCTGCAAAAGCTTTTCCTACACCTCCGCTGACAGTGCTGATCGTTTCCATTCCCTTTCCCGCAACTTCAAGACCCGGACCTAAACCGACTGCGAAGATTGCTCCAACAGCACTTGCTTTCTGCACAGCCGGTGGTAACGCTTCAAAATTCGATTTAAGCTCTTTGATCTTGTTTACAGCACTTGTGAATGCCGAGCCGAATTTTTCGCCCAGTTCCGCAGCCTTATCCTCTACTGTGCCGAGATCTTCATTAAGTTCCGCAAGCAGCGGCTTGACCTGTGAAAAAAATCCGCCGCCTTGTTCTCCTGCGTCAAGAAAATTTGCTCCGATTCTTGAAATGGACGCGCCTATATTGGCAACCGCAGCGGTAAAGGAAGATTCTCCCATGATTTTGGCGGCACCACCGATGTTCTTTTCAACTGCTTTCAAAAACAATTCTGAAGAAATTTCTCCGTCGCTTGCCAACTCCTTGACTGCATCGGCAGTAACACCTGCTTCGTCGGCAATCCATTGATAAATCGGTACGCCTCTATCTGCAAGCTGATTTAATTCTTCAGTGTAAGCTCTCTGTGATGTCTGAACCTTATTGAAGATTGAACCCATATCGGACATGGAAGAACCGGCTATTGCGGCGGCGTCTGCCGTTAAGGTCAGATATCGTTCCAATTCCTTTCCAGGCTTGATACCTGCCGCTACGGCACTTGCCGCTGTTGTGGCAGCTTCATCCAGTCCGTAAGAAGTTCCCTTAACTGAAGCCAGAGCCGAATTCATTATCTCTTCAACGCTCTCAGCATCGTGTCCTAAACCTTTCAGCTTTGCTCTCGCCTCATCTATACCCTGAAGACGGTTAAAACCCTTAACAAGAGTAAGACCAACAAGCGCTGAGGTTGCGGTCACAGCCGGCGTAGTAATATACTTTGTCAGCTTGCTCCCTACACTTGAAACCGCTTTACCTATACCGCCAACCTTGCTTTCAAAATTTGTTACGGCATTTTGAGCAACAGATATTGCTTTTTGAAAATTACTTGAATCCCCTGTAATTTTCACCTTTAGAGTTTGGTCAGCCACTCTTGTTCACCTCCGTCGGAATAATAAAACCGTTTTCTTTATAAAGCCGCGCGACCCAGTCACCGTCATTTTTCTGCGATTCCATAACGGTTTCTAAATTTTCCTGCTGAGTTGCCTTATCGACTTTAGCACTGCACTTTTTTTTAAACAGTTTCAAGGCGCGCTTTCTTTTCGGTCTGTTCACGTTATAAAAAGCCGTATAAACTGCGTTGTAAATACGGTAGCTTTGAGAAACGATATGATCCTCATAAGCTTTCATGATGAACGCCTTATCTTTTGGCGTGAGCGCATTGTAATCAGCCCTTGAATAACCGAAATTAACCGCAAAAAAAGCGAAGTCCATATCATTTCGGTATGGCTTCGCTTCTTTCACATATTCTTCATCCGGCTCGGAACTGGTTAGATATTCAAATTCGATCAGGCGTCTTGGAAGAAAAAAGGGCAGTCCCTTTCAAGGTTTTCAAGCACCAACCCCACAACATACGTATAACCTTTTGTTTCTATGAGCTTTTCACACATTTCAAGTCCCTTTTTTATCGGATAAAACACATCTGCGTTTTCTTCCTTGAGTCCGTAGGCAAAATAGATCTTAAGCTCATGGATACCGAGCATGCCGTCGGTTCGCCGCATTTGAACGAGCGTCGGCATCTCCGTCTGCTGCTCGATCATCTCCACTCTGCCTAAATTAAATTTTAATTCAAATTTTTTTCCGTCGTATTCAATCATTTATCATTACCTCCCTGTGCTGAGGTCTTGGCGGAAACAGTGTTTACCGAAGCTGTTTCCGCGGCAGCTATGCCCTGCGGCATCGTATCCGAATCAAGTGGGTTGGCAGTGAGATCAACCAGCTTGCCCTGACCCTCAAGCGTCATGCTGAATGTAACAGCATCATCGTGCGGCGCTTCAAGCGAATAATCGGTTATAACGGAAAATCCGGCAAACATTCCTTTTTTCAGCTTTTTGTTCACTACCTTGATACATACCGGGTCTCCGTTCTCAAACGCTGTTGAAAGGGATGTGTGTGATGTATCACTCGTGTAATAAAGACCGTCCGTGTCAATGCTCCACTCTTTCATTCCGGCGATCTTGGATTTCCAATCGCCTTCGGTGTCCTTAGATGTTATCTCTATGGAATCCGCCGAGCGGTTAATAGTGAGCCCCTGCTGCCCTTTAATCGCAAGCAGCGTTTCGCCTGTGGAATCCCATACGGAAAGGATAAGGTCCTTTCCGGCAAGCGCCTGCACAACAGGAGCTGTCAAACCGTCATAAGGCTCGGCAAAGATCTGTATGTCAAACTTTTTCATGTCAAGTCTCCTTTACTTGGTTTTATAGCCGTATGCTACCTTAAAACGGACCGGCAAAACGGCATGTTTTTCTTTGGTCTCGGTTTCCTCATATATAGCCTCCACTCCGTCTGAAAGCTGATATATAAGGTCAAAGCCCTCGTGAAGCGTTATATCTTCCGTGAGGGCTTCTTCTATCTGATTGATTAACTTATAAATGGCTGTATTGCCCTTGTAAGGCTCTGCCACGGCGTGAATATTGACTCTGTAAACCTCGCAAAACATTGCTTTCGTATCGTTTGGTTCTTTGCCGGCAGCCTCAACATAAATGAGCGGTGAAGGCTCGTTTTTCGGCACAAAATCAAAAACGCTTACATCGGTGTTCTTTTTCAGCAGTGCAATGACCGCTGCAATCAAATCCACAAACGAAAGTTTTTTAAGCATTCATAGCCCTCGCAATCTCCTTTTCAAGGTCTTCTTTAAAGATCGGCGCCTGCGCCTGCACATTGCTGCGCAGAAAATACTGACCCGACACAAAGCCGCCTCCGCCCCTTGTACGGTGACCGTATTCAACATGCGGCGCATATTCTTTTGTGTAGCCGAATTCGTCTTTTTTCTGATAACGGCTCTCCATAAGTTCGCCGGTGTCGTAAGGCGTTCCGCCTGCGCCTGCGCCGTGCTTGGCGGCTCGCTGATACATCTGCGTAGCCTGCTTTTTAACAATGGCGTCAAATCGTATGCTGTTCAGTCCTTTGAGCGTGCTCATTAATTCCTTATAGCCTAAAATATAGCCCTGACTCATTTTGACCCCTCCAACACAAGCAGTGTAAAACGCCCTAAAGTCTGCAATTCGGTTTTGCGATATGTTTTACCCTCAAACTCCAAAAAGGCGAAATCCGGCACGGCAGAAAGCGTGCGGCGCAATAAAATATTTCTTGTCCGCACTGTGATCTCTCTGCCGTCAAGAGCCTGCTCCTTGAGCACATAAGGCGTAAAGCGAGCCGGTATCTCTGCAATCTCTTTTGGTTCAGACAGCGGATTACCAAGCTCGTCCGTTCCCGTCTTCTCGTTTACAAACAGCTTAGCCGGCTTCCATCTCATAAGAATTTCACCGTCCCGCCGCCTGTGCCTTTTTCAAACTTATAGGCGCTGATTTCCTTTGTGTACTCATTCAATATATCCTCAACAAAGGATACGGAGAGTCCGCCGTCATTTTCAGTGGATATACCTTCATAGGAATAACGGCGGAACAGTTTAATACAGGCGTCAATGGCTATGTGGATAAACTCCTGCGGCAGACTGTCCGTTCCGAGCCTCAGATTTAGGCGGCTTTCAATGATGCCGCACCAAAGGTATATCCGCTCATCGCTTACGGTGCTGTCCTCCTCATTTATCAGCTTTTTTACCGATTCAAATATCATAAAGCCGCCCTCCTTTCATTACGCCTTGACAGTTACAGCCTTGCTGCCTGCCGCCTGCGCCTGATAAGAGCCGTCCGCTTCAACGACCGTGATCGTCTGACCTGAAGACGCAGTTATATCGGATTCACCGTCCCACGCACTCCAGCTCTTTACATTCTGACCGTAGGTCACAGCAGTCTCGCCTGTTCCGAGCTTATATTTATAAACATTTGATGCTTTTTCCTTTTCAGGTGAAACGGTTATCTTGGTAGAACCGCTCGCCGTACCTTCAGCAGAGTTGACTGTAAGGGTGCCGAGTGTGGGTGTATCATCTACGGTAACCACCGAAACAGCGTCAATATACTCGGCAAAAAGCTTGATACCCATCAGCGCATAGCTTTCTGACTGAACGTAGCCGTAGTCGCCCTTCGTATGGAAGCCGAGCATAGGCAGGGTAGGATCTACCGTATACACCAGACCGGCTTTAGCGAACTCTGAATTTGCAGGGTTCACATAATACGGAATGATGTTATTAAGCGGTGTTGCGGCAACTGTTCCCTGCGGAATCTCGGAACTGAAGAACAGGTAATCGATTCCCAGAAAGTCTTTTACGTAATTCATACCGAAAGCGGTCTGAACTGTGATGTTTGCGCCGCCGATATAGCGATAAACATCAAGCGTATTTACAAATTCCGCTACCCCGGTAACTTGTCTCCCCATTTTCTGAAACTTATGGCGCACACGACCTGCCGCCATAGACATCGCCATCTGAAGATCCTTTTCAGTGGAAGTAAGCGTACCTGTCAGAAGAAAGCTGTAAAAGTCATTGAGAACGACATTCTGAAGCTGTATCTTGAATTCCTCATCCGCAAGCGTTACCGCTCTTTCATAGCCGTGCTCGGCAATGCTTTCAAGTGTTACGGCTTTGGCATACTTCTTGATTGCCACAGGACCGACAGGATCTGCCTTGACCTTGAAATTTGAAAAAGGCACTTTCTCTCCCTCACCGACATCGCCGTCTTTAAGCGTGCCGGTAACCGTGTTTCTGTAAAGCATCGTTCCGTTTGCTTTTTCAATCGGTCTTGAAATGCCGAGAATATCCAGCAGCTGCTGAATATTGCGTGTAAACGAAGTGACAAAGTCTATCTCCCTCGCCTGCACGTTTATGTCGGTACTTGTTATTACGCCGTCCTGCGCGGCAAATAACTGCAAATCATATTTTATCATTATTAACCTCCGAATAATTCAATGTTTTCGGCAATGGCTTTCTGCCTCGCGGCAGTGTCCTTGATTGCCATAATATCGTTTTTTGTAACCGTTTTCGCGCCGCCTGTTTTAGGCTCTTTATGCGCGATCTTGTTTTCGACCGCCTGCGAAACGGCAGACTGAAATGCCTTTGCAAAAGCCTTGACATTGGCGGAAGTCGTATCCGCATCCTCTGTAACAAGCGCTGAAACGAGCGTATCGGGTACGTTGATGTTTTGTTCGGAAAGGATTGCGCGCGCCGTTTTTGCCATTTCAGCAAGCGTCTCGCGGCTTTTGTACTCCTCAAGCTCTTTCTGCAGCTTATCAAGCTTGTACTCGGCTTTCTGCTGTTCATTCATTTCGGCAAGCTTCTGTGCTTCACTGATCTCTCTGTCCTTTTTCGCCTGCCATTCCGCAAACTTGCGGCTTATAAGCCGGTCCACATCCGCGTTGGTGTAGAGCTTTTCCTGCGCTTCTCCCGCTTTTTCTCCATTACTTTCCTGCGTTCCGTCAGGTTTCGTCTGCGCCTTCGGATCTGTGGGCTGTTTTGGTTCGTTATCCGCCGCTCCCTGCGGCGACACACTTTCATCGGCGAATAACTGCAATGTGTAACGATTCATAATACCTCCATAGTTTTAAGTCGCAATGCTTGACTGTTATTTCCGTAGCTTTTAACGAGCTCCACGCCTGCTCACCCTCAGCTTTTTACGTGTTCCGAGCCTGCACGGTTATATATTCGGGGTAGTTCTCGGCAAGCGCCTTAACTCCCTCAATATAAGCTTTGATCAGCAGCAGCCCCTCAGGGCTTACCTGCTTCCACTGTGCTGCCATTTCGCCGTTTTCA
Source organism: uncultured Oscillospiraceae bacterium (assembly GCA_900539845.1). Lineage (GTDB taxonomy): Bacteria > Bacillota > Clostridia > Oscillospirales > Acutalibacteraceae > Eubacterium_R > Eubacterium_R faecavium. The sequence goes on along the minus strand of UQDP01000025.1, from coordinate 13,810 downwards.
AGGCTGATTCGAATATCATCCTCAGTAAGTCTCTCAACGGCGATCTCCAGCGTTAAGGAAAGCACAGAAAAAGCGGCGCACACAATGTCCTGCCCTTTCGGCGCATAACCTGCGTGCCCGCTTGCCGTTATTTTCCCTTGTTCCATTGTTACTTTTATCATCGCTAAACCTCAAAAAAAGGCATAGTAAAAGCACCGTGCTTTTGCATGGTGCTTAAACTTATTTGTCAAAAAAATCCTCTGTAATTTTCGGGGCTTTCATTTGTATTTCATAAGTAGGGTTATATGTGTTCAGCTCACCAGTATTTTTATTAATTCTGACCAGTTCCATCCCCGGAAACGGTCTTTCTCCTTTTATTCCAAACGCGAATATATAATATTCTTCATCCTCATGCGTGGAGATAACATCAAAGCCTTTATTAAATTCACATGCTTTCTTTTCTGCCTCTTTATAACTTATCATACAAATATCATTCCTTTCCTTTACAACATTGCTTGATCAAATCGGTCGGCTCCAGATTGTCTATTCTAAAATACAAAGTTTTGTCAACATCTATCAGAGCAGAATCAAAATAATTTTCCGCGTTTCCAAATGTTTGCGGATCAAGAAAATATATATGTCCACCTGAATTTTCAGCCAAAAATGTGTGAGTAGCTCCAGTGCCCCATTCAACATATACCTGCATTCTGGCGCCATCGCCATAATCAAGCAACGCTTTTGTAATTTCCGCTTTCGGATCACCTTTTGTTTGCTCAATTTGTGCGTTCTTAAAAACTTTATCCCAGCGGTTTTTTACTATATCCGCGTTACTATATGTAGGAAACGCTTCTACATCATATCCGCGCCTGCGCATTTCATAAGTTGGTACACATTTTTGGCAATTTATCTGATATGCTTTACCTTCATTAAAATGCGGATTGCAGTTTTTCAAATCGTTGATTATATCAGAATTGCCCGATTTTATTTTCCACGATTTAGGCGGAGCAAATCCACTTGGTGTACTGCCTGTATTTATTGTACTACTATCTGAAAACTTATTCAATATTTTTTTGCCGTCTTCACTATGCCTCTGCTCATATTCATCGAGCCATTGATTCCAGTCATCCACAACCGGGTTGAAATGGCATCGGCACCACGGGTGCATGGGTGGGAAGTTCGCGCCCTGCTGCCTTTGGCTGAACCTGAACCGCCTACCACTTAGGGCGGAGCACACGGAACAGACCTTACCGTCTCCGGCTGTGAGATATTCGTATTTCTCGAAGTCCTGTTCAAATATCCTTGCCTGCGCCTCATTCATCACATAGGTGCCCTCGGTGTATATGAGCCGGTAAGCGTCGTTTTTGGAGACATTGATAAACCTGCTCCTGACCTGCTGCGTAAGCCGTTCATAACTGTCTCCGCGGGCAAATCCCTGTGAAATATCATTGTTCAGGTATTCCGCAAGTTTATCGGCGTTCTGCCAGATGCGCTGTGAATAGTCTTTACTGCCTGTCCAAGCCGTATTGACAAAGTTTTTGATGATGCTTTCATTTTCGGTTAGTCCTACCGCTTTTGCCGCCGCCTTGCTGTTTGTGAAGTACAGTTTGCTCAGGTGCTCTTGCAGCTGCGCGTTCGTTATGGCGCCGATCTCATACTGATGCAGCAGCACGCTTTCCTTTAAGCCCTCCAGTCGGTTCAGTTTATATACGCTTTCCCGAACCGGCATCAGATCGGCATACTGCGGATATTTCTTTGCAAAATCATCCATACGCTCAACGAGCAGTTTTATATCGTCTGCGCTCAACTGCTCAAACAGGCGGGCGTATTCTATGACGTTATCCCTGCCGTATTTTTGATAATAAGCGGCGATCTCTTTATCCAGTTTTGCCGCCTCGCGCTCGTAAGCCTTTAAAAGCCGTTTTTTGAGCGCCGCCTCATCCTTTTCGAGCGAAGAATCAAGTTGATCCTGCCGTCTCTGCCAGTAACTACTCATTGTTTAATGTTGTCCTTGCCGTTTCATAATCCGTCTGATAGGCGGTCATATCGTTTTCTTTCTGCTTGCGCTCGATTTCCGCTTTTACATCATCCACGATAGATAGCACACTGAGCAAGGTCTCATCACTGGTTATGCCTTTCAGTTTTGACGCTACGTCCGCCTCCTCAGTGAGGTTGACAGGATAATTCAAAGTGAACTGAAAGCGCAGTTTCATCCAGTCGTCTTTTGCCATTTTACTGACCGGATTGGAAAAGATTAGCCTGTAGCGTTTATTGAAACCCGCCGTAAACTTGCGCTGTTTTGTTTTCGCAAGATCGCTCATGATCGTAAGCCTGTAACGCATAGCAAGCCCGGAGGCGGCGTCAAAATTCTCATCATTGATATTTGCCACCATACAAGTAACAAAGATCTGCCGTTCCAAACGGTTTAAAAGGTTTTCCTGTGAGGTATCTGCGTTTGGCTTTGCCAGAAAATCCGCGTCCCCGTTCACACCGTCCTGCGCCGGGATATTGATCACCCGGTTATCCCTGATATTTGCCACATCGCTGCTGTTCATATCCGGTCCAATCACTTTCATATAGGCATCGGCGAAATAATCAATGTCGTTCGCCTTTTCCGAAAGCGCTTTGTTGTATTCATTCATCATGGAGAGCGCGCCCTCATAGAGCCCGATACGCTCCTCATTTTCGTAAAACTCCACTGCCGGAACGCCGTCAAAGCCGTGCAGCTCGCCCTCTTCGTCTTCAAAACGAACGGTTCCTCCGGTAACATAGAAATACCAAACGCGGCTGCTGTCTGAAATGCTGCCGTGCAAATTCTTATCCGCGTCAAAATAATAACGGACAAAGTATTTCGGATTCGTATTCACACTGTCATCATAGATCATAAACGCCTGTGTGGGCGGCAGATACGATATGCAGATCATATTCTCGCCGTTGACATAATAAAGCTCATACGCTCTTCCGTAGATCGAGCACAGTTTGGAAAGCTCGGCGTTCTTATCGTCCTGATTGTTAAACGTGTCAAGCAGCGCCGCATATTCGGCAACGCGGCTGTCATCACACTGCGTTTTGACCGGGATGCCGATAAAAAAGCCGTTGAACGTGTCTGTTATGTATTTTGCGAAGTTGACGGAAAGTCGGTTGTCCGGCTTATATTTTGGCTTTTTCGGTAAACGAAAGATTTCATACCGGTTGCAATACGCGTTTTTTAAATCCATGTATCTGTGTGTTGAAATATGGATATTCGCCATAATAAACGAATACAGATCCTCTTTTGAGAGTTCCTCTTCAGCGCTCATTCTGAAGACATTGTATTCAACCATCAAATTCCCTCCTTAAACAAATGGATACCGCCCGCCGGCTTTGAAAGAATGCGCATCAGGCTGGCTGCGCTGTCCGGCGCGTCATCATGAGCCGCCTGCTCCGTGTAGTCCAGGATCTGCGCAAGGTACTCCGGATCTGTATCGTTAATCCAGTAGATCCTGCTCCAGTTTGCTTTTAAATACGTTGATATTTTGATAAATTTGTTCATCTTTTCCGCGTAGGAATCGCAGGGCAGGCCGTTTGAGCGGAGTTCCTTGGCAAGATAGCCTTTATCGGCATTTCTTTCACAGTGGATCGTGCCAAGTCTGTATTTTTTCTGATAGCCGGCTATCTCTTCAAGACATTCATCTATATGTTTTTGCCATAATTTACCGAATCCGGCTAACGAGCCGTCCGCCTGCTCCTTAAACGCCGTATAAGCTGTATAGTCCTCACCGCCGTAAGCCGCGTCTATGTGCGAAATGCCGTTATACAGCAGTTCAACCTGATCCGTGAACTTAGGCTCGGTAAACATAGCGTTTTGATCCGCTATATGCTTCAGTTCATAGTTGGCGGCAAAAAGGCTCGGGCTCATGCTGCTGCGCAGTTCCCTGAGTTTTTCAGGCGTTATAAGCCCGGTTGAGTAGCAGTCGTATTTTTCAATGTTCGGCATCAGCGTGAACGCGTCATCCTTATGCCAGGGCGTGCCAAGATTGATAAAACGACCGCCGCGGTTACATACGTTTTGCAGTTCCTGATAAAACACCTTAATGCGCTCTCGTTCGGCACGGCTGATCCTGTCTTTCAGGTTCACGATATCATCTGTAACGATAATATCGGCGTGTTTACCCGTAACGCTGCCGGTTGTGCCCATGCCCACGATTTGTGACGCGCCGCGCACGCCTGTTACAAGGTTTGTGTCGATCTCTGTGGCGTTTTCTTTAACAAGTTTGAGTTCGACACCGTAAAGTTCATGCGCGATCTCATGCACGCAGCCTGTTGCAAGAATCTGTTTGGCCTGTTTGATAACCTCGATAACATCATTATCTGTTTTACGGAAAAACAGGACGTTCTTATAAGGCGCTACCAAGATATGCAGCGCCATAAATAAAGAAACGTCCGTTGTTTTATAAGAGCCTCTGTGCGCCTGTTTCGTCTGGTCTTCTTTTGAATAAAGAAAAGACCTCAACCACTCGTTATGCAGAGCGGTAAGGTCTTTAAATCCCACCCAATGGCCTATAAGAACAGGCTGATCATAGAGCAGGTCAAGTATTTGTTTTTGTCTGGTTGTCATTTTCAATTCGCCCGTTCAGGTATTCGGTCATTTCTTTTACGGTTTCGTCAACAGGCTTTGAAAGTTCGATCTTGTTGGTATATATGCCGTCCATCTTGTTAAGCGTATCGATCGCCTTGATCCGTGAATCGTCTTTTTTACTGAACTGCGCAATATCAGACAGCGTTATCATACGCTGCGCACGTGTCATGATCGCGGCGTTTTCTGCTTTTTCTCTTAGTTCTTCGTACCTCGCCTTAACCTTGGCTGCTTTAAGCAGGTTACAAGCCTTATTGTCAACAGATTCATCTTTCCACTTTTCAGAGCTCGGATACGCGGCGCGGTAAGCCTTACGCTGACTAAGTCCGCTTACAAGACCTCTGACAAACTTTTCCTGTTTAGTTGTTAAGTTCATAAGGCTCACCTCCCCATAAAAAAGCAAGCCCATCCAAACGGCAGGCTTGCTCTGCTCTGATTTGCTATTTTAATCATACCACAGATCTATTGTGATTTTTGTGAATGTTGTGAAAGATAAGTATTTAACTTCTTGATGCAGGTTGAATAATGATAGTTCATCTTTTCGCCGATTTCTTCATAAGTCATGCCTTTAATAAATTTTAATTCGGCTATGGTTTTAACAGTTTCGTCCTGAATACTGAATATGTAGCGCTGGATCTCTTCAATTTCAGCAACAAGCCTGTTGAATTCGGCGGAAAGTTGTCTTTCAAGCTCCATAGAGCGCAAAGCAAAAAGAGCCGTAGGATCTCCCACCGTCCCCGTCTGCACAGATATCTGAGACGAATCTATGCCTTTCAGGTATTCTGCTTTAAGTTCCTCGCGGATAATTTCCAGCTGTTTCACTTTGTCTTTATATGAATCTAACTCTGCAAAAGTCATACAAAACTCACCTTAGAAATATAAATTCAAATTTTGAAATAGTCAATGCCTATCAGAATGCTTTTTGCGCCGTTCTTTACATGCTCTGAACCCGCTTAAAAAGCCCAAAGCAAAGACCGCGCAAATTCCGTTAAAATCCGGCTCAAGCAGTTTATTTTCACAGACTTCTTTATAACAATCATAAACTGCACACAGCGAACCATAAGGAATCTCTCCTTTAATTTTTTTTACTTCATCCATAGTACACCTGGGTTTAAAATTTTCATAATCATTCATATCTTGATTCTTCCTTTTTGTGTAAATTTAATCTCATGTAGCAGATATCCTGTCAAGGCTGCATATTGTTATGCTTTGTTTCGCCTTAAGATCCTGGATCTCTGCCTGGTAGAAAAAACGGTTTTTCCTGTCTTTGCGAAGGATACAGGCGGTAAAGATCATTTCTCGGTCGCCGAAATCCCGACTGTGGTAAATTACCTTTTGGTTCAGATTTCGCTTTACTTCTGAAAGTTCCATATCAAAGATCCTGTATGCAGATGAAGAGCCCGGGCTTTTCAGCATAGAACTTTTCTGCGATCTCGGATACCACAAGCGCATCATCTTTCCAGAAGTGCAGCGCCGTCAGCAGATCTTTCAGAATCTTCTGGAGATTATCCGTATCCGGCTTGGAGGTCTTGTACTCGCCGTCCCGGTGATTGCCGGTGATCGGGAAAAGCCATTTGACCATTAAACGCACTGGACCGGTGTACTGCTGCTTTGGAACATACGCCGCCAGATGATCCCTGAACTTTACCTTTGCCGCTTTGATCTCCGCGCTGTCATAAAAATACGGCTTGCCCGATTTGCTGATTCCCACACGGTGTTCCTGCGCTGTAACCGTTGGCGGGATCATCGGGATAAAAAATTGTGTATTCATTTCGCTTTACCTCGCTAAAGTACATTTTTGATTCTTGAAATTTGCTTTAGTCACGTTATGCAATGGTAGGGGGGAACTGCGCCACTTAGGCAGTTCCCCTACCGTCCATTGCGTGACGTGTGAACGGAACACTTTTTACATACGTAGTATGTAGTGTTATTTTCCGTCACGGAATGAAACATAAATTCGTGTTATTTTCCGTCACGGAATGAAACATAAAATTATGTTATTTTCACTAAAATAAAAAAGTGAAATAAACATGTTATTTTCAATTTTCACTTTTCTTTACAGTGCCGTCATTCTTATCAATATAATAGCCGTATTCTTTAACATAATTGCGAACAGTACGAACCTCAACCGATAAATATTCGGCTAATTCCTGTAGAGTAGGCGCTTTATCCATGCCGCAGAAATTAACTGCATTTTCAAATTTTACTCGCTTACTCTTTTTGTTTTTTTCAGCATTATTTTTTCGTTTATCTACCGCTTTCTGCCACGGGGGCTTTTCCTCGGTAGAAATATCTTTGAGGACGCCGTCTGCGTCGGCAACATGAACGGGATAATCGAACCAAAGGTTGAGCGGATCAAATCGCGGGAACTCGCGGAGCGTGCCCTCTATGCGCCATGCCGTGCGCGCTTTGTATTTCTGCCTGACCTGATATATTTCTTCCCGCAGCCTGTCCAGCGTCGTCTCCGGTAGCCTGTCGCGGCATATATCCACGATTCTGTCCGTAACGAGCAGATCATCCTGACTGTATTCTTTCAGATCGATATTAAAACGTACAAGCCACTTGCGGCATACGTTGCAGACCGCGCGTTCTGTCTGCTGCCTGCTCACTTCTTCCGGCACCTCCAGTTCGATCAGATCCAGCAGCGCATCCGGATCTCTGGCAAATACGCCGGAACCGGACGCACGATCCATAGAACGCTTGCCGCCCTGCGCGCCCTTCGAATGGTGGTGGCAGTAGATCACGGCGCAGCCGAGCTCCGTGCACACCTTGTCAAACTGGTTGCAGAAATAGGACATTTGATCTGCTGAGTTTTCATCGCCGGTTATGATCTTGTAAATGGGATCGATCACGATCGCGATATAATCCTTTTTGGACGCCCTGCGTATCAGTTTCGGCGCCAGTTTATCCATGGGTACCGAGTTGCCGCGCAGGTTCCAGATATCAATATTTTCAAGGGCTTTTGGCTGCATATGCAGCGCTGTATAAACGTCCTTAAAGCGGTGCAGGCAGGAGGCTCTGTCCAGTTCCAGATTCACATACATCACTCTGCCTTGAGCGCAGGGAAATCCAAACCATTCCTTACCCTCGGCAATGCTGATGCAGAGTTCTATGAGCGCATAACTTTTGCCGGCTTTTGAAGGACCTGCCAGCAGCATTTTGTGCCCCTGTCTTAATACGTTTCCGATCAGCGGCGGGGAGAGCTCCGGCAGGTGATCCCATACCGCAGCCATGCTCTCCGGCTCCGGCAGATCATCGTTTGCCGCCTCGATCCATTCCACCCATTCTTCCCAATTTGATTTGCCGATCTCTTTATCAATGATAAACTGCTTGCGGCCGTTTCGCATCACGCCCGGAAGGCGGCTTAGTCTGGACGGATTCTTGTTCTGCCGGTCAATGCTCATGCCGTTCTTCAGGCATATGTTATACAGGTAATCCACCCGTTTTTGATATTCTTTGAAATCCGGCGCGTCAACCTTTACAATGGCGTGAATGGATTTCTTGCCGGAATAGACTAATATCGCGATCGGCAGTTCCAGTTCGTGCAGGATCGCATTCTGCCTTTCCAGATCCATATTATCCGATTCCACAAGAGCATATCTGTATTCTGTTACGTTCTCGTTTTTAACACCTTTGCCGTCCAGCGGGTTAAACCGGATCCATGCGCCCGCCTCCGGGTTGTAATCGCCAAGAACGCTGCCGATATCGCCCTTACATTTGTTTAACTGCCGGATCAGTTCTCCGGCAGTGCGGTCATAACTCCCCTTTGTGGGCAGCCATTTGCCTTTTTCATTCTGCCAGCTCTCTGTAACATAGCCCACGTTTTCATCCGGCGAAAACAGCGTTTCAAGATAGGTTGTGATCTCGCTTACCGGCTCAAAGTGCTCCGGTTCGCCGATCTCCCTGCTCTCTATGTACGCCTTGTCTACGATCACATAGTCATGATCCCCGCTGATCTGATCATCCCAGTCGAGTTCACGGTCTTCCGTATGGGGCAGCCAGCCGTTTTCTTTTGCCATTTGATAGATTGTGCCGCCTGTTACCCTTGCGCCGCTGTAATTGCCGAATGTGCGCCACTTTTTTTCGCATTCGCCCTCGTGGTAGCGGGCGCGGTCTCTCCGGCTCCAGTCCTCCCAGACAACGCAGGCATAGCCCTCTTCCTTTAGCGCCATACCCACGTTTGCCCATTCCTGATAGTCAAGAGCGGACGGATCAATGTAATCAAGCAGTTGCGTTAAATCCAGATTATGTTCCATAATCGTCTCCGTATGTTGCAGGATCTATGTTATGCGGAATCCGCCAGCCGTTGGCAGCGATCCTGTCTATCAGTTTTCTTGCAGTCTCAAACTGCCATGTGCCCACGTGCTGAAATCCCCGGCTTTCCAGAAAGCGGATCTGTTTCGGTGTTGTGAGCCCTTCTTCCCGGCGTTTCGCAAGCCTGTCCAGCAGCATACTTGCCTTTCCGGCGTTGTCGATCTCATCCGGGAATATGCCGAACTTTTCAAGCGCTGAGATCTGCTTGGATGACGCCGGCGCCATTTCCCAACCAAAGGACGGCACATAACCGGAAAGGTCCTCCGCCTGTATGGACATTTCAAACTGCAGCGGATCCACCAGTTTGCGTTTACGTTTTCTCATTTCCGAAAGCTGCTTTGCAAGCGCCTCTTCCCGCTGCGCCACCACTTCGCTTTCGGCGGCTTTGGCGGCTTCTTCTATGTCTGCCGGGCAGCCTGCGTTTGCACAAAGATCCTCTGTCATTTGTTTTGCCGTTTCCGCGTTCTCACAGATCAGGTTTGCCGGGTGGCACAATTCGTGCCGCTCCGTATGCCATAAAAAATCAAGTAACAGCAAATGATCCTTTCCGGGTGCAAGCCGTGTGCCGCGCCCGACCATCTGGCAGTACAGACTGCGTACTTTTGTGGGTCTCAACACCACGACGCAGTCTACATCCGGGCAGTCCCAGCCTTCTGTTAACAGCATAGAATTGCACAGCACGTTGTATTTGCCGTTTTCAAAATCTTTCAGGATCTCCGTGCGGTCTTCACTGTTTCCGTTTACCTCCGCCGCAAAAAAGCCATGTGAAAGCAGTATATCTCTGAATTTCTGACTGGTTTTGACCAGTGGCAGAAACACAACGGTTTTTCTTTCTTTGCAGTACTTTTCCATTTCAGCGGCGATCTGCTCCAGATAAGGATCAAGCGCCGTTCCAATCTCGGACGCTTTAAAATCTCCTGCTTGCACAGAGACAGCGGACAGATCCAGCGTAAGCGGAACGGTCAGCGCCTTGATCGGGGATAAATACCCGTCCCGGATCGCCGCAGGCAGCGTATATTCATAAGCCAGACTTTCAAAATACTGGCCTAAATTTTTCATGTCGCCCCTGTCCGGGGTGGCTGTAACACCGAGCACATCGGCAGAATCAAAATGTTCCAGCACACGCTGATAACTGTCTGAAATACAGTGATGCGCTTCGTCAATGATGATTGTGGTAAAATGATCCGGTGAAAACTGCGCAAGCCGTTTTTCCCGCATGAGGGACTGCACAGATCCGACCGTAACGCGGTACCATGAGTTAAGGCTGCTCTGCTCCGCTTTTTCCACGGCACTTTTCAGCCCGGTTGCTTTTTCCAGTTTATCGGCGGCCTGTTCCAGAAGTTCTCCGCGGTGGGCAAGGATCAGCACCCGCCCGCCGTTTCGCACGCAGTCTTCCGTGATCTTGGCAAAAACGATCGTTTTGCCGGTTCCCGTAGGCAAGACGAGCAGGGTTTTTTTATGCCCCTGTTCCCACTCGCGGAACACTGCCGTTTTTGCCTCCTGTTGATAAGGTCTTAACTCCATCAGAACTTACCTACCTGAAATTTCGGCGCGGACCCTGCCGGCGCTTCGTAATCATAAAACTTTTTGATCTGGTTGTTTTTCATTGTCTCGCCCTTATCGTTCACCCATTCATGGACGCCGACCTTGCAGCGCCCCTGTGCGCCGACCATGGCGTTCCAGTTTGGTCTGGTCGGTTCGCCGTGTTTTTTCTGCCCGATCGCAATGAGAAACGCGCTGATCATACCCTCGGTTTTGGTATGTAAAAACAGGTTATGCAGAATAGTGCCCGTATTTCCTTTTCCGTCATCCACCTTCAGTTCCAGTTCTGCTTTGTTGCACGCGGGCAGTTTCGCACTGCCGTTGTGCCTGCCCCTGTTAAACCCGACAACTGTAAATTTGTAATCGCCCTCAGGCAAAAGCGTAAATTCGCTTTCTTTGGATATTTCATCATCCCAGTCTAATTCTCTTTCAAAATCTGCCATAATTTTAATTCCTTTCTTTTAAAATGGCACACTGTTGTATTCTTTAATGTGTTTCAATACGCCGTTCCAGTCTGCAATGATACTGCCTAAAACAAAGTCTCTGTCATAATTTTCTATCGGTGTTCCTCGGGGATAGTAACCCACGTCTGCTACTACTGCTTGCAGTTCTTCAACCGAAACGTGGCTTTCGTTCATCAGATCGTATAACTGCTGAATGACCGGATCACGGCTGTGCAGCGTCTGCGTCTCCGTACTTTCTTTCGGGCTTTCAACAACCTCTTCAAAATCGCCACGGTCTTCCATCGCGTTCAGCTGATCCATTGCCTGTTGTTTTGCGTTTTGCGGTGCAGTCGCCTGCACTGCGCCAGTCTCCGGGAGAATGTGGCGGATCTGTTCAAAATCAAACGGAAGTTCCTCCGGGAGGTTGTCGCGGTTTTTGGCGTCCCAGCACGGATTGTGCGTGGTATACATGACCCTCTGACCGCCCTGCGCTTTCTTCTTGCCGTTCCCATCATCGATCACATACGTTTTGTAATTGACGAAAAAGACAGCGTCCGCCCATTCCTTAAGCATGGGTGAAACAAATTTGCTGAGTTTCATTTCATACCGGTCATAAGCGCCCATCTCATCCGGCTGCTCAAATTTGCGCAAAAAAGAATGGGCGGTAAAAACAACATTCACCCCTGCGGCGATGACCTCTTCCAGCAGGTTCAGCAATTTTCCGAATTCGTCCCGAAGATACACATAGCCTTTGCCGTAGCCGAAATCCTCTATGCCGGACTTATTTGCTCTTGCACACACGGATTGTATACACAGCCGTTCCGCCCAGTCTGCCGTATCAATTACGTATGTTTTACACGGTTTATGATCGCGCACATACTGCGCCTGCATCAAAAGCATCTCCCAGCTGGACGGTGCGTCAAAGCGCTTTACGTCCAGTTTTTTTGTGCTGCCCTCCGTATCTGAAAAAACCGGGTCTGGGAACTTGGATGCAAACGTGGATTTACCGATCCCTTCCGGGCCGTAAACCACGATCTTCTGCGCGCTCGGTATGATTCCGCTTGATATATTCATTTAGAAGACCCCTTTCGTAAATTTAGGTGCTGCGGGTTCTGCCGGTACAGAATACCCGTCCTCGATCACGATGGAACATTCGTCTCCAGTGCTCACCCTGGTGGCGATCACCTGCAGCCCTTCCCGTTCGAGCCAGTGCCCGAAATCACAGAGCGTATCCAGATCCATCTGCTCCAGCTTGTCCATCAGCACGAATCCGCATTTCGGATTCAGGCGGCGTATGATCGCAGTGGCGGCTTTCAATTGGTCTGAGCCGCTCATATTATCCCATTTCATACCGTTCAGGGTGATCTCGCCGTCCTCTACGGAGAGACCCGGCAGTGGCAGATCCGCACTTTCCAACAGTTTTTTCTTTTCGCTGCGGATATTTTCCAGTTTTTTGCTGAGTTCGTTATACTGCTCCTGATAACGGTGCGCCTCCTCTTCCGCTCTTTCCTTATCCAGATTGGAACGGATCTTTACATTGATCTCATCGATCTTTTGAATGTTTTCTTCCAGTTCAGCAGTAGATCTGTCCTCTAATTCCGCTGCGGATAATTCGGCGATTTTCAATTCCTTTTCGCATTCTTCCAGCGCCTGCTGCAATCTTTGCTTTTGTTCCCGGAGTTCGGAAAGACGTTCGCGTTTCTTTTTATTCTCGGCATTCCGAAGCAGGATTGCCTGCTGTTCCTGAATGAGATCCGATGCAGAGAGCAAATCATCCGGCACGCCGTCATAATGCGCCATCTCATCCGCATATTTTTGTTTTTGCGCCGCGATCTGACCGATCGCATGGCGGCTGTTGTAGATCTCGTTTTCCTCTTTTTCCAGTTCAAAGAGTTTATCGCCGACCCCGATGATCCGCAGGAGGATATCCGCTTTTTCTTTCGCATTTGCCTCCATGAACTTCGGCAAATTCAGAGCAAAACTCTCTATGAACTCGTTAAGCAGCTGCTGACCGCCTTTATTACCGGACGGGTCGATCACCTTAAGGCTGCTGTTCTTGCCCTGGCGTTCCACGATGATGCCGTTGGAAAGTTTGATCTTTATGTACGGCGGAATGACTGAACCTTCCCGCTGCGCCTGGGATGGTCTGAACCTGTCCCCGCCGAGCGCCCATGCTATGGAATCCAGCACGGAGGTTTTGCCCTGATTGTTTTTGCCGCCGATCACGGTGATCCCGTTTTGTGTGGGCTCACACTGGACGGCTTTGATTCGTTTTACGTTTTCAAGTTGAAATTCACTGATCTTGACTGCCATTATTCCACCTCCGTAAATTTGCTATCTTTAAGCATATACCAGGTATCCGGCTTAATTGTCTCTCCGTCAACCTTATGACATTTCACGGTTTTCAGCTCGCGTTCTCCGTTATCATTTTCTGTCCATTCTGCAAGGACTATGTAACAGCCTAAAGCGCCTTTTGCTTTGCTCTTGGCACCAAATGCAATGGCAATGCTGTCTTTACCTTCAACGCTTGCAGCGGAGTAGTAGCCTGTGTTCGTTGCAGCTGACTGGTTGCCTGTGTTGGTTGCAGCTGACCAGTTGCCTGTGTTGGTTGCAGCTGACCAGTTGCCTGTGTTGGTTGCAGCGGACTGGTCGCCTGTGTTCGTTGCAGCGGAGTAGTTGCCTGTGTTCGTTGCAGCGGAGTAGTTGCCTGTGTTCGTTGCAGCGGACTGGTAGCCTGTGTTCGTTGCAGCGGAGTAGTCGCCTATGTTCGTTGCAGCGGAGTAGTAGCCTGTGTTCGTTGCAGCGGAGTAGTCGCCTATGTTCGTTGCAGCGGAGTAGTAGCCTGTGTTCGTTGCAGCGGACTGGTAGCCTGTGTTCGTTGCAGCGGAGTAGTCGCCTATGTTCGTTGCAGCGGAGTAGT
>UQDP01000024.1 GCA_900539845.1 uncultured Oscillospiraceae bacterium | reverse complement strand
TTGTCAAATGCGAAATTCAGCTCGATTTCTCGAACCCTGTTCAGCGTGTAGGGGTGCATACTTTTCTTATTTTATAACTTTTTCTACACGCTGAAGCGGGACTGTCCTCACGCACCGCTTTGTATTATTTAAGCATTTTCAGACCTGTTTTATCAGGCGAAACGATCAGCAATACCGCCTGCGGCGAGTTCTCCGTATCCCGCAGGAAATCATATATGGTCTTTTCCGCAGACAGCGCCATTATCAGGGGCAGACTATAAAATTAAATTTACATTCTTCATAGTTACCTGTTTAATCCATATTAACTGTTAGTTTATGTCATTAAATTCTGTTTCGGCTTCTCTGGACACGCCGATAATGAATGCAATTAACACACAGCTTCCTTTTTTATGCTGCTTTCGTTTTAGGAGTAAACCTTATTTTTATTGCAGCAGGTCTTTCAGTAATTCCCGTCAAACCATCCTACTAAGCATCCGAATTTTTGCCGTATTGGTTCGGCAAATCCAATTCATCTTTTATTTTATTATGCAAAGAATCAATATATATGCAATCTGAAAATCAATAACAATTCTTTTATTTATGAATCTATTCTTTGCTCATATTTATACATACCAACTGTTTTTAACAGATCAACAAGATCATAGATCGTTTTACCGTCTTTTTCATAAACGGAGATTTCGCCGGGGCTGTCCTGATCAAAATAATCCCATACCGTAACCAGTTCATCCGTCTCAGGCAATTCAAAGGAATTAAACACTTTCAGGAGCGGCAGCATATCATCTCTTGTATAAGCCTTTATAACATTATATTTATACTTTCCTATCTCCCTGCCGCTCTGCGAAAGCACACCGAAATGAGAAAGGCCGTCGTTTACAAGTATATCGGAAAATCTGTCCAGCAAGCGAAGCACATAATCGCCGCTGATATTGTCGAGATAGAAAACATCCATATGCCTGTTTTCTATTTCATAATATCCCTCATCATTTATACTGACAATGTTTTCATCCTCAATATTTGCCGGTATCTCAATAAAGAGACAAAAGCCGTTGCCAGCTTCAACTTCAATAAATTTTTCTATCACTTTTCGGATTTTCTCCGCGCTGATGTTGGCATATATCCAGTTCCCGTCTATCTCATATTCTTCTTTCAGTATAACATCGGCGCTCGGATTTGCACCTTTGATAAATTGAAACATAAAACACCCGTAAAATCTAAATGAATCATATGCGCAATCACATTGTTTTTAAATACAAATTATATTCGTACCCGTATCCCTCATACTCTTCGTATTTTCTTGCAATTCTATTATCAAACCCGAAATCTTTATAAATATGTATTGCTCTTTCATTATCGTCCTCAACACCCACGGTAAATTCAGAATATCCCTCAGCGTAAAGTTTGCTGATTACCTCTTGTAAGAGATATTTGCCGTAACCTTTACCCCGATATTTCTTAAGAATGCGGAACGCATAAAGATATACGCGTTTGCCGGGTATTGCCTCCCGTTCATCCTCACTTTCATATTTCACGCGCAATTCACCTATTAGATGACTTCCTTTAAACATACCGAAAATGTTGATTTCACCGTTTTTCATACGCTCTGCATTTTCTTTTATCATATTGTCTATATCTATATATTTAAACAGCTGCTTAGTAAGCAACGGAAGTTCACAAGGTAAAAGTGTTTTGATAGTCAAATTTATCATTTATAACCACCTTAATTCATAATCTCTTCCTGTGTTAAAGATTCAAAATCATGCAACGCTGTATGATCGGTCAGCGTTTTAATAATGCACCAGCCGTAATAACTGTTTACAGCGTTTTCCGCTATGGGTCTAAATCCGAAATCCAGATAGATTTTAACGGCGAGCCATGTGGTCGTTTGAGTAGGGATTTTAGCATGCCTATATCCTAATGACCTCATCACTTTCAATGTATAAGAGATCAGCGGCTTAGACAGTCCTCTGCCTTGATAGTCCCTCTTTACAGCTACCCAATGCAACCAGCCCGAACCGCTTTTGTCTTTACCGTTCACATCATAAAATGCAGTTGCCGTTGCCACTTTTTCTCCTGTTTCGGTTACAACAAACACCATTCTTTTTTTCAGTTCATTTTCTTTGCCGGAATAATATCTTTTCCAAGCGCTGAGACCTTCATCAAAAGTTGAAAACTCACCGGCACTTTTTTCTATCTCAATCCAAGTATCTCTATCACCGGATTTATAAAACTCAAAATGATATCCATGCGGCAAAGGAAAAGCTTTTATTATATCAAGGTCTTTTTCCAAAAGCAGTTCATAATATTTAATTCTTGAGTCATGATTGTCAAATATTATATTTATTCCACTCATATATAAATTCCTGTATGGTTTGCTGCCTTTCACTTCTGTTATTGCTTGTTGCCTTAAGAGCAACTTTATATAAATTGTTGTTATTTACTGTTGCTGAGCAGCCATTCGAGCCATTTTTCTTTCCTGTAAAATTTTGTGCACATACCGTGCCCATATTTATCCCAGCGGGTATATATGACATTTGCGCCGACTTTTGTAAGAGCGTCATTAAATCTGTCGTCACTTTTAACGGACACAACTTTGTCGTCGCTTGAATGTGCCATCCAGACAGGAATTGAAGATATTGAATCAAACGCTATTTCATCCGTCTTTTTGCTGCCTAAGTACTCTCCGACTGTTTCCACCGCCGCAGCGAAAAGCTCCGGGCTGTTGAGCAGAATATTCCAAACCATCCCTCCGCCAAATGAAGTACCGTAAACATATACCCTTTTATGATCAATACCGTAATTTCGAATAAGATATTTAATGATATCAATGCAAGTTTCGGAATATACATCTCGAATCTCACCCTCAGTGGCATAATTGCACAAGCGCATTGACTGAGGGATGAGGATATTACAGTTTTCAGATATGAACCTGTACCCTCGAGTACTGAACCAAAACTCAAACAGCGGTTTAAAATTATCGTGCCCGATCGTTCCTGCGCCGCCGAAATAGATAATGAGCGGTCGATCATCTCCTTTTGCTTTTTTTAATCTGAAAGGCACAGCGTCTGATCCTTTTACAAAAACAAATCTGTCAAATCCGAATATGCCGTCTCCCATTTTCGCAATAGTGTGATCACCGAATTTACGTGCAACACGATTTCGATAATTTTGATCCGCTAAAGCTTTTTTTAAATAACGGAATTGTCTCTTTATGCTTTTTGCCGGAAGATCAGACGGATATTTTTTATATTTTTCTGCATGATTGCTGTAGAGCTTATAAAGATATCCGTCCTCGCCAAAAGCACATGCGCAGCCTTCACCTATAATCATGCAGAGACCGGAAGCCCTGATAAAATCAGAGTAATTCTCATCGTCAAAGGACACTTTTACAATGTCACCGTTTTTGTACTGATCAGTTATGTATTTTTTTATATTTTCATAAAAGTAATCCGTCTTTTCTGAAGTATAAAGAAAGTATTTCATAGTAAAGTCCTATTCCTTTCATTTTAGAGCAAGTTATCAAGTTCTGTTAAAAAGAAAGGTTTTTTCCTCTCAGTGACTTTTTTATTATATTGCAAATATCACACAAGTTTTTCTCCAATAAAATTCAATTACCATAGACGAATCTTATTGCATCTATCAAACTTCTTTGTTTGACGCTGCTTCGGCTTCTTATTTGAGCACAAATTTCCGAATGAATAATCATTCACTTTCCATATATACATCTGCATTTTTATGATATCACGTTCAGAAATAAATGTCTATAAAATAAAACCGCTTAAAATTTCATCTAAGCGGTTAAATAATCTGGTATATAACTATTATTTTAGCATTTTCAGACCTGTTTTATCAGGCGAAACGATCAGCGATACCGCCTGCAGCACAAGGAACGCAACGGCGATCACACGAATTGCCGTAATTACGGCATAAAGCGAATTCACGACTTTCTGAAAAGTTCCCATCACTTTTATATTGTTTCTGATATCCATTTCTACACCTCCAGTAAAACGGCATGCGCAATTCCGGGAATGGGCTGCCCCTGCTTGCTTGAGGTTGGAGACATAAGCGCTCCGGTGGCAACGAACAAAACCTTTTTCAGTTCGCCTTTGCGCATCTTCTTAAAAATGTGAGAACATAAAACAGACGCGCTGCAGCCGCATCCCGAGCCGCCGCTGTTTACATCCTGCGCCTCCAGATCAAAGATCATAAGCCCACAGTCACGGTGCACCTTTCTGATATTCAGCTTATGCTCCTTTTCAAGCAGTTCGTATAAAAGCTCAGAGCCTGTAAATCCAAGATCCCCCGTCAGGATCATATCATAATCCTGCGGCGAGCTCTCCGTATCCCGCAGGAAATCATATATGGTCTTTTCCGCGGCCGGCGCCATAGCGGCACCCATATTATTGGCATCGGTTATACCCATATCACAGATCGTACCGATCGATACGGCTTTCACCTTGATTCCATCTCCCAACGGCTTGAGGACGGCGCAGCCGGCGCCGGTAACGGTCCATTGCGCTGTGGGAGGACGCTGCCCGCCGTATTCAAGCGGAAAGCGGAACTGCCTTTCGCTTGAGCAGAAATGACTTGACGTACCTGCTGCGACACAGGAGGCGCCGGCATCTATGAGCATGGAACCGAGACTGAGTGAAAGTGCCATTGTGGAACAGGCGCCGAACAGACCTATGGACGGAATTGTAAGATCCTTCAACGCAAAAGCGCTGCCCATACACTGATCGAGAAGATCTCCGCTCAAAATAAAATTCACATCTGACGAAGCGATCCCGGCATTATTCAACGCGCGGATTATAGCGTCGTGAAGCATTGCGGATTCGGCTAGCTCATAGGATTCCTGACCGAGAGTTGTATCTTCAAAAATAGCGTCAAAATCCTCAGCCAAAGGACCTTCTCCCTCTTTTTTGCCGCAAACACCGGCAGAACCTATAATGATCGGCGGACTGTCAAAAAAAGCCGTTTTTCCTTTTATATTCATAAAAAAACACCTCGGATATATTTTATCCGAGATGTTTTGTTTTATCGTATACAAATTCAGTAAACAAAAATTTTGATTAAAAAATCATTCAAAAAGATAGACTCTTGTTTCATATGGACGGGTCTTGAAGCCGTTGCCCTGAACAGTGGGATTTTTGTAATTACAAAGGATCGGTGTCCCTTTTTCAAGGTCAAAGCCTTTCGGCGCTTCAAACGCCACATTATCTTCTGTAAACGAATTGATTACAAGCAGCCTTTTTCCCTGATAATTGCGCTCATAAACATAAAGCTTATCGGAATTTTTATAATGCTCCTTATAATCTCCGTAGATCGCCACATCGTTTTCTTTTTTGAATTTTATAAGCGCTCTGTAATGATTCAGGATAGAATCCGGGTCTTTATCTTCCGCCTCAACATTGATATCCTTGTAATTCGGATTTACGTAAAACCATGGCGTTCCCGTTGTAAACCCGGCATTTTCAGAGCTGTTCCACTGAACGGGGGTACGCGAATTATCGCGCGTGGATTTAAACGCAAGTTCATCACACAGTTTTTTGGGAAGATGCATTTTTTCCCTCGCGGTCTTATAATTATTCTTTACAAAGCAGTCCACATAATCATCCACACAATTCAGGCGTATATTGGTCATGCCGATTTCCTGCCCCTGATAAACAAACGGTGTGCCCTGCTGAAGCATATACATATTTGCGAGCATTTTGCCGGACTCGGTGCGGTATTTTTCACTGCCGTAGCGCGAAATGATACGCGGGTGGTCATGGTTTTCTATGTAGAGAGTATTCCACGCTTTTCCGTTTATCTTATGCTGCCAGCGTGAAAACGCGCTTTTCATTTTTTTCAGATTAAATTTCGTCTGCAGATAATCCATAAGTATGCAGTCCGCATCCATATGCTGAAAATGAAACATCAGGTCAAGTTCCCTGTTTTTTCCGCCTATGTATTTAAGCGCGTTACCCGGGGTCATCATAGGCGCTTCGCCTACTGTAAAGCAGTCGTATTCATCTGTCACTGCCCTGTATTCGCGAAGATATTCGTGAATATGCGGACCGTCCATATAATGCTCTATTCCACAGGCGGTGGGAATCGGAATACCGTTTGGCAGTCCCTCCTTTTTTGAAATAAAGGTTATAACGTCTTCCCTGAAGCCGTCGACCCCGAGATCGAGCCAGAAGCGCAGGATATCCTTTACCTCTTCCCGAACCTTTGGATTATCGTGATTAAGATCCGGCTGTTTCTTAGCGAAAACATGAAGATAATACTCACCGAGCTTCTCCTCGTATTCCCATGCGCCGCCCTCAAAACAGGAAAGCCAGTTGTTGGGAGGGCGCTTTCCCCTGCCTTTTCTCCAGAAATAGTAATCGTGATACGGAGAGCCGGGATTTTTTGAATCAACAAACCATTTATGTTCGTCGGATGTGTGATTGACAACAAGATCCATTATGACCCTGATACCACGTGAATGGGCTTCATCCAGAACCTTTTTAAACAGCTCCATATCGCCGTATTCGGGATTTATACTTCTGTAATCGGCTATATCATAGCCGAAATCAGCGTTCGGAGACGGATAAAGCGGTGAAAACCATATGCAGTTTACACCAAGGCTCTCGATATAATCCATTTTGCTCAAAACGCCCTGCAGATCTCCGATACCGTCTCCGTTCCCGTCACAGAACGAACGCGGCCAGATCTGATAAACGACCAGATTCTTATACCATTCTTTCATAACCGGCACCTCCTCTTTTATGCAGCAGCTGTTATTCCGTCTTTTAATCTGTTATTTCTTGCTGTTGTTCTTTCCGTCCGATTTCTTACTGTTTCTCTCCAGCTTCTTTTCGGACTTTTTCTGTGCTTTCTCAGCCTTGAGCCTCTCCTTCATTGCTTTCTGCTCTTCTCTGAGGGCTTCTTCTTTTTCCTCTTCAAGCCTTGCAGCCTCATCGGCACGAACTTTGGCTTCATCATAAAGATTTTTAATATCCTCGTAATGCGTATAATTTTCCGCCTGTTTAACAAGCTTAACAGCATCTATATACGGCTTTGCGAGCTTATTATAATACGAATTCTCATCCGTTGCCTTTTTGATCTCGGCGTCTATCTTTTTCTTTTCCTCTTTGAGCGCTTTTCGTTTTTCTTTAAGAGAGGCAAGCTTTACGGCTGCTTTTTCTTTCTTCGCCGCGCTGATCTCCTCTTCAAGTTTTTTACGCTGCTCAAGATTTGCGTCTTCTTTTTCAAACAGTGATTCAAAAACAGAAGTATCAAATTCTTCTATATGACCGCCGTGTTTTTCTTCAATAATCTTCTTGCTGTAGATTCTGTTTTTGGCAGAGGTTATTGCGGCTGAACGCTCTTCTTTTTCAACTTTTGTGTTTTTGGGCATAGCCTTGGCTTTTGCCAGCAGCTCGTTGAGCTTATCAAACGAATCGGCAGTAAGTCCGTCAAGTCCTGCTGCCGCAAGTCTGCGCGCTTCCTCAAGCTTGAACTGCCATTCGGGAGTGCCGAACTTGCGCATTTCATCCATAACGATCTTTGCGATCTCAATATTGTCGTTGTACTCAACGGCACCTTTGTATATTTTTTTGGCGTCCTTTTTCGCCTGCTTGGAAGATGCAGACTTGACCGCGGCTTTTAATTTTTTCAGATCCTTCGGCTGCGCAATTTCAAACTGCGCGGACTCTTCAATCATATCTATTGTTTCAACGATATCACGGTCTCTGAGAACATGATTGCCGTAGTCCTCAAACAGAGCGCGCACCTTGAGCACCTTAATTATGCCGCGCTGACGTATCTCCGTCATATCATAGAAGAAGTACGGAATGACATTCATAACCGCCCCGACAACGGAGAGGATAACAATAACCGTAAACACTTCTTTAAATATATCCGGCAGATAAAGCACATTATACGGTGACTGACTCATATCCGCCGCAGTCTTGCCTGTGACCTCAACAATTTCAGACATACGCTCGGTAAGCACTTTTTCATTGATGCCGAGGCTTTCATATACAGAGGGAACCACACCGCTCGTGGCAAGCGTGATAACTGTTCCGACCAGTCCGACAGTTGAAAACATTCCGTCAATTCTTTCTCCGGTTATGTATTGCTGATAATCTCGCATATCCGCGTTCATAGCCGGTCCGAGTATAACGCCGAACGAAGTCATAAGATAGTTCATAAAAAGTACGACTGCGATCGCCCAGATCATGTTTTCAGGTTCCGATCTTACGACCGGATACAAAAACGCAAGAAAAATAGCGTTCAGAATATTTGTAAATATAACGACCTTTTTCTTGCCCCATTTTCTTATCGCAAACGGCGCCGCGAGCATTCCCCAAAGGCTTGCGTTGCCCACAAATAATCCCAAAAAGCTGAACGCGCCGGGAGAAATATCCCCTTTGCTGTGATATTCATAGCACCAATTGAGCATCTGGCTGTAAGTGGTCTCAAGGAATCCGACCCATCCGGCAAGCGAAATGACCCAGAACAGCTTGTTTTTGGCAACGGCTTTCAGCGCGTCCCAGAATTTTATGCGGATAACATGCGTTTTGGCCTGAACGATCTTCTCCTGCGTGTTTGCGTAAATATAGACCGAACATAGGATACCTATGACCGCAAAAGGAGGAAAAAGAACCCTGTATACATTCAGGTCCGTGATAGAACCGTCCTCCGTTACCAAAGCGGCAACGAACGGAAGAATCGCGGTTGCAATGGACGGCGCAAGCGAATAAACCACCGACTTTATGGTCAACACATCCGCCCTTTCCTGCGTATCGGGCGAAAGCACCATGATAAGGTTCTCATACGCTTCATAAAAGAACATATAGAAGAACTGAATTCCCACATTGAAAAGAAGAACGATAATACCCTTGATGATCTGGCTTTCTATCTTCTCATACGGCACCATGACCATTCCCACTGCTATTGCGGCGGTTGGAAAAGCCATGGTCAGCATATAGGGTCTGTATTTGCCCTGTTTGCTGCGAGCATTGTCGATTATACTGGCTCGAATTGCCGTTGCGGGAAAGGAAATAATGATTGAAACAGCATAAAGCAGATACATAAAATTCGGCTCTATGCCTATTGCGTTTCCTATGATAAGGTTGGTTGTGCTCAGAGTGAGCTGCTGAATACAATATATCAGGAAATACATACCTATACCGCCGACGGAATACGCCGTAATCTCCTTAAACGGCATATACCTGCCGGGCATAGGATGACTCCAATAAATCTTCGCATCGGAAATAAATTTCTTTATTTTCTCCGAATTCACAATAACATCCTCCTTTTATTTACATATCTTATTTATTATAACATTATATAGTAGTTTAAACTATTATCTAAATGCCCAAAAAAGAGAATGAAATTTTAATCAATATGCGAATTGAATTTCTTTTTTTACTGATGATATTTCCGATTTTTGCATCATAGCATAACAAAAAGCAGACGATGTAAAACGTCTGCTTTTAACACCGATAGGTACGGTGAACTCAAATCATAACCTGCTTTTCGGGAAAACGCCGAATCATACGGCATAAAGCTTTTGCCTTTTTTTCTTTATTAAAAACGGAAATGCAAATAACAGCGCTTTGCAGATATTGTCCGCGATCATGCAATACCATACTGCGTTGAGTCCGAGCCCCCACACCCTGACGCAAAGGAATGTAAACAGGATTCTTACAGCCCACATCCCGGCAGTTTCAACAAAGAAAGCGTATTTGGTGCGTCCGAGCCCGTAAAATACACCCTCAAGCACGATCATAAGCCCGAAAAAAGGTTCGGAAAACGCAACGATCCTGAGCATGGCGCCGCCGAGCTGTGCTACACGCTCACTGGGTGTAAACAGGCTCATTAGGAAATTTGAGCCGAAATAGAGCACCGCACCGCTTATAATCATAACCGCTATAGTCAAAATAATACTGAGCTTACTTACATCTTTGAGCTTTTGCGCATTGCGCTCTCCCCTTGCGTTGCCAACTAAGGTTGACGCAGCGGAACGCAGACCGTAGCCGGGAACATAGAAAATGGTCTCCGCCGTTACGGCAATGGAATGGGCGGCAAATACCGTTGTTCCCATTCCCGAAACAAGACCTGCAAAAACGACATATCCGAGGCAGGATACCGCACTGCTGCCGAAAACCGGTATACCTACGAGCGCTATCTCCTTTAAAAGAAGCCTGTCTGAGGAAAATTCCTTTAAATGCCATTTTAAATAATCGTTTTTCAGGCAGGAATAAAGCATCAAAATGCCCGAAAGCGTATAGGAACAGGCTGAAGCAATCGCCGCGCCTGCAACGCCCAGACCGAAAGTATAGATAAGCAGATAATTCAATACGATATTCAAACCGTTTGCGGCGGCGCTGATTATCATCGGCGTTTTTGTGTTTCTGACTGCGCGCAGCGCGTATCCCATCACAGATGAAAGTGAACGGAAAACAAGCGGCAGACTTATTATGAAGAAATACCGGGACGCCTGTGCCTGTATCGCTTTTTCAGCGCCCATCCACACAGGGATAAAAGGGCTTAGCACAACAGATACCCCGCCGAGGACCATACCTGCGATTAAAGCAAGCATCACAGACTGCTGCGAAAGCTTTTTTACCTGCTTAAAATCCCCTGCCCCATATGCCTTTGAAATAAGCACCATAACCGCCGTGCCGATGGCTGTGGGCGCGCTGTTCACAAGCCAGGTAACATTTGTTGTGATGCTTACAGATGCCGTTGCCTGCTCACCGAGCCTGCCCACCATTGCCGTATCAACATACTGAAGCAGAGTGGACAGTATCTGCTCGATTACAGTCGGCAGTGAAAGAAAGACAAGCGTTTTAAAAAGCTGGCCTCTGTTTTTTTCAGAAGATATATTCTTTTTCATAAACAAAATCCATAATGAGGCTTTAAGCACACACGCAATTGACGCTTTTTCCGTTTACGATGATCTTCCCTTTTGCATGTTCATCATCTATGATGATCTCTTTAACATCCGGAACGCTTATGGTGCCTGCATACGGGTTTTTGATGCTGATTACCGGCGTTGTTACCGTTGCTTCCACTTCGGAGCGTTCAAAACAAAGATCCGTATCGATCATTTCGCAGTTGATCAGCTTCAGATTTTTACAGTAACACAGCGGCTGAGTACCTATGATCTTACAATTGACAAAAGTCAGCCCGTCCGCATACCACGCGAGATACTCTCCTTTTACCGTGCTGTTTTTAACGGTTACGTTGTGCGCATGCCAGAATGCGTCCTTTGTGTCAAAGGTGCAATCCTCAAATACTGCGTTTTTTATATATTGGAAAGAATATTTTCCTTTAAAATCAACATTTTTAAAATGGATATTTTCACTGCGAAGCATGAAATACTCGCTCTGTGCCGTACAGTTTCTCATGTCTATATTATTGACCGACCAGCCGAACTCAGGGGATATTATATCGCAGTTTTCCATAGTTATATTGCTGCATTCCCTGAGCGCTTTAATGCCATGCAGCTTTGTTGACCTAATCTCAATTCCGTCGGAATACCAGAGCGCCGCGCGGCAAAGCTCGGTCAGATCACAAGTGTCAAGCTTCAGGCCATGATCATGCCAAAAAGGATAACGCAGATTGCAGAATGTGTTATATAATTCAATATTTTTGCTTTCCTTAAGCGCGCTCTCCCCGTCCGCAGGACCGTCGAAAGCGCAGTTTTTAAGCACAAGATCAGCGCTTCCGTAAAGCGCGCGTTCTTCATCAAAGGATCTGTTTTCAAGGATTTCCATACTGTTTCCTCCCTTTAAAAATATTTATGCGTAAAATTACAGTTCAATATATTATAAGAATTCTTCAGGAGCCATTTTATCGGTCATCAACAGTTTAGCACCGAAGCGCCTGTTTTGCAAATACCTGTTTTGAATACGCTGCTATAGCTTTTTTCTATAATCAGGCGCACTAAAAACGGAGTCTTTCGCTGAAAGACTCCGCTCCGAATATATTAAGTTATCAGCCGAGAATCTCCTTTAAAAGCTTGGTGACCTCCGCTGCAGGGGCTTTGCCCTTTAACGCACGCATACACTGACCGATAAGGTAGTTGAAGGACTGCGCTTTGCCGCCCTTATACTCTTCAACAGCTTTCTGATTGCTGCTGATAACCTCCTCTACCACTGTTTTTATCGCGCCGGTATCCGAGATCGTTTCCATATTGTGCTCTTTAATATAATCAGCAGGAATAACATCTTCTTCAAATACAGCCTTGAAAACCTTTTTAGCCGAATCGCGGCTGATCTTGTTTGCATGGAGAAGATTTATGATCTCGCCGAGCGAATCCTGCCTGAACATCATATTTTCGGGAAGCGTCTGTGTATCGTTCAGCATCTTCATAAGCTCGCCCATGATCCAGTTTGCGCTGTCTTTGGGGTTATTTGTAATCTCAACCGTTCTTTCGAACAGGCGAACATAATAAACACTGGAACAGATCATAGAGGTGTCATATTCAGAAAGCCCCAGTTCATTCATATAACGCGCTTTCTTCGCATCCGGCAGTTCGGGAAGATTCTTTCTTATATTCTCAACATATTCATCGGTAAGACAAACAGGCGGGATATCCGGATCGGGAAAATATTTATAATCCTGCGCGTCCTCCTTGCTGCGCATGGCATGGGATTCGCCCTTAGCATCGTCCCATCTTCTTGTTTCCTGAATGACTTTGCCGCCGTCCTCGATGATCTCCTGCTGGCGGCGCGCTTCGCTCTCAATCGCGTTGTGAATCGCCTTGAAGGAATTTATGTTTTTCATTTCGGTTCTTGTGCCGAGCTTGTCTGAGCCCTTTTCCATAACAGAAACATTTACATCGGCACGAAGCGAGCCTTCCTGCATTTTGCAGTCTGACACGCCGCAGAACTGAAGGATATCTCTCAGCTTTTCCACGTACTGCACGGCTTCATCCGCTGAAGCGATATCCGGCTCTGAAACGATTTCAAGCAGCGGAACTCCGCAGCGGTTATAGTTTACAAGCGTGCAGTCGTTCCACTCGTCGTGGATGAGCTTGCCGGCGTCCTCTTCCATATGGATCTCGTGTATCCTGACTTTCTTTTTGCCGCCGTTTATGCTGTCGTCTATCTCAATATAGCCGTTTCTGCAGATCGGCAGATAAAGCTGGCTGATCTGATACGCCTTTGGCAGATCGGGATAGAAATAATTCTTTCTGTCGAATTTATTATGCATTGTGATCTCGCAGTTCGTGGCAAGTCCTGTCCTCACTGCGAATTCCAGCACCTTTTCATTAAGAACGGGAAGCGTACCGGGCATACCCGAACAGATCTCGCATACATGCGTATTCGGCTCTCCGCCGAATTCGGTTGAGCAGGAACAGAATATCTTGGTCTTCGTTGCAAGCTCGGTATGCACTTCAAGTCCGCAAACAGTTGAAAATTCCATTTTTCCTCCTCCTTAAACACCGGCGGGTCTCTTTTTGTGATGATCCGTTACGCTCTGATAAGCGCTGCCTGCCGCAAGGATCGTTTTTTCATCAAACGGTCTGCCAATGAGCTGCATACCCACGGGCATTCCGCTGCCGTCAAAACCGCACGGAAGCGCAAGCGACGGCAGACCGGCAATATTTATCATAACCGTATAAATATCGCCCAGGTACATTGCCAGCGGATCGCTGAGCCCCTCGCCTATTTTCAGTGCTGTTGTAGGCGCAACGGGTCCGAGCATAAAATCATACTTTTCAAAAGCCTCGCCGAAAGCTTTTACGATAAGTCCTTTTGCCTTAAGCGCCTTATTGTAATAAGCGTCAAAATAGCCGCTTGAAAGAACGAAGTTGCCCAGCATAATACGCTTTTTAACTTCCATTCCGAAGCCTTCCGAACGTGATTTGAAATACACATCCCTAAGGTTATGAGCGTCAGGTGATTTATAGCCGTATTTAATGCCGTCAAAACGTGAGAGATTGGAGCATGCTTCGGCGCAGGCGATGATATAATAAGTGGGAATCGCGTATTTTACGATCGGCATGGCAAACTCCTCTACCTCTGCGCCGAGAGATCTGAGCGTTTCGGCAGCCTGCATAACGCTTTTTGCCACGTCTTCATGGATTCCGTCTCCGAAGTAATCGGAAGGAATACCGACTTTTTTACCTTTCAGATCGGTTGTATTTTTAATTTCATCGATTGTAAACGGATTCGGTTCGGCAGAAGTTCCGTCCTTTTCGTCTTTGCCGCAGATAACGGAAAAGAGAGCCGCTGTATCAAGCACATCTTTTGCAATCGGTCCTATCTGGTCAAGCGACGACGCATAAGCGATCAGCCCGTATCTTGATACGGAACCGTAAGTGGGCTTGAGACCCGTTACGCCGCAAAACGAGCAGGGCTGCCTTATGGAGCCGCCGGTATCCGATCCGAGCGCAACAACGCTTTCACGCGCCGCTACGGAAGCCGCTGCGCCGCCTGAGGAACCGCCCGGAACTTTATCCGTATCCCATGGGTTTTTTGTTGCGCCGTAATAAGAGGTCTCCGTTGTTGAACCCATCGCGAACTCGTCCATATTGACCTTGCCGCAGGGAACCATTCCCGCCGCAGTAAGCTTTTTGATTACCGTTGCGTCATAAGGCGGTTTGAAATTATACAGTATCTTTGACGCACAGGAGGTCGTTTCACCCTTGGTGCAGATATTGTCTTTGATTGCGACCGGCACGCCGACGAGCGGTGAGACCGCACTGCCGCTGTCGATAAGCTTTTGCGCGGCTTTAGCCTTTTCAAGCGCCGTTTCCCTGTCAAACGAGGTATAGCAATTATAGGTCCCGTCTTTCTCTTCTATGCTTTTTGCAACGGAAAGTACGGCGTCCTCACAGGAAATTTCCCTGTTTTTAATCTTCTGCGCGATTTCCAGCGCTGTCATTTCATAAATTTCCATACTCCGCCTCCTATTCTGCAACGGTCTTCGGAACTACGAATGCTCCGTCCCTGCTCTCGGGGGCGTTTGCCACGATCTCTTCGGGCGGCATCGAGGGCTGCACTTCGTCTTTTCTGAAAACATTCGTTATCGGAAAAGAGTGACTCATAGCCTCAACGCCGGAAGTATCCAGCTCATTGAGCATATCGATATAAGTGAGTATATCCTGCAGCTCTGCGCCCACTTTTTTTTCTTCCTCTTCCGTTAAGGTGATACGGGCAAGCGATTCAAGATATTTTATCAAATCGGGAGTAATCTGCATTGTAACTTCCTCCAAATACTATCAGTAAAAAACACAATCGGGCGCACATAGCTGAAGTGCACCCGGTATATTTATTTTTCCGGCACGGGGCGGCGCAGCTTTATGTGCGTTTCGCGAAGCTGCATTTCCGTTACCGTATTCGGCGCGCCGAGAAGAAGATCCTGCGCGTTGGAATTCATCGGGAAAGCGATTACCTCCCTGATATTTTCCTCGTCTTTCAAAAGCATGATCATTCTGTCTACGCCCGGCGCCATACCGGCATGCGGCGGAGCACCGTAATGGAACGCCTTGAAGAGCGCTCCGAATTTTTCTTTAACATCCTCTTCGGTATATCCTGCCATTTCAAATGCTTTTATCATAACATCGGGGCGGTGGTTTCTGACCGCGCCTGATGAAAGTTCTACCCCGTTGCAAACGATATCATACTGATAGGCTTTGATCCGGAGAGGATCCTCGCTGAGAAGAGCGTCCATCTCGCCCTGCGGCATAGAAAATGGATTATGTGTAAATATGAGCTTTCCGTCCTCATCTCTTTCATACATCGGGAAATCCGTGATGAAACAAAGCTCAAACCTGTTTTTATCGACAAGATCAAGCCTGTTTGCAAGTTCAGTGCGTATCTGACCGGCGAGCTCGTTTACACGCTTCGGCGTATCGCAGATGAAGAACAGCGTGTCATCTGTTTTAAAGTTAAATATCCTGCGCAGCTCCTCTTTCTTTTCCGGCGGCAGGAATTTATCGATAGGTCCTTTATATGAGCCGTCCTCAAGCACCTCTATATAGCCGAGACCTTTCATTCCGATCTCAAGCGCGAACTTGAGCATCTTTTCGAACCAGCCCTTGGACTGCTTTGCGCAGCCCGCCACATTGATTCCTCTTACGGGTCTGCCCTGAAATGCTTTAAATTCAACGTCGCTGAAAAACTCCGTCAAATCAACGATCTCGAGCGGATTTCGCAGATCGGGCTTATCGGTGCCGTACTTGAGCATAGCTTCTTCGTAAGGAATTCTGACGAACGGAGCGGGAGAAACTTCTTTTCCGCCGCCGAATTTTGTGAAGGTATCATAAAGCACATCCTCTGCAACTGCAAAGACATCCTCCTGCGTAGCAAACGCCATTTCAAAATCAAGCTGATAAAATTCACCGGGAGAACGGTCTGCGCGGGCATCCTCATCACGGAAGCACGGAGCGATCTGGAAATACTTGTCAAATCCGGAGACCATCAAAAGCTGCTTGAACTGCTGGGGAGCCTGCGGCAGCGCGTAGAACTTGCCCTCGTGCTTTCTGGAAGGAATAATATAATCCCTTGCGCCCTCGGGAGACGAACAGGTCAATATCGGCGTTGTGATCTCTGTGAAGCCGAGACTTTCCATTTTGTTTCTGAGGAAAGATATAACCTTGCTTCTGAAAAGGATATTATCATGGACCGCCTTGTTTCTTAAATCAAGAAAACGATAGGTCAAACGAACATCCTCTCTTGTTTCCTTGGAATCCGAGACCTCAAACGGAAGATTTTCCGTGCACGCGCCGAGTACGGTGAGCTGATCGACCTTGACTTCAAGCTCGCCCGTTTTTATCTTTTTATTTATCGTTTCGGGATCGCGCTTAACAACAACGCCCTCAACAGAAATAACACTTTCTTTTTTAAGGTGGTAAATCAGCGTGTCGTCATTTACCACGACCTGCGTTACGCCGTATTCATCGCGCAGATCAATAAAAGCAACGCCGCCGTGGTCGCGGATAGTGTCTACCCAGCCTGCAAGCATTACCTGTTTATCCAGATCATTCAAAGTGAGTTCGTTGCAGTTACATGTTCTGTATGCCATAATTGAAATTCCTTTCAAAGGAGAAATTTATATATTGAATGCTGCGAGTACCGAAAGCAGTACGCAGCGGTATCGGGCAGGAAGATTTCACGTATAACTATACCTGCCCACTGTAATTTCCGTAATAGTATATCATATAAGGCAAAAATATACAATAATAAAAATTATATAATCGCAAAAAAATCCGCTTTATGCGCCCGGCAGGCACACAAAGCGGTCATCTGCTTAATAACACACGTTCATAAGCTTCAAGCCGAAGAATACCGTTTTCACATCTGCCGCCGAAAAACGAATAGGAATAATCCCACTGAGAACCTACTTGGATTTCTACCGGCGTTTGTGCATGATTTACGGCAACAAGAACGCTGTTTTCAGCACAAACACGTTCGTAAGCCACAACATTTCCGAATGCGCAAACCAAACGGAATTCACCGCTCTTGAACGCCTTACAACCTTTGCGTATTTCGCCCAGTCTTTTATACCATTTGTATAGTTCTTGATTTATATCGTTCCAGGGAAAACAGCCTCTGTTGAACGGATCTTTCATCCCCTGCATCCCGGCTTCATCACCGTAATAGATGCTCGGCACTCCAGGAAGCGTAAACTGAAGAAGGCTTGCCGTTTTCATCATGGATATTCCCTTCAGATAAGCCTCGGGACTGAGCGTGTTGTGCGCGTGCTGCCATCTTCGGTCATAACCGTCCGCATTCTCACCGGCAAGCAGGGTGATCGCCCTTTGCGTATCGTGTGTTCCTATAGGATTCATAAGAACATGCAAAACGCATGGCGGATAATTTTCAACAACACTCATAATGCCGTTTGCAAACGCCTGCGCCGAACCGCCGCGCACGAAATTTAAAACGGCAGAGGCGAAAGGATAATTCATTACGGAATCAAGCTGGTCTCCGAGCAGATACCGTCTTCGCTTGCCATAGGCAAATTTGTTGGTCGCGTCTTCCCACACCTCGCCGATTATAACCGCGTTTTCGTTTTCCGCCTTAACGGCTTTTCTCAGGTCGTCAAGAAAAACATCCGGCAGCTCGTCCGTAACATCCAGCCGCCAGCCGCCGGCGCCTGCCCTGAGCCATTTTCGCAGGATGCCGTTTTCACCGCAGATATACTCGCGGTACGCATCGTTTTCTTCCTGTACCTCCGGCAGGAGCTTTATTCCCCACCAGCTTTTATAGTCGTCAGGATAATCGATGAATTTATACCAATTGTAATACGTGCTTTCTTTGCTGTTATACGCACCGACGGAGTCATAGTGGGAATACATATTGAAATATTTTGAATCACATCCTGTATGGCTGAACACGCCGTCCAGAACGATCGTAATTCCCATCTTTTTTGCCGCTCTGCACAGCGATCTGAAATCCTCCTCGGTGCCGAGAAGAGGGTCTATCCGCTCATAATCGGCAGTATCATAGCGGTGATTGGAATTCGCCTCAAAGATCGGATTCAGATAAATACAGGTAACGCCGAGAGATTTTATATACGGCAGTTTTTGCTCGATTCCTTTAAGGTCTCCGCCGAAATAGTCGTTGTTCCAGATTCCGTTCATTTGTTCTTCACTCCAGAACGGTTCCTCACCCCACTTGCGCATCACACGGCGTTCGGGCACGTTTTTCTTTTTCTTATTGCTGTTGAAGAACCTGTCCGGGAATATCTGATAAATGATGCCGCCCTTCAAAAAATCGGGCGTTTTAAAATCCTTGTCATAAACTGTCTGCTGAAACTCCCCGCCCTCAGCCGAAAAATCGCCGAGACCGCCGCCTATATTTTTGATATAAGTAACACCCCATGGGGTATCAAGCTCGAAATGATAAAAATAAAGTCCGGGAGTGGTAGCGAAAAAATGCAGTTCCCAATATTCATGATCATTTGAGCACATACCTGCCCAGAACATGCCGTAATAAACAGTATCCTCACCGTCCTTATAAACGGCGAGACGGGCGCCGGAGCACCCCATGGAACGAGGGACCACTATGCGCAGTTTGACCTTTTCCTCAACTGCTATCGCACTTACTGCTGATTTGTATTCGGTTTTTCGTGAATTGAAAATCTGCATAAGCACTCCGTAATATACTAAAAAATACTTTCAGGCAAGAGCTTAAAACTCTTGCCTAAAGTATAAAAACAAATCCATGATTTGAAAAATCTATTTTGCTTTCTTTTTCCTGCCTGCGGCTGAATGATTTTTGCTATCCGCTTCTTTGCTTTGAGGGAACACGACAGGCTTTGTATGCCAGATATTCTCCGCGTATTCCCCGATAGCGCGGTCTGCGCTGAAAATACCGGCAGAAGCGATATTGATAAGGGACATCCTTGCAAATCTTTCCTTATCCTTATATATCTCTGCGGACAACGCCTGTGCCTTCTGATAATCGGCAAAATCGGCAAGAGCCATATACGGATCTGAATTCGTCAGACTGGATACAAATTCGCCGAAGCTTTTGCCGTTAACACCTGCTGAAATAAAATCTATAACGCCTTTTAACACAGGATTATTATTAACGTAATTCATAGGATGATAGCCTTCACGCTGGAGCTGCTGCACCTCAGGCGTTTTCATGCCGAAAATGATAATGTTATCCTCGCCTACGGCGTCCGCGATCTCAACATTCGCGCCGTCAAGCGTACCGAGAGTCACCGCGCCGTTGAGCATCAGTTTCATATTTCCGGTGCCCGACGCCTCCGTGCCGGCAAGAGAGATCTGCTCCGAGATATCAGCGGCAGGCATAAGCAGTTCAGCAAGGCTGACATTGTATTCCTCCATAAACACGACTTTGATCTTGCCGTCGATATCCTTATCGTTGTTGATGACCTTTGAGATTGCGTCGATCAGCTCAATCGTTTTTTTCGCCATATAATAACCGGGCGCCGCCTTTGAGGCAAAAATATACGTTCTCGGCACGAAATCCATCTTCGGATCTGCCTTAAGCATAAGATACTGCGCGATTATATTGAGAATATTAAGACTCTGGCGCTTATATTCATGAAGCCTTTTTACCTGCACGTCAAAGATCGAATCGGGGTCGATCTCAACACCGTTTCGCTTTTTAACTACCTCAGCGAAGCGCACTTTGTTAAGACGCTTGATCTCCATCAGGTCTTTAAGAACTTTTCTGTCATCCTTATAATCAAGAAGCTTTAACAGCTCATCGCTTTTGGTAATAAATCCATCGCCTATAAGCTTTGTAAGGTAATCGGTGAGCAGCGGATTGGATTGGCATATCCATCTTCTGAAAGCTATGCCGTTTGTAACATTCTTGAATTTATCAGGTGTGATGGTGTAAAAATCATGAAATACGGTATCTCTGAGTATCTGTGAATGAAGCGCGGAAACACCGTTAACAGAATGCGAACCGGCAACGCAGAGGTTTGCCATTCTTACTACTCCGCCGGAGATGATCGCCATACGCTCTACTCTGTCCGCGTCATGCGTAACGCCCCACACATATGCGCGGAAGCGGTTATCAATCTCTTTTGTTATCTGATACAAACGGGGAAGAAGCCGCCTGTAAAGCTCCTCGCTCCAGCATTCAAGCGCTTCTTTCATAACCGTATGGTTTGTGTAGGCAATCGTTTTTGTAACAATATTCCATGCGTCGTCCCAGCCGTAACCGCATTCGTCAAGCATAATGCGCATCAGTTCCGGGATGGCCATAGTGGGATGCGTGTCATTGATATGAATAGCTACTTTTTCCGGCAGGTTATCAAGCGTATTATATTTTGTCAGATGACGCCTAATAATATCCTGAACGGAAGCGGACACAAGAAAATATTGCTGGCGCAGTCTGAGGGATTTGCCCTCCGGCGAATTGTCGGCGGGATACAGGACCTTGGAGATGGCCTCTGCCATTGCAGACTGTTCCATTGCCTTTATATAATTGCCCTCGTTAAACAGCCCCATATCCAGAGCCGGTTTTCTTGCCGCCCACAGGCGCAGACGGGCAATGCCCTTTCCTTTTCCGGAAACATACATATCATAGGGAACAGCGGTAACCGTATTGCAGTCACGCAGCTCAACACGGTGGTAATCTCCGTCCCAGCTGTCATCGACCCAGCCTTCAAACTTTACTTCCTGCGCTCTTTCCTCGCGCGGAACAAGCCACACATCTCCGCCGGGAAGCCAGAAATCCGGCAGCTCCGTCTGCCAGCCGTCAACCAGCTTCTGCCTGAAGATACCGGCCTCGTATCTGATCGAATAGCCCATTGACTGAAAATTCATAGTGGCGAGGCCGTCAAGATAACAGGCGGCAAGCCTGCCGAGACCGCCGTTGCCGAGACCGGCGTCCGGCTCAAGCTCATAAAGTTTATCGAGCTTTACTCCGAAGCTTTTAAGCGCTTCCTCAAAAACATCCGTAAGCCCCAGATTATAAAGGTTATTCTTCAGCGAACGGCCCATTAGGAATTCCATGCAAAGATAATAGATCTTTTTTGAATCCTGACCGTCTGCCGTATGGCGGAAATCGCTGTTTTTTTCCGCCAGCTCATCACGGATGATCATAGCGACTGACTTATAATACT
The DNA here is from genome assembly GCA_900539845.1 of uncultured Oscillospiraceae bacterium. Lineage (GTDB taxonomy): Bacteria > Bacillota > Clostridia > Oscillospirales > Acutalibacteraceae > Eubacterium_R > Eubacterium_R faecavium. The sequence goes on along the minus strand of UQDP01000024.1, from coordinate 5,869 downwards.
GCTCATCTGTTGCCGTGTCCGGCGTTACGCCGAAGAAATGACTGAGCTTGTCATGGATCATTTTCTTTGCACGAGCAACGGAAATGCTTTGATTCATATACAAAACCTCCAAAAATATTTGAAAAAGGCATTAAAAAGCCTGATGATATTGTTGATTATACACTAAAAAGAAGCAATATTCAATAGCAGTATTCAAGATTTGCGCTTTTTGAAAAATCTTTTCAAAACAAGCGGAACGATTCCGATAAGCGATTTAATATTTATCAGTATAACACCTGCTGAAAGCGCAAGAGCGATACCAAAGCTCGCCCACTGACCGCCTGCTTCAAAGATCATCACACAAGCTGCCGCAACCAAAAGCAGTACGGACGGAATGAACGTTAAATAATTGATTTTTATATTTACGAACTTTTTCGTGTTGATGACACGTATCACAAACACCGCGACAAAAGACACCGCAGTTGCTATCGCTGCTCCGTACGGACCGTAAATGGGAATAAGTATAAAGTTCAGCACAACATTCAACACGGCTCCCGTGCCGGCAGTCACCATAGAAAGCATACTCTTTTTTTCCGCCATATATACCGACGCATAGAAATTCACAAGGCAGGAAAAGGTCGTTGCTATAACGAGTATCGGCACATAATGCCATGAATCGTAATAATCCTCGCCGAGATAAATATCCGTTATCAGTCTTGAGCCGGTTATTAAAAGAGCGCCCACGGCGAGCAAAGCTCCGCTGTAAATTTTAAATACTTTGGTAAAGAACTCCGACTTTCCTTTGCTGTCATACTCGTCCACGGCGGAAAGCTGCCATGCGTCTATAAATATGGACGCAAATATCGTTACGAAATTCGGTATTTTATATGCTGAAGTATAAATTCCGCTGACTGCTACTCCGTTGAAATAAGTGACCATATACTGGTCGGAAACATTTATAATCCACCAAAGGATAATTGTGGGAATCAGCGGTATGCAGTATTTCAGCATCGGAGATACGGTGTGCTTTCTGAGACCCGTTCTGAAATTCACATAGCGCCACAGCTTGGCTGCAAGAAACATAAACACGACCGAAAGCATATCGCTTGTAAAAATAGCAAGGATATAGCCGTATATTCCCCAGTGGAACGCACCGAGGTAAAGGAATGTAAAGCCTGCCGAAGTTGCCGTTGCGATAACGCCGTCTACTGCGTAAAGCTTAACATGACCGCTGCCGCGCACAAATTGCTGGCAAAGCTGGCGCAGAGAAGATCCGAGCAGCATCAGATAAAGCAAAATCGTATACTGACCGAAATTAAAGTCGTTTATCGTTATATTCATAACGACAGGCGCAAAAAGGCAGAACACGGCAAACCCGATCAGCGTAGTCGCAACACCGGTTGAAAAAACGCATTTTTTATCGCTGTTTTTATCGAGCGCAAAACGCAGTGCCGCCGAATTGACCGCAAGCGTAACGATCGGCACAAGAATATTTACAGCGTTCTGAATCAGCGTGGCTCCGCCGAAATCTCCTGTTGCCATAACTCTTGTGTAAAAGAAAGTTAACACGAGAGAAAGCAGCTTTGAGGAGAATGTGCCTATCGCAAAAACGATTGTGTTTGAGGCAAGCTTTTTATATTTGTCCATTAAGAATATTCCTTTGATTGATTTATCTTATCTGATCTGACCGTTTCCGTAGATCAAGTATTTCGTTGTGGTGAGCTCACGCAGTCCCATAGGGCCTCTTGCATGGAGCTTCTGCGTCGATATGCCTATCTCCGCACCCAGACCGAATTCGCCGCCGTCAGTAAACCTTGTTGAAGCGTTTACATAAACAGATGAGGAATCGACCCTTGCAAGGAATTCACGCGCGTTATCATTATTTTGAGTAATGATCGACTCGCTGTGTTTTGTGGAATACTGATTTATATGACGTATCGCCTCATCAAGGCTGTCAACGGTTTTAACGCTGATCTTATAATCAAGATATTCACAGGCGAAATCCTCATCGCTTGCAGGCAGAACCCCTTCAGCGGCGAGCATCGCGCGCGCATCGCCGCGCATCTCAACATTTTTTTCGTCAAGCTTTTTCTTAATGACCGGCAGCGCCCTGTTTATTATGCCCGAATGAATAACAAGGCTCTCACAGGCGTTGCATACGCCGATGCGCTGCGTTTTGGCATTGAATATAATATCGGCAGCCATATCGATATCCGCGGTTTCATCAACATAAATATGGCAGTTGCCTGAACCCGTCTCAATTACGGGAACGGTTGAATTCTCAACAACGTTGCGAATCAGTCCCTTGCCGCCGCGCGGAATCAGACAGTCTATATAACCGTTCATCTTCATCATTCGATTGGCAGATTCCCTTGAAGTATCTGTGACAAGCTGTATGCAGTTTTCGTCAAAATCACTTTTTTTCAAAGCGGCGCGCATCGCCGCGACGATAGCCATATTGGAATGAACAGCCTCTTTGCCGCCGCGCAGAATCACAGCATTTGAACTTTTAAGGCACAGCACTGCCGCGTCGGCAGTTACATTCGGTCTCGATTCGTAGATGATTCCTATTACGCCTATGGGAACGGAAACTTTTTTTATAACCAGCCCGTTAGGTCTTTTGATCTCATCCAGCAGCAGTCCGCATGGATCAGGCAGAGCCGCCACGCTTTCCACAGCCGCGGCAATGTCCTCTATTCTCTGCTCATTGAGCATAAGCCGATCGAGCATTCCCTCGCCCAAGCCGTTTTTTCTGCCGTTTTCAAGATCGGTCTTGTTTTCTTCGATGATCGTTGCGCTGTTTTTCCTAAGCGAATCCGCAATTGCCGACAAAGCGCTGTTTTTTTGTTCGGTCGTTACCGTTGCCAGAAAATCCTTTGCGGCAAGCGCCCTTATGCCAAGCTCTTTCATTTTTTCACCGCCTTAAAGTATGTACCGGCTTTCTCGCCGTTTAAGATTTTGTATATATTTGTGGGCTTTTTTCCGTTTGTTATCACAACGGGTATACCGGCGGAAACGGCGATCTCAGCCGCGTCTATTTTCGTTACGAACCCGCCTGTGCCGCGTTTTCCGGCGCTTCCCGTAAGGGATTTGACCTTATCGTCGATCACATCGACCGTATCTATCAGCGAGGCATCCGGATTTTCACAGGGATTGCTGTCATAGAGTCCGTCCGTATCCGTAAGTATAACAAGCAGATCGGCGTCCGTTATAACGGCAACGGTTGCCGAAAGGCAGTCGTTATCACCGTTTACAAGCTCTTCAACGGATACGGAATCGTTTTCGTTCACGATCGGCAGACAATCATATTCAAGGAGCTGATTCAATGTATTGATAAGATGTGTTTTACTCTCTTTGTTTTCAAGTTCGTCAAAAGTGATCAGAAGCTGACTCACCACAACGTCATATTCAGAGAACAATCTGTCGTAAAGGAACATCAGTTCGCTCTGCCCCACAGCCGCCGCAGCCTGAAGGCACTGGGTCCGGGTGGGTCTTTCACTGAGCCTCAGCCTGCTCATACCAACAGCTATAGCGCCGGAGGAGACGAGCACGACCTGATGACCTTCGTTTTTCAGATCGGAAAGAACGGAAGCGAGTTTTGCTATCAGCGATATATTTGCCTTGCCGGTATCATGCGTAAGCGTGGATGTACCGATTTTTACAACGATTCTTTTTTTGCCGTTTTTGAGATTCATAATGTATCCGCCTTTATTATTTGCCGAGCATTTATATAAATAATCAATTAAATATTATAGCAAAAAAAAAACGGCAATAAAAGACTTTTTTGTATGTTTTAACATTTTCAGGGCAAAATCTGTTTAGGGAACGACCTTGAGCTGACGAGAATCGAACACAATATGGTTTTAAGCGGCATGCTTTCGGGCGTGCGGCGGTAAAGATCTCGGTATGCGGTCAGCCTTACAAGAGCAAAAACGCAATGTCCTAAGATTTTTTCATTTTGGGAGATTTCGTTATGCCGCTCTTGCTTAAAAATGCGAAAGGAATGATTTTATGAAAAGGCGAAATGTAATCAGGCTTTTCTCCTTTGCCTTCTTCGCGGTAGCGATCTTGGCTGCCTTTGCAATTAAAGGGAATCTGGAGAGCAGAAATTATCAGACACGCCTTGAAGCCTCCTATCAGCGCAGTCTTACGCAGCTTTCCGAGTGCCTTGACTCTATTGAAACGAGCCTTGCAAAAAGCCAGTATGCCACTTCCCGCGAAATGATGGGCAATCTGTCCAACAATCTTTATTCAGAATGCTGCACAGCTAAAAACGCGCTTTCAACACTGCCTATAAGCCAGCTCAATCTAAGCGGAGCATATAAATTTCTGAGTCAGGCAGGAGACTACGCGCGGTATCTTTCCTCGAAAGATGAAATTTCTCAGGAGGAATATGAAAACCTTGCTCTGCTGCTCTCCTACGCGCAGAAATATTCCGATTTCACTGATGAGATCGTCAGCAGGTGTAATTCAGGAGGACGCATTACTGAAAACGAGGTTTCGCTCGGTGACGGAGAAATGAAAGTTTCCTCGTTTTCCACAGACTTTTCCACTGCCGAGGAAACTTTTGAAAACTACCCCACACTGCTTTATGACGGGCCCTTCGCGGACGCGGTTCTGAACAAGGAATCCCAGCTGATAAAAAGCGCGGAAGCGAAAGATCAGGACGAATGCAGAAAAATAGCCGCCGACGCACTTGGTGTTGACGAAGGCGGAGTGGTATACAAAACCGAGGAGAGCGGAACTCTGCCTGCATATGTTTTTTCTTATAAGCTTTATACGATCGCCGTAACAAAGCATGGAGGCTATATAGCCTATATAAGCAATGAGGGCACCGTATCCAATCAATCGGTAACGGAAGAAAACGCAATAAACGTTGCCAAAACATTTCTTGATAAGATCGGATACCATAATATGAAGGGATCCTATTACTCTGTCTATAACAATATATGCATTATCAACTTTGCTTACAGTGAGAACAATGTGACCTTCTACCCCGATCTTATAAAAGTGGGCGTTTCACTTTCAAACGGGGAAATATTCTCTGTTGAAGCAGACGGATATCTTATAAACCATACTTCACGGACCGTTCCTGCTTTTGCGGCGGAAAGTTCCCAAACGGATTTGAGCAGCAATGTTGAAATCATTTCAAGTTCAAGATGTCTCATACCGAAAAGCAACGGCACAGAAGTGTTCTGCATCCAATATCACTGCCGCAACAAGAGCACCGGTCAGGAAGTTCTGATCTACACCGATTCCGAAACAGGAGAAGAAGAGGACATCCAGCTTTTGATGTATTCCGATAACGGAACGCTTGCAAAATAATTTTAATAATAAACCAAAACGGGTAAATAATAGAATTGTGAAAAGCGCATTTGTGGGAAAGAACTCACTAATCTGCGTTCAGCCTGAAGCTCAATTACAAAAAGCATAAGCATTGGCTGACCACATCACGCCTTGTCCGGCTACAGCAAGGAGCAAAACGTGATTTTTAAATAAAGTTTGTAGCCGGAAAGGCTATGTGATTGATTATGAAAAAAAGCATAATTGTTATTGCCTTAGTGGCAGTGCTTGCCGCCTGTATCTTTGCAGGCTGCTCAAACAACAATGACAACGACAGCACAACCACCACAATAACGACTGCAAGGACCACCGAGACCACAACAAACAACACAACCAATACCACAACGAATATGGCTCAGGAAGATCTTTCCGATGTCTCTGAAAACGCAAGCGAGGCAGCTTCAGACATCGGCGAAGCCGCCGGAGACGCTGCCGGAGGAGCCGGCGAAGCAGCTTCAGACCTTGGCAAAGCGGCAAGAGACGCGCTTGGCTAATCATAACCACCAGTTAAACTGGTGGTTTGCACAGGCCCTAAAAGGGCCGCCTA
>UQDP01000023.1 GCA_900539845.1 uncultured Oscillospiraceae bacterium | reverse complement strand
TTTCAGTCGGCGAGCCAGTAGGCGGCCCTTTCAGGGCCTGTGCAAACCACCAGTTTAACTGGTGGTTATGATTATAAGTATTTATCGATCGGTTTTGATATAAAAAACAGCGCAAAGGAGCATCGCTCTGTGCAAATCTATCCATTTTCCGCGCGGTTCAGATTCTTTTGCCAAAAGCCCGAAGCCGTGATCTTACGGTTCTTCCTTTGTTCCGGCAGGGGCAATATCCGCCACCTCAAGCTTATTCGCCTGCATCCATAAAGACGGGGTTATCCTCAGCTTAAAACCGTAGCCGGGATCCATCTGCCAGTGTGCCATGGGCGCTTCGGGCAGACCGTAGCAGGAAAGAATCGTCATAAGAACGCCTGCATGGCCGACGATTGCCGCCGTTTGCGTCTGCGTTTTTATAAGCCCTTCAACAACTTTTTCAAAAGCGGCGCAGATCCTGTGTATAAATTCCGCATTGCTTTCGCCGTACGGCGGTCTGGCTTCCATTCCGCCGCGCATCCAGTTTTTGAAATCTTCATTGCTTTCAAGATCTTTTGCCGTGCATTCCTCAAATTCACCGAAATTATATTCGATGAAGTCATTGATTACGATCGGGTTGTTTTTGGGAAACATAATATCGGCGGATTCAATGCAGCGTTTCAGAGGAGAAGAAAAAACCGCTTCGACCTGAGGATAGTGGTATTTTGCTTTGATGTTTCTGAGCGCGGATATACTATCTGTGGTAAGCGGATAGTCTGTATGCCCAATATACTGTGCGTTTATATTTCCTTTGGTGATTCCGTGACGAAAAAGATAAACGGTGTAAGTCTTCATATTTTTCTCTCCCAAAAATTGATGTTTGTAAAAATTATTTGTTGTAAAATGATGAAAAATTACAAAATGTTTACAGATGAGTTTTGCCCTTTACAAATCACATTACAAGCGGTATAATTACTGACGGTATAACTTGCGCTTGTTACATGATTATTATAATGAAAGAAAAGGGCAGAAATTTATGGCAGAAAGTAAAAAAGCATTCTCCGGCAAAACTTCAAAGTTTGCCGCTATATTATCTCAGCTGAGAAAAGAGAGAGGCAGCAGCCAGAAAAAGGCGGCGGCTGATCTCGGAATCAGTCAGGCGCTTTTGAGCCACTATGAAAAGGGCATACGTGAGTGCGGACTGGATTTTGTTATTAAATGCAGCGAATATTACGGTGTGACGACCGATTATCTGCTCGGCGTTTCAAAAAGCAGATACGGGCTTGATGAGGAATATCTCACGCGGCTCTCCTCCGAAGAGGGGGACGGGTCTTCGCTCGCCACTCTTACCCAGTCCACTAAAATACTGATAGATATGGCGGTCGCCTCATCCTCCGGCAATTCGTTTGTAAAATATCTTCACGATTACTATATGCTGTGCATTTACAGAGGCGCGCTGACCCTTGCGAAAGCGGGCGCGCTGCCCAGCGATATGTTCAGGCTCGATTACAATCTGGGTCACGAGCTTGCAAGCGCGGCAATCGCTGTGCTCGATTCTAGGTTTGCGTTTATTGAAGACAAATCCCGAACGGGAATAGACTCTATGGACGGCAATGTGCTTCACCGCCTTATTGAAGAGGCGGAGGAGTATATTATGAACAGCTTTATCACGGAGTGAATTCAAGCTGTGTTTTTTCACTTTTAATATATTTAAGTATGATCGCCGTGGATTTTTCCGCGGCTATTTTTTTAAAGGTGGGGTAGTCTATGGCGGCGGACGAATCTCCCCCGTCGCTCACCGAGCGCAGAACGGCAAAGGGCACCCCGTTTGCCGCTGCCGTCTGCCCGATTGCTCCGCCCTCCATTTCGCCGCATACAGCGCCGAAGTCTTTTGCAAGCGAGTGTTTCAGATCTTCATCGGCAATGAAGGTATCGCCGCTCACAACCGTTCCGCGGTGGATCTTTTCACCCGAATTTATGGCAATCCTTGCAAGCCGTTCCGAAATACTGCGGTCTGTCGCTATTTTGATTGTATTCAGCCCGTTTATATACCCCTTCGGCTCGCCAAGAGCGGTTATATCAATATCGTATTGGCACACATCGGTGGCGATTACTATGTTTTTGACAGCGACATCCGGCGAGAGCGAGCAGCCCACGCCGATATTTATGATCTGATCGGGATCAAATCTGTCTATCATAATCTGTGTGCAGACGGCGGCGTTGACCTTTCCCGGATTACATCTGGCGGCGCAGACCATAACGCCGTCTATATGGCCGCACACAAAGGAACACCCTGCGTACTCTGCCGAAACAGTGTCCTCGATTCTTTTCTGAACGGCAAGGATTTCAATATCCATAGCGCCTATTATGCCAATCATAGATCAAAACCCCTTTTACAAAAATTTTTATTAGAAAAGGCAATACACTTGTTGACGGTGGGACTCTTCACCACAAAATATAGTGTTATTATAATATATAATTTTAATAATTACAAGAATTAATATTTTATGGTTGACAACGCTGTGATTTTTAATATATAATATTGTTCACTAATGTGCAAAAGTGTTTGCAGCCTGCGCTATACCGCGCAGAGAATATAAAGATTAAGACAAGTTTAGTCTGTGAAAGGTAGTGAATCAAATGAAAAGAACATTTCAGCCGAAAAAGAGACATGCAAAGATGGAGCATGGTTTCAGAAAAAGAATGTCCACAAGAAACGGCAGAAAGGTGCTTGCGCGCCGCCGCGCCAAGGGCAGAAAACAGCTTTCCTATTAATGAAAAGGGTCTAAGCTGTTTCAAGGGAATGGTGTTGTGAAGATCATAGCCTTAAATCAAAACAAGGATTTCCGCCGTCTGTATTACAGAGGCAAAAGCAGCGCGTCTGCCAATCTTGTTACTTATGTTATGAAAAGCAGGGGCGCCGGTATCAGAGTCGGCATAACCAGCAGCAAAAAAATCGGCGGCGCAGTGCAGCGAAACCGCGCAAGGCGCGTTATCCGGGCGGCATACGCCGAGCTTGCCGGGCGCGTTTCAGGCAGATGGGATATCGTTTTTGTTGCGCGCAGCAGCACTTGCCGAGTCAAGATGCAGGCAGTGCTGGCGGATATGGAAAAACAGCTTGTTTCACTTGGTGTTATAAGATGAAAGGTTTAATCAAAAAGGCGCTGATATTTCTTATAAAAACATATCAGCTCACGATCAGTCCCAGATTTTCGCACGGCGCGTGCAGATATTACCCCACCTGCTCCCAGTACGCCATAGAGGCGATAGAAATGCACGGCGTTTTTAAAGGGAGTCTGCTTGCCGCAAGGCGTATACTGAGATGCAATCCCTTTTTTAAGGGCGGATACGACCCCGTTCCACCGAAAAAGAATAAAAATGAGGAAAACTAATGGTTGATTTTTTAGTGAACCCGATACAGCTTGCCATGGCTGCGGACGGCTCAGGCATATTCAAACCCTTGTATTGGCTGTTTGGGCGCTGTATGGATTTCTTTCTTTCCATACTCAGCAATGAATACTTTATTGCCATAATCCTATTTACGGTAGTTACCCGTCTTATACTGCTGCCTGTAAACATCCATCAGCAAAAAACAACTGCCAAGACCTCAAGGCTTGCGCCGAAAATTCAGAAGATACAGAAAAAATATCCCGATCCGAAGGACAGAGCTAAGCTCAACGAGGAAATGCAGGATCTTTATGCAAGAGAGGGTCACAACCCTATGAATATGGGCTGCGGACCGATGATATTCCAGCTTGTGTTCCTGATGGGCATCGTTGGTATCATCTATTATCCGCTTTCCTATATCATTGGCATCAGCAATATCAAAGATTACGCGGAGCCGCTGACTGCTTTTCTTGAAAGCGTAAACTATTCGGGCAATTATCTTCAGCTCGGAATTCTTGAAAACTGGGCGGCGTACGGAGATCAGCTTGCGTCTCAGTTCCCTGAACTGTTCACGCCTGAGCGAATTGCCGACATCGACTCCTTCAGAGCCGGAATGTATCTTGGCGGTCTTGACATGACGGCGATCCCGCACTGGAAAGACGGCGTGATCGTGCTTATACCGATCTTTTCACTGCTGACCTCACTCGGTTCAACAGTGATTTCCATGCTGATTCAGAGAAAGACGAATCCTGCCGCAGCACAGCAGGGCGCAAGCATGATCATCATGATGCTTATCATGCCGTTTTTCTCTCTTTACATTGCGTTCCAGGTGCCTGCCGCAGTAGGTTTTTACTGGATCATCTCAAATGTTGTGGCAATGCTTCAGCAACTGTTCATTGCAAAATTCTTCCCGCCCAGAAAGAGCCAGGCAAAGCTTATGATAGAGAACACGATCTATCGCCGTTCAAGGGAAGAGAATTTAAAGAAAACGAAAGCGTAAGCCGTTCGAATAAACGGCAGACGGAGGATTATAATGATATACGAATTTACCGGAAAGGGTAAGACAAGGGAGGAGGCTGCGAAAGCTGCGGTCAGCGGACTGAAAGCAGTTCTTGCGCAGGCAGGCGTCAAGGCTCCCGATTCTTCGGAATTTCACGAGGAGGTCATTGCCCTTCCTAAAAAGAAGATACTCGGGCTTTTCGGAGGAAGTGACGCCGAGGTAAAGGTTTCTTATGACGATGGGAAAAAGGAAAAGAAACCCCAGCCGAAAAAAGAAAGGCCTCAGCCAAAGGCAGACAGGCCTGCGGCAAAGAAGGAGCAGAAGCCGGCTCGTGCGGCAGCTCCGGCAGAGACGGCGCACACCGCTGAAAAAGCGCAGGATGTTATTACTGAAAAAGACGTTGATATCAACGCCGCTGTTGCCTATCTTCAGCAGATGCTCAAGGGGCTTAAGATTGAAAACGCTCAGATCAGCGGCAAGGTAGATAACGGTGTGCTTGAGCTTACCGTTGAGTGTGATGATTACGGAATCATCATCGGCAGACGCGGTGAAACGCTTGACTCGCTTCAGTATCTTACAGGTCTGGCGGTCAAAAAGCTGAGCGGAAAATATGTAAGAGTTGCCATTAACGTGGGCAATTACCGTGAAAAGAGAATGGAGACTCTTAAGAGACTTGCCCGCAAGCAGGCAGAATTTGTGGCAAGAACAGGCAGAAGATACACGTTTGAGCCGATGAATCCGTACGAGAGACGTATCATTCACACCACCGTTCAGGAGATAGACGGTGTTGAATCTATGTCTGTCGGCATGGGTCAGGACAGAAAAGTCGTGCTTCAGCCCACCGGCGGCGCAAAATTCCGTTCCGGCGGCAGAAGAGGTTACTCAAATGACAGAGCACCTCAGAAGAAAGCCGCTTTGCCCAAAGATTTTACCAAATTCGGAAAGATCGAAGTAGAAAACAGAGACGAATAATTTTTAGGCGGAAAGGCGGGAATCCAACTCCCGCCTTTTATGTTATACCAAGATTTTTTGATCTGTTTCCATGTATCCATTTATGATCGGGGATGAGAAAATGTCAAAAACCATTGCCGCCGTCGCCACGGGAAACGCAGCCGGCGGGATCGGCGTGATACGTATAAGCGGAGAGCATGCTATAGAGATTGCTTCCGCTGTTTTTAAACCGGCGGACGGAAAGCCTCTTACCGTTGTTAAAGGATATCACGCGCGGTTCGGCAGCATTTATTATAACGGTGAGGCGCTCGACGAAGCCGTGGCGCTTGTTTTCAGAGCGCCCAAGAGCTATACCGGCGAAAATGTTGTTGAGCTTTCTGTCCATGGCGGGCTTTACATCGTGCAGAAAACTCTGGAAGCGGTTTTTGACGCGGGAGCGGTTCCTGCCGAACCGGGAGAATTCACAAAAAGAGCTTTTTTAAACGGAAAAATGGACCTTGCGCAGGCAGAGGGTGTAGCAAACATGATCTCCGCGCAGGGGCAGGCGGCTGTCAGAGCGTCTATGCATTTGATCGACGGTGCTCTGAGCAGGCGGATAGGCGCAGTGCTTGAAGATCTGCTCGATGCATCGGCTCTTATGGGGGCGTGGGTGGATTACCCGGATGAGGAGATCCCTGAGCTGGAGGCCTGCGAACTGGAAAAGACACTGGACTCAGCTGTTAAAGCGCTTTCGGGTCTGCTTCGGGAATATGAAAACGGGATCGTTATGACCGAGGGTGTGGACGCCGCCATTGCGGGCAAGCCGAACGCCGGCAAATCCACGCTGATGAATCTGCTTTCGGGAAGTGAAAAGAGTATCGTTACAGATATTGAGGGCACAACGCGCGATATTGTTGAGGGCAGCGTCCGTCTCGGGCAGCTTGTGCTCCATTTGAGCGATACTGCCGGTATCCGTGACGGCGCTGATGCAGTTGAAAAGATAGGAATAGAGCGAACCTTCGGGAAGATCGATTCGGCTCAGCTTATCATAGCTGTATTTGACGTGAGCAGACCGCTGGATGAAAATGATATGCGTCTTATTGAAAAGTGCCGCGGCAAAAAGGCGGTCGCCGTTATAAATAAGATAGACCTTGAGGATTCCAAAAAGCTGCCGGAAGTGGAGCAGGCGTTTGAAAAAACGGTCTATATCAGCGCAAAGCAGACGGATTATCTTAAAGAGGTGGAAAAAGCCGTGATCTCTGTTTTGGGTGCGGAGAATTTCAACGCCTCTGCCCCGATGCTTGCAAACGCGCGCCAGAAGGCGTGCTGCAAAAACGCGCTGGGTTATGTTGACGAGGCGCTTTTTGCGCTTAAGAGCGGAATGACTTTTGACGCCGTCAATGTTATGATAGACAGCGCGGCGGATGAGCTGCTTGCCCTAACGGGAAAAAAAGCAACCGCGGAAGTCGTAAACAATATTTTCAGTAAATTTTGTGTGGGAAAATAAGTTATGGAATATTTTGCCGATAAATATGATGTGGCGGTCATCGGCGCGGGTCACGCGGGGATCGAGGCAGGACTCGCCTCTGCGCGTCTCGGTTGCAGGACTGCTGTTTTTACGATCAATCTTGACTGGATCGGAAATATGCCGTGCAATCCGTCAATCGGAGGAACCTCAAAGGGGCATCTTGTCAGAGAGATAGACGCTTTGGGCGGCGAGATGGGAAAAGCGGCGGATAAATATACGCTTCAGAGCCGGATGCTCAATCTGGGCAAGGGTCCGGCGGTCCATTCCCTGCGCGCGCAGATAGACAGGCGCGAATATTCTAAGGGTATGAAGCATATTCTTGAAGTACAGGACAATCTTGACGTCCGCCAGGCGGAAATCGTGGATCTGACAAAAGAGGAAAACGGGCTTTGGCGTCTCGTTACAAAGCTGGAGGCGGTTTACGCAGCAAAATGTGTGATCATTGCCACGGGCACTTTTCTCGGCGGCCGAGTATATATAGGGGATGTTTCCTATTCCAGCGGACCTGACGGAATGTTTCCGGCAAACGAACTTTCAAAGGCGCTTTATAAGCTTGACATTCCTCTCAGGCGTTTCAAGACGGGAACGCCCAGCCGTGTAAACAGGCGCAGCGTTGACTTTTCAAAGACGCAGGTTCAGGAGGGCGACGTGCACACCGTGCCGTTCAGCTTTGAAACCGCGCAGCCGCCGGAGAACAAGGTGTGCTGTTATATTACATATACGAATGAGGACACAAAAAAGGTCATACTTGAAAATCTGGACCGCTCCCCTCTTTACAGCGGAAAAATCGAGGGGAAGGGTCCGCGGTACTGCCCCAGCTTTGAAGATAAGGTTGTGCGTTTTTCCGACAAGGAACGCCATCAGCTCTTCATAGAGCCATGCGGACTTGAAACGGAGGAAATGTACCTTCAGGGTTTGTCTTCCTCTCTGCCGGAAGATGTGCAGCTTGCGTTCATTCATACGATCCCCGGGCTTGAAAAAGCCCGGGTAATGAGAACGGCTTACGCCATTGAATATGACTGTGTTGACCCGACGGCGCTCAAAGCAACACTTGAATTCCATGATCTGGAGGGTCTGTTCGGCGCAGGGCAGTTCAACGGTTCAAGCGGCTACGAAGAGGCGGCGGCACAGGGACTTGTGGCAGGCATCAACGCCGCCAGAAAAGTTCAGGGCAAAGAGCCGGTCGTGCTTGACCGAGGCGGCTCTTATATAGGAACGCTGATTGATGATCTCGTAACAAAGGGCTGCACAGACCCTTACAGAATGATGACCAGCCGCAGTGAATACCGTCTTGTTTTGAGGCAGGACAATGCCGACCTTCGGCTCACGCCGCTCGGATATGAAATCGGTCTTATCAGTGAAGAACGCTATGCCGGGTTTCTTAAAAAGAAAGAGCAGATCAAAGAGGAAATGCGGCGAATTGAAGAAACGTCCGTATCGGTTTCGGATGAACTTCAAAAAATTTTGGAAGAGCGCAATACGAGCCCTTTAAAAAAAGGCTGCAAAATGATAGAATTGTTAAAAAGACCGCAGATCACTTATAAGGATCTGGAGAGCGTTGATAAAAACAGGCCCGACCTGCCGCCGGAGGTGTTTGAGCAGGTTGAGATATCGGTCAAGTACGAGGGATATATAGCCCGTCAGGAACAGCAGATAAGGGAAATGCGCAGGATAGAGCGTAAAAAGATACCTGCCGATATAGATTATTCTTCTTTAAAGGGGCTGCGCCTTGAAGCGGTTGAAAAGCTTTCAAAAATACGGCCCGAAAATCTGGGGCAGGCAAGCAGGATAAGCGGAGTCAACCCGGCAGATATTGCCGCGCTTAATATAATTCTGGAGGCATTATGAACAGAGAAACGGTTTTCGGATACGCAAAGGATATGGGTATAGAGCTGGATGAAATTGCGCTTGACAGATTTGAGCTTCTGGAGCAGCGCCTTCTTCGCTGGAACGAGCATATAAATCTGACGGCGATTACGGAGCCGGAGGAGATTGCCGTAAAGCATTTTGCCGATTCCCTTTCGGTGCTGTACGCTGAAAAGCCGCCGTTCGGCGCAAAGCTCATTGATATAGGAAGCGGCGCAGGTTTTCCCGGTCTTCCCCTGCTTATTGCCAGACCCGATCTGGAGATTACTTTTTTGGATTCCGTTGAAAAGAAACTCGGATTTATAAAGGATTTCATGCGTCAGGCGGGGCTTGTGGCGCAGACGGTTCACAGCCGAGCCGAAGAGCTTTCGCACGATCCGAACCACAGAGAAGCCTATGATTACGCAGTCAGCCGGGCGGTGGCGCCTTTGAACATTCTGGCGGAATATTGTATTCCGTTTGTCAGACCGGGCGGACTTTTCATAGCAATGAAAGGCGCAGATGATGAAACGGCGCTCGGCGAACAGGCTGTAAATACGCTCGGCGGTCATATAGAGCAAACAGTTTATCTGAAATTAGCCAACGGAGACGAGAGAAATCTTGTTTTGATAAGGAAAATATCGCAGACTCCGAGCAAATATCCCAGAAAGCACAAAAAAATTACAACCAAGCCGCTCTGATATTGTAAATATATGTATAAATCAAAAGGATTTCCACTATGAGAAATCCTTTCTTTTTTTGAAAAAGTGTGATATAGTTTTAAACAGAGAGGGAAACAAGCCCTCTTCTTTCGAGGAGATATAAGGAGTGTGGCGAATGCCCGAGGAAGTTCAAAGAATAGCAACCGAAAAGTTGCTTCCCAATCCGTATCAGCCCCGAAAGCAATTCAAGAGCGAGGAGCTGCTGAGTCTTGCGGAATCCATTAAGGAAAACGGCATTTTGCAGCCTTTGCTTGCAAGACGTATCAATAACAGTGACTACTATGAGATCATAGCCGGTGAGCGCAGGCTCAGGGCGGCAATCCTTGCCAATCTTGCAACGGTTCCCTGCCTCATTGTGGACTGCGATTATGAGGAGTCGGCAGTGTATTCCATTCTGGAGAATATACAGCGTTCCGACCTCAGCTTTTTTGAGGAAGCGCAGGCGATCCATCAAATGCAGAATCACTTCGGAATGACGCAGGAGCAAATTGCGAAAAGACTCGGGAAGAGTCAGAGTGCTCTTTCAAATAAGCTGCGTTTACTGAAGCTGCCGGCTGATGTCAGATATTTTATAGACAAGGAAGGGCTTACGGAGCGTCATGCACGCGCGCTTCTGAGGCTGGATACCGAAAAGCAGATATGGACAACCCTGAATCTGATAAAGGAAAAGGGCTGGAATGTTCAGCAGACAGAAGAGTATATCGATTCCGTGACAAATAAAACGGTTAAGCCTCATAAAAGCAATATTGTTAAGATATTTAAGGATGTACGCATTTTTGTAAACACGGTTAACAAAGCCATAAATACAATGAAAGAGGCAGGAATACCTGCCGAGTCAAACAAGACAGAAACGGACGATTATATCGAATTCTTTGTAAGGATACCCAAAAATCCGCAGTCAAAAACAGCAAAAACGAAACCTGCGGATGTAAATACCGCTTAAAACGGGAAACCGTTTTAACATATTCTCCTCTTTTCATCACGTGGAATAGCCTGCCGCTTGCGGTGGGCTATTCTGCGTTTTATGATAAGACAAGGTGAATCACAAATAATATAACGGATCATCGAATATAATGGTGCCTGAAATGTTTCATATGAAACATTATAGTGCTTTTTCATAGAAACATTAATTCGTAAACATAGTTCATAAATAATTTTTGTTGAAAACAATGTTTAAATTGTTTAAAAGTATGCATATTTTATGTATAGGATTAAGACTGCTCTGTCTAACTTTTGGCTTATATCTGTTTCACGTGAAACATCTATATCTTGTGGGAATAAATGTTTGTATCACTATTCTACAAAAATAGTTGTGTTGTTTCACGTGAAACTTATTGCGTAAATATTGATTGCTGCCTTTAGATATAGTATAATATTATATATCAAAGCGGAGGTGCGTTATGGGTAAAACTATCGCTATATTCAATCAAAAAGGCGGCGTAGGAAAGACGACGACCTGTGTAAATCTTGCGGCTGCTTTGGGAGCGAAGGGCAAGACAACACTGCTTGTTGATGTAGACCCGCAGGGAAACAGCACAAGCGGAGTCGGAATCGATAAAACCGATATTGAATATTCTACCTATGACGTCCTCATAAATAAAATGCCTGCGAGAGCAATCATGAGAGAAACAGGCTTCAAAAACCTATTTTTGCTGCCTGCCAACATGAACCTTGCCGGAGCCGAACTGGAGCTTGCGGACAGCGAGGAGCGCTTTTTCGCATTGAAAAAAGCAATCTCACCGCTCAGTGTGGATTTTGATTTTATAATCATCGACTGTCCGCCGAGTTTAGGTCTGCTCAGTCTGAATGCGCTCACGGCGTCGGATACTTTGATCGTACCTCTTCAGTGCGAATATTATGCGCTTGAAGGATTGAGTCAGCTTTTGAGCACCGTAAGAACAGTAAAACAGCTATATAACGAGCATCTGGAGCTTGAAGGCGTGGTTTACACGATGTATGACAGCCGCTTAAAACTTAATCAGCAGGTTATTGAAGAGGTAAACAAATATTTTCCGAATAAGGCGTATAAGACGATGATACCGCGAAGTGTTAAGCTTGCCGAGGCGCCGAGTTACGGAAAGCCCATAATTTATTACGAAAAATACTGCAAGGCGTCGTTTGCGTACAAACGCCTTGCCGATGAAATCATCAAAAGCAATAAATAAGCAATAAAAGCTTTCGATTCGTGAAAGGAGGAGTTTAAATGGCAAAAAAAATGTCCGGCCTGGGAAAGGGACTCGGAGCGCTGATGTTAGAAAATGCAACGGATGAAATGCTTTCGGCAAATGAACTGCCGATCAACGAGATTATTCCAAACAGAGAACAGCCGCGAAAGACCTTTGATGAGACTTCCCTTGCCGAGCTTGCGGAAAGTATTAAACAGCACGGCGTTTTGCAGCCGTTGCTTGTGCGCCCCCTTGCCGCGGGCGGTTACCAGCTTGTTGCAGGCGAACGAAGATGGCGTGCCTGCAGAATGGCGGGACTGACGCAGGTGCCTGTTGTGATAAAAGATTTAACAGACACGGAAACAATGGAGATCGCCATTATCGAAAATCTGCAGCGTGAGGATCTGAATCCCATTGAAGAGGCGGAGGGACTTCAAGCGCTTATTGACAAGTGCGGATATACGCAGGAAGAGGTTGCCGCGAGTGTCGGCAAATCCCGTCCCGCTATCGCCAACAGTCTGAGACTTCTGAGACTGCCTGATGAAGTCCGGGAAATGACGAAGAACGGAGAGATTTCCGCAGGACATGCAAGAGCTTTGCTTGCGTTTGACAATGACGCGATGATGTGTGAGGCTGCGCACAATATTGTTTCCAAGAAAATGACGGTTCGTGATGTGGAACGTCTTGCAAAGATAAAGGAATCCGCTGCGCCGGTGCACAGAAGAAGCCGCAGGAGAGACAGCTTTTATGATGAGGTGGAGCTTTCACTCAGCGAAGCGCTGGGCAGAAAGGTTAAAGTGTTTACCGGAAGAGGGCATGGCACTTTGGAGATAGAATTTTATTCCGCCGAGGATCTTAAGGAAATTGCAAATAAGTTAGGAGAATAACGATGCTGGATATAAGATTTGTAAGGGAAAATCCCGAAATCGTAAAGGAAAATATCAAAAAGAAGTTTCAGGACGATAAGCTGCCGCTTATTGACGAGGTGATTGCGCTTGATGAAGAAAAAAGAAGCGTTCAGAAGCGCGCGGACGAGCTTCGTTCTAACAGAAACAAGCTTTCCAAGGAAATCGGAAATTTGATGGCGCAGGGTAAGAAAGATGAGGGCATGGCGCTCCGTGAGCAGGTCAAGGCGCAGGCAAACGAGCTGGAGGAGCTTTCAAAGCGCGAGTCTGAGCTTTCGGATAAAGTAACACAGATCATGATGGTCATTCCGAATATAATCGATCCGTCTGTTCCGATCGGAAAAGATGACAGTGAAAATGTGGAGCTTGAGAAGTTCGGCGAGCCTGTTGTGCCTGATTACGAGATCCCTTATCACACCCAGATTATGGAGCGTTTTGACGGAATAGACCTTGATTCTGCCGGAAAGGTTGCAGGCAACGGTTTTTACTATCTGATGGGCGACATTGCCCGTCTGCATTCCGCGGTACTTGCATATGCCCGCGATTTTATGATAAACAAAGGCTTCACATACTGTATTCCGCCCTATATGATCCGCTCCGCGGTCGTAAACGGTGTTATGAGTTTTGCCGAAATGGATGCAATGATGTATAAGATTGAGGGCGAAGATCTTTATCTTATAGGTACTTCCGAGCACTCGATGATAGGTAAATTCATAGATACGATCACGCCTGAGAGTGAGATGCCGAAAACACTCACCTCGTATTCCCCCTGCTTCAGAAAAGAGAAAGGCGCGCATGGTATAGAGGAGCGCGGCGTTTACAGGATCCATCAGTTTGAAAAGCAGGAGATGATCGTCGTCTGCAAGCCTGAAGAATCAAAAATGTGGTTTGAAAAATTATGGCAGAATACCGTGGAGCTTTTCCGCTCGCTTGATATTCCCGTACGCACGCTTGAATGCTGCTCCGGCGACCTTGCCGATTTAAAGGTCAAGTCCATTGACGTTGAAGCCTGGTCTCCCAGACAGAAGAAATATTTTGAGGTCGGCTCCTGCTCTAATCTTACGGACGCACAGGCACGCCGCCTGAAAATAAGAATCAAGGGTGAAAACGGCACGTATCTTGCGCACACGCTCAATAATACGGTCGTTGCTCCGCCGAGAATGCTTATTGCGTTCCTTGAAAACAACCTGCAGGAAGACGGCAGCGTGCTTATACCGAAGGCGCTGCAGCCTTATATGGGAGAAACCGAAAGGCTGATTCCGAAAAAATAAAACATGGTAAACGCCGGAAAAAGATTCACGGCAAACAAAAAGGCCCCGATCCAATAAGGAACGGAGCCTTTTTCATTTGTTTATACTCTGAAGGTCTTGTAAAAATCTTTTTTAGTGCCAAGCACAAGAATCGTTTCACCGGGATTGAATACGGTGTCGGCAGAAAGTGTGATATCCAGTCTGCCGTGATCTTTTTTACCGATTATGTTGATGTTGTGGCGGCGGCGTACGTCAAGCTCGCCGATGGATCTGCCGATCCACTGGTCGGGAACATCCACTTCAAATAATGAGAAATTGCCGTCCAACTCCATAAAATCAAGAATATGCTCAGAGCTGCACTTGATTGCCGCCCAGTCAGCAACCTGCTTTTCGGGATAAACGATCTGATCCGCTCCGTTTCTGAGCAGAAATTTCGCGTGAACATCGTTTGACGCTCTTGCAACAACGATCTTTCCGCCGAGCTCCTTGATGAGAGAAGTCGTTTCCAGCGAATCCTGAAAATTGTCGCCGATCGTAACGAAACAAACATCATAATCCTCAATACCCAGCGTTTCAAGGAATTCCTCCGAGGAGGCGTCGCCTATCTGCGCGCTGGTTGCGTAAGGAAGAATTCTGTCAACCCTGTCTTCACAGGAGTCAACAGCCATAATCTCGTGCCCGAGATCGCTGAGCTTTTTAGCAAGATGAACACCAAACTGACCCGCTCCGATAAGTAAAATAGATTTCATAACATGATTTCCTCTTCAAATTATATTTTGGCGGTTAAGAGCCAAATCAACCCACATTCACATTTTCCTGCGGGTATTTAACAAGTTTGTTTTTAGCGCTGTTTGAAACCGCTGCAAAGATCAGCGTGAGACCGCCTACACGGCCGAAGTACATTAGCAGGATAAGTATGATCTTGGATGAAGCGTGCAGTGTCGGCGTGATGCCCAGCGTGAGTCCGACTGTTCCGATAGCAGACGCGGTCTCGTAAAAGCAATCCAGCACCGGCAGATTTTCTATCTGCGCGATCGTAAGCCCGCCCAGCAGGAAAAGAACTACATACATGGACATTACCGCTGCCGCGCTGCGCACGCTTTCGGGATTAATTCTTCTGCGAAAGGCTTCCGCGTGATTGCGCCGCCTGAACACGGAAAACATGGATGCGATGATCACTGCCGCGGTTGTTGTTTTCATACCGCCCGCAGTGGATGCCGGCGAGCCGCCTATAAGCATAAGCATAATCATAATAGACTGACTGATTTCGCTCATCGCGTCCAGATTAACGGTGTTGAAGCCCGCGGTTCTGGGCGTTACGGACTGGAATATGGAGGCAAGCACCTTATCCGAGGCGGAGAATTCATCCCATATTGGTCTTGAGAATTCAAAACAGTAAAAATACAATGCCGGCACAATGATGAGCACGGCTGTTGTGGCAAGCGCGATCTTGCTTTGCAGACGGTATTTTTTAAACTTCAGTCCGCATTTATGCATATCATCCCATGTGAGGAAGCCGATACCGCCGAACACGATCAGAAAGGAGATAACAAGATTTATAACGGGATTGCCATAGTAGGAGGTCAGCGAAGAAAACTGCTCCTTTGAACCCATCAGGTCTATTCCTGCGTTACAGAACGCTGAAACGGAATGGAAAACCGAATACCATATGCTTTTCAGCACGCCGAATTCCCGGTTGAATACGGGGAACATACAGACAGCTCCGGCGATTTCGGTAGCCGCTGTAACAGAGATGATAAATTTTGTAAGCTTAATGATATTTCCAAGGCTCGTAGCGGCGATCGCCTCCTGCAAGGTGGTTCTCTGCTTTAAGCTGAAACGCCTGCGTCGGAATATGAGACCGAGCATGATGGCAACCGTCATAACGCCCATTCCGCCGATCTGTATCAAAATAAGGATTACGATCTGACCGAAAAGCGACCAGTACGTTCCCGTATCCTGCGTAACCAGCCCGGTAACGCATACGGAGGTGGTTGCCGTAAACAGAGCGTCAAGATAGGACGCCCATTCGCCGCTGCGTGTGGATATCGGCAGGCAAAGCAAAAGGCTTCCCAGCAGAATAACGCCCGCGAAGCCCAGTATTATGATCTGAAATGTTGTTAAATGAAATTTTCTCTGCTTTGGAATGTCACCGCTCATATAACAGACCTCATAAACCTCATAAAGGAATATTTAAAAATTTTATATAACAAACACTGTGAAACGTAAACTGTTCCCATAGCATTTTAATGCAGTTATAACGCGAATGTGATGATTTGTCAATACCTTTTTTTAATATTTTTCTTATTTTTGACAAAGTAAATATAACCAGTCGAAACAAAGGCATTAAATTCAAAAACAGAACCTTCCTTTAAGCCTAAAGTAAGAGCCCCGCACTTCCCGGTGCGGGGCTCTGATTTATTTACAGTGTCAAAAGGACATTTCGGACTTTTCGGGAAGGGTCATCATGTCTCCGAGAATCTTATCATATTCCGGCGGATCCCATTTTGAGACGCCGCTGCTGGTTGAAAAGGTCATCTCGCCGAATTTGATGTCACCGTTGTTGAGCCGGTAAAGATCCACTCTTACATGGCAGAAATCTTTGCAAAGCTTTTCAGCAATCTCAAGCATCTCATCCAGATTATCGGGCTTTTCCGGGTCATATTCCAGCCGTTCAAATTCGTAAACGAAATCCTGCCGCTTCCATTCGGTGTCGTATATCGCGATCCTTGTGCCTTTTGTATAGCGCTCGGCAATAAAGGCTATATATTTCGGCTTGCCGTCAAAGCACCAGATCTTGTAATCGTAAAGATCCTCATCGTCATTTTTAAGATATTCTTCTGCGATGATACGCGGCTTGATATTTTTATACTGCGGCTCGATGCCCCACCAGTAAGCATAGTTTATGTTCAGCCATTTTTTGAATTTGCGCCTTGCGTCGCTTATGTTTAAAGTGGATTTATCTGTAACGATATAGTTCATCTTGCAGCCGTGGTTCGTTTTCAGCACAAACTGATCGGGCAGCGTGTCAAAATCAATATCGTCAAAATCATCCCAGACTCCAAGCAGCTTGGTAAGGTATTTTTCGCCGATCCTTTCTTTTACCCAGTCACGCACCAGATACTTGTCCGTAAGCGTTGTTTTTATCGGTGTGTTGTCATAAACCTTGAGCCACTGTATCTTCTCATTATAGGTCTGTGGATTTTCGTAGTCCAGTCTTACACCCTTAACCTTATAATACCAGTCGGCAAGCTCCTGCGCATACAGATTTTCCGGCACTTCCGAAAAATAGTCATGATCCTCCATACGCTTTTTGTCGTCTACCCAAAGCTTTGCGTATTTGGCTCTTGAAAACGCGTCTCTGCTGCGTTTGTCGTTCGCGGCAACGGTACTGCTCATGCTTTTTTGCTCTTTTTCAAGCTTTTCTATGCGCGCAAGCAGTTTTTTCTGCTCTTTTTCAAGAGATTTTATGCTCTTTTTCTGTTCCTTGATCAGCTTTCGCTGTTTGTCTAATTTATGATAGCTTACGGGAATAAAATGTTTTAAAAATTGTTTAAAAGTCATACACATCATCACCTAAAAAGATACGATTGCCGGCAAAGGATTGCCGCATCATTTGATTCGGAAAACCGAAGCTTTGCTTCATTTATATACATAAATAAAAAACGAATGTTTAATCTTCTGTCAGACGGGCTTTCAGCTGCGGATAATAGCTGAGAAGATTGTTGAACTGTTCCCAGAACAGATTTTCACCCGCGTCATTGATCTTCGTCAGGCATGGCCCTTCCTGCGTTCCCTTTATGTAGTTGGCTCGTGAGATGTTCGAGGGAACTACATTAACCTTTGCGTTGTTGAGCGCTGCCATAAACCAGAACCAAATATCATCATTGGTCGGCGCGAGCTTCATAAACAGCTCGGAATCCAAAATATCCTTATAGAAGATTCCGGGCGGGTACAGGACTCCTCCCAAGCCAACAAGCTTGTTCAGAAAGCTTGCTTCTTTATAAAAATCCAGACCGCCTTTTACGATGCTGAAAGAATCGGTGTTTTTATCGTAAATAAATTTTGTAACTCTGTGGCATTGCACGTTTTGGGGCTGGTTCAGGTAGGATTTGTATAGTAATTCCAGCCATTTTTTGTCGTAGATATTGTCATCATCGGCAGTGGCTATGATATCGTTCGGATACAGCCTTAATGCAGGGATAAGTTTTTTATAGGATCTGATATCCTCGCAGTAACGTATCTGAAGCCCGTACTTTTTCAGTCGGAGTAAAGCTTTCGGCAGATCATTATCTCTGTTCGGAAACTGTGATTCAGCCAGCCACAGTATCAGCATATCCGGCTTCAAGGTCTGCGACAATAGCGAGACAATACCTTGATCCACAACATTTATTCTGCCGGGGAACGATGTTAAAGAAACGATGAGCTGTGGCTGACGGCGTTCCTTTTTTCGTGTTACCCCGTATTTCAGACCTTTTGCAGGGGAGCTTTTGTCAAACAGATTCAGATATATTTGATCTACCGTGCAGGCTATCCCGTTGTTTTTTAAATATCGCAAAGCAATCCGTATTTTGCGCGGCAAGCGCTTGATCATGCGCAGAATACGGCGTAACGTCTTTTTGATTTTCATAATTTACCTTAACTTTCTGCCGGTTTTTATGCCGGTAATATGGATTTACGTGCCAAGCTCATCACAGCCTTTTCAACTGTAATAAGAGCGATAAAAAACACATCGGAAAATCCGTCAAAACAGCTTTTTGTATTCATCGAATTCCTTTTTATTGTAAAAGTATTCACGGTCTTTTCCCGCAACACCCAGATCCTGCCACCATTCATTTTTGAGCTTATCGTAAAGCTTTTGATGGGTTGGTTCGGCGAGTGTGTTTAAATTCCAGAGGCTGAAATGCAGCGCGTAGTTGATATAATCTCTTTCAACTTCTTTGTATATACCTTCCTTTTGCAGCCTTTCACGCAGCGCCGCAAGCGCCTTGTAAAAACAGTCCCACGATTTTTCGCGAGT
Source organism: uncultured Oscillospiraceae bacterium (assembly GCA_900539845.1). Lineage (GTDB taxonomy): Bacteria > Bacillota > Clostridia > Oscillospirales > Acutalibacteraceae > Eubacterium_R > Eubacterium_R faecavium. The sequence continues at coordinate 9,875 of UQDP01000023.1, read as the reverse complement.
GTTTGAAAGTGAGGATTTGTTGTTTCTGCGCTGGTGCGCAAGCACCTTGCCCTTTTCAACATAGGCAATCCTTTTCGCGATCGCGACTGCGGAGAACACAAACAGCATATCGTTGCTTGTGCGCTGCTCCTGAAACCACAGATTGTTCTGAAGCACCCATTCGCGGTTGTACAGCTTGTCCCAAGCCCAGCCGACGAATACCTTGAAAATATTGTCCGTCATCGCGCGTCTTCCAAATGGCTGATAGGGCGGAAGCTCCGGGTATCTTACCACCCAGGAAACAGATTTGAATTCATTTGTGTCCTCATAATATTGATCGGACCCGAAAACAACAAAATCGGCCTTTGTTTCCTCCGCCTTGTTATATGCTTCTTCAAGCATTGCGGGATCAAAAAAATCGTCTGAATCAAGGAAGGACAGGTATTTGCCCCTTGCCCGTCTTAAGCCGTTGTTTCGCGCGGCTCCGGCTCCGCCGTTTTCCTGTTTTACGGGAATAAAACGGCTGTCTTTTTCCGCAAACTCTTCAATAATGCTGTAAGAAGAGTCGGTCGAGCCGTCGTCAACGCAGATGATTTCTATATCCCTAAGCGTCTGGTCCGCAACGCTCTGCAGGTTCTGCCGCAGATAGTTTTCCACGTTGTAGACGGGTATTATGACGGATACTTTGATATCGTTTTCTGTCATTTCTGGTATCCTTTCCTCATTCTGTTTATCTTTCTGTATATCCTCTTCGCCAGCTTTTTGAGCCTTACGGGAATATACATAATCGCTCTGCCCACACGGTAGGATTTGGAGCGTTTGATCTTGTCAAGCTCTGCCTTTACCTGTTTGAAGTTGCTGTTCAGACCGGCGGGGCCGTTGTTCATCGGAAGCGCCTTGAGCTTGTAATAGACTGCCGGCTGGTTCATGAGCAGGTGCAGATTGTCGCGCTCTGCCGCCGTGAAAAGCTCCTCGTCCATCTCGCCCAGATCGCGGGCGCGTTTCATCTCTTTTGAGAAACGCTCCACATAATCGCGTTTGAATTCGTTGGAAATGCGCCTGAGCGTTGCAACGCTGTTGTGGAAACGCTTAAGCGTATAATATGTTTTAAATCTCTCCCAAGTCTCGGGATACTCTATCAGAATGTCGCGTATGTGGTCATATTCGGCATTGATGCAGTAGATTTTCTGAACATTCTTGACCGAGCTGTTGGGGTTGTCGCGTCTGTTCATATAATACGGTTTGTCAATTACCATGCCGCGCTTTGCAAACGCAAAGGTCTGAAACCAGAAGCCGTTGTCCTGAAAGGACGCGCCGGGTGTTTCGTTGTGGCGGATATTGTGTTCGTCCAGAAACGCTTTTCTGTAAATTCCGCTCCAGGTGTTCATGATAAAACGTATCGCTTCCGGCGTGTGGCTCGGGTCAAAGACCTGATTGTAATACTGATTTTTTCTGTCCAGATGATTATATGTTAAAAACATATCGCCGTTTGTGGCTCTCTCAAATCTGTAAAAATCAGCCTTTACAAAATCAAGGTCGTTTTCCTTCGCGATCTTATAAAGGTCGCCGAACATATTTACGGGCACAAAATCGTCCGGCTCCACGATTCCGATGTATTCGCCCGTGGCAAGGCTCATTCCTATATTCATGCCGATTCCGTAGCCGCCGTTCTCCTTGTCCACAAGCACGATACGCTTGTCCTTTTCGGCATAGCTTTTGAGTATGGCGAGCGAACCGTCGGTCGAGCCGTCATTTATACATATGATTTCAATATCTTCAAGGGTCTGGTTGGTGATGCTCTCCATGCACTCCACCAGATAGGCCTCAACATTGTAGGTCGGCACGATAATTGATACTTTTGGCATTATTCAAACTCCTCTTTCACAGCCGCAAGCGCCGCAGCAATAACTTTATCCATATCATAGTATTTGTATTTTCCGAGCCGTCCGCCGAAAATCACGTTTTCCTCTTTTTCGGCAAGCCCCTCATACTTGTGATACAGCGCATTGTTCTCATCGTTGTTTATGGGATAATACGGCTCAATGCCAACTTTCCATTCTGATGAATATTCCTTGGATATCACCGTGCCGCTGCCGGTGCCGAACTCAAAGTGCTTGTGCTCTATGATTCTTGTGTACGGCACCTCGCGTTCGGTGTAATTGATAACGGCGTTGCCCTGATAATTGTCCACATCGGGCAGATATTCCGTTTCAAATCTTACGGTTCTGTATTGCAGAGCGCCGTAGCAGTAGTTGAAATATTCGTCTATGTTGCCGGTGTAGACTACTTTCATGCCGGATATATCATGCTCTGCCTTATAGTCTTTAAAGGATGTGTTCAGAAGCACATCCGTTCCCTCAAGCAGTTTTTCGGCAATTTTTGTGTAACCGCCTATCGGTATGCCCTGAAATCTGTCGTTAAAATAGTTGTTATCATAAGTGTATCTCACGGGAAGCCGCCTGATAATGAATGCCGGCAGCTCCGTGCAGCTTCTGCCCCACTGCTTTTCCGTGTAGCCCTTTACAAGCTTTTCGTAAACGTCCTTTCCCACAAGGGAGAGAGCCTGTTCCTCTAAATTCTTTGGGTTTTCAATGTGGTACTGCGCTTTCTGTTCCTCAATGATTGCCTTTGCCTCGGCAGGGGTCTTAATGCCCCACATTTTTGAGAAGGTGTTCATGTTGAACGGCAGATTATAAAGCTCGTCTTTATAGACTGCAACCGGGGAGTTGATATAGTTGTTGAATTCAGCAAACTGATTTATATAATCCCATATCTCCCTGCTGCTGGTGTGAAAGATGTGCGCGCCGTATTTGTGCACATTTATGCCATGCACGTTTTCACAATAGATATTGCCGGCGATATGGTTTCTGCGTTCGATAACGAGGCAGCTTTTGCCCCTCTTTTTTGCCTCGTGCGCAAACACACAGCCGAAAAGGCCGCTGCCCACGATAAGGTAATCGTATTTTTTCTCCATTTTCATTTACGCTCCTGATTATTTAAAGTGCAATATGCGCTTGCCTATGTCATAAAGACTGCTGTTTGCCGGCAAAAGCCTTGCCGCTTTCCTTGCAAAGCGGATCACAGGGCTTTTTTCAGCTTTTTGCTTGTAGAAAAGCCTTGCACGGTTCTCTTTTCTGTATTTATATATAAGAAATTCCGAAAGCGCATGCTCTCTGATAAAAAGCATGTCCTCGTAATCACTTTTAAAATAATAATAGTCCGGCTCCGTGTGTTTATCCAGACCGAAAAACGCAAATCCCTCATCGCGTATCTTGTAATACGCCGTTTTAAGCCCGTTTTCATCCGTTTGCAGCATAATTTCACGGATAAGCCCCGAAAGCAGCTTTGAATGAAAGCTTTGCAGCGCCTTGCCGGAAAGTCCTGCCTTCCCAAGTTCTTCATAGACCGCAGCGTAAGCCTTGTAGGCGCAGAGGGGATCCTTTGACGCGCTGCCCGTAACGCTTAAAGCGTTGTTCGTTCTGTAATTCACAAGCGGCTTTTCGGTGTATGTTATCCTTTCGGCATAAAACATGGCGCAAAGCACGAAATATGTGTCGTTCGCGTGGCGCAGATCCTGAAATCGAAGACCATGCGCTTTCACGAAGTCCGCCCTGAACATGCGCTGCCACGGCGTGTTCGACGCCATGTTGAAGATATATTCCGGGTTCGTTTTTATGGAAAAAACAGAGCCTTTGGGCAGAAAGCGCCGTTTTAAAAAGGTTTCGTCCACGGCTCTTTTTCCCGTTTCGCCGTCAACGGTGAACGCGCCGCACAGGCAGATATCCGCCTGTTCCTTTTCACATTTTTTGTAAAGCGTTTCAAGCGCGTTTTTCTCAAAATAATCGTCCGAATCCCAGAAGACAAGATATTTTCCTTTTGCGGTATCCATGCCGTTGTTTCTTGCCGCTCCGGCAAAAAGATTCTGCTGGCGTTTTATTAAGATACGCGGGTCAGACGCGGCATATCGCTCCAGAATTTCCAACGAGGAGTCTGCGGAGCCGTCGTCCACGCAGATGATCTCCATTTCCGAAAGGGTTTGACGCGTTACGCTGTCAAGGCATTTTTCAAGATATTTTTCCGCGTTGTAGACCGGGATTATAACGGAAACTTTAACATTTTTCATTCTTTTTCTTTCTTGCTTTATGTGTATAGGTGCATAATTCCACTATAATTATTTACATTATATATTATATTAAATATAGTGTCAATCAAAAATAAATTTAAGCAGCGGATAGAATATGCGCTTTTGATAATTGTGTTGCCAAGATATTTCCTTTATGTTAAAATAAAAATGTTAATTTTTGTTAAAATTTTAAAAACACGGTGAAAAATTATGATCCTTGCAGATGCATTCAAAAAAAAGTTCAACACTGCCGAAACGCCTCTTTCCGTTTACTGCCCTTACCGAATCGCCCCCGTGGGCGCGCATTCCGATTATCAGCACGGGCTGATATCGGGCTTTGCGATTGACGAGGGTGTTACACTTGCGTTTCTGCCTACACAGGACGGCACGGTTCAGCTTTACAGTGAAAATTTTGAGGGCTGTGCCGAATTCTCGGCGTTTGAGCTTGCCGAAAGGGTATATGACTGGGGCGATTTTGCGCGTGCGGCTTTCGTTTCCGTCAAAAGAAAACACAGGGTTGAAAAGGGAATGATCGGGTTGATATACGGCAGCCTGCCCGTCGGCGGTCTTTCCTCGTCCGCGGCAGTGCTCATCTCTTATATCTGTGCGATATGCAAAATAAACGATATTGAGCTTACAAGGGCACAGCTTATCGATCTCGCCCTCTATGCCGAGCACGATTATCTTGAAATGAATGTGGGCAAGATGGATCAGAGCTGTGAGGTCTATTCCAAAAAAGACCATCTGCTGTTTCTTGATACGCTTGATGACAGTTATAAGCTCATTCCCACAAGCGAAAAGATGCCGCCTTATGAATTTGCCGTTATTTTTTCCGGCAGAGAGCGAAAGCTGGCAGGCACTGCTTTTAATTCCAGGGTGGACGAGGCAAAAGCGGCGTCCTTTGCCCTTCGCGCCTTCGCCGGCATACCTTACGGCAGCTTTAAGGATTCCTATATGCGCGATGTGCCGCGCGAGATATTTGACGAGTATAAAAGCAAGATCCCGCCTGCATGGCGCAGAAGAGCGGAGCATTTCTACGGCGAATTCTCTCGTGTGCAGCGCGGCGCAAAGGCGTGGGAAAACGGCGATATCGCGGAATTCGGAAGAATCATGTTTGAATCGGGTCATTCTTCTATTTATAATTGGGAAACCGGCTCGCCGGAGCTGAAAACGCTTTATGAGATCATGCTGAAATGCCCCGGTATCTACGGCGGCAGATTCAGCGGCGCGGGCTTTAACGGTTCGTCCGTTGCGCTTATCGATCCGGCAAAGCGGGAAGAGATTGAGGCTTTTTTGAAAGAGGAGTATCTTGCCGTTTATCCGCAGTATAAGGATGATTTTTCCATACGCTTCTGCCGCACCGCGGACGGCGTGAAACTATAAATCGTTATTGCCAACCGAGGCAGCAGTATAAGAATATCAGATATAATAACAAAGCGCTGAGACCGTTATGACCTCAGCGCTTTTTATCTTTTCGGTGATGAGCCGCCTGTTTTTGTGTTTCTGAAATATTCTTGCAATACTCGTTTGGGTCTGATAATATAAAGTTGGGGAATATATGTTTTTTTCAACAGAACAGCCTATACAGCTTATATACAGATATGAAAGGGGTTGTCTTGTGAAACCTCCTGTTTTGCTGCGGATATTTCAGATACTCACTTCCGGCACAGCGGTTTTTGCGGTGCTTCACTTGATATACATAATCGTGCAGTATTATTACGGCGATTGGTTTACGTCGGTTCCGTTAGAATTGCATATCCTTTTGAACGGCGCAATTTGGGGAATTGTCCTCGCAATAGAAATCATAATCTGCGTTGTTTTTTCAAAACATATAAAAAAAATAACGCAGTTGCTAATAAAACTGCCGTTCCATAATTGCTTTTACGGTATAAAAATATTTTTTCCAAACCCGGAGCAGGGCTGTTTTGGCAGCTTTGCTCCGATTTTTTTCATTTTAACAAAACTTAAACATTTCAAAAACACGCCCAAAACAAAGCCGGGGTATAGTATGGATGTACCGCGGGGGAAATGAATCCGGGCGGAAATTTGTTAAGGAGATGTTGATATGAATTACAAAGATGAAAAGTACAGTTATACGTATTCGGCAGGTGAAAACAGCGAGGTCGAAAAGATCGTTGATAAATACAGGGAAAAGACCCCGTCCGAAACCACAGCCGAAAAGATCAAAATGCTGGACAGAACCGTTGAAAAGAAAGCGACCGTCAAATCGGTCAGCGTGGGTGTTATCGGCGCGTTGCTGCTCGGTATCGGAATGTGCCTCACAATGGTCTTCACCAACCTTTTTGTTTTGGGCATCATCATAGGAATCGTCGGCATAGCCGTGATCGTATGTGCTTACCCGGTCTACAAAAAGACCGTGCAGAAAGCGCGCAAACAGGTTGCCCCTCAGATCTTGGAACTGAGCCGTCAGGCACAGCTTTAAGATCTGTTCCTTACCTCTTTTAAGGCTGCCTTGGGCAGCAAACGCCGTTTCTCTGACCCGGAAACGGCGTTCTTCTTTTTTTGAGTCAGAGGAATTTCTGATTTTCGGAATGATTTTTATTTTGTTTTCTTTCTTATTTCGTCTGCCAGGCGCAGGATCTGCGGCGCGGCTTTTTCTCTTTCCCGCCGAAGCACGGCTTTGTATATGGGATAAGCTGCGGCGGCAAGGGCAATGCCGATCATTCCAGCAATAACGCCCGCCGCGAAAAGCGTCTCCTGCCAGACGGTAACGCAGCTCATTCCGAAGCCGAGCACGAGCGTGCCGATGACGCCTGCCGTTATTGCCGCCGCTGCGGCTTTTTTCGTGACTGCGCCGTCAAGCTTTTTCAGGAGCTGCAAGTCGTTTTCCTGTGCCGGAAGATATTTTTTTACGATGCTTTCTATTTCCGAGTGCTCTCTTGAGGAGTAGGTGTATTTGAATGCATCTTCGTTCTCTTTCTTCATGATTTGTTCTCCCTTTGTAGTGTGCCGCTGTCATCTTTGTTAAGCTGTATGGTTGAATGTATGATCATATACATTGCCATTACAAGCACCACGGTGCAGATAACGGCGCTTGAAACAGAAGTCATATACCGCCTGAAGACCGCGCCCTCTGTGCTGAAGCGGGTCAGCATTGCTGTTTCAAGAAAGAGCATGGAGACCATCGCCGCAGTAAGGCTGATGATTTTTGCCGCCGAAACGACCGGGCTGCCGTGCTTTTTGCTTTTTGCCGCGTTTACGGATGCAACGGTTATGTTGTAAAAGGCGAAAAGCGCCATAACATATATGAGATATCCGGGGTATTCCACACCCTGATTCTGTGTAACGATCAGCGCCATCATAACGGACAGCACGATATTCATGAGCATCATGAATACTCCGCATTTACGGGCGAGCCGGTACTCCTCGGCTATTGATTGGTTTCGTTTTTTTGTTTTTCCGAAATAAACCGCCAGAAAGAAACGTATAAGCGCAAGAAAGATATAATAAAACGCGATAAATATCAGCCGGGCGGAATCATAGAGGATCCCGGAAACGAATTTTATCGTGCAAAAGATCAGATTTACAGCCAGACCGGGGTAAAGGAATATTTGAGTCCTGAAAGATACGCTGCTGAAAAAGCGCGCGCCGAAAGGTGTTTTCATGATCTTTTTGATCAGCGGCAGCTTATAAAATCCGGCGGCGAATTTTTTTACCGCCCGGTGCAGAAGCGTAAGCGTGATGATGAGCGCGTAAGCGGACGCGGCATAGGCGCAATACGTCACAAACGGGTCTGTGATCACTCCGTTCAGCACCAGCCCCACCAGAATATAGGACGGCACACAGATGAGCATGGTCAGCGGCGCGTTCAGGCAGAAAACTCTTTTTAAAGCCGTGCGCAGCTTTTTCATTCGGGGATCCTCACGGTGAAAGTGCTGCCTTTTCCCGGTTCGCTTTCAACGGAAATATCTCCGTCTATAATGTCCACAACTCGTTTTACAAGCGCAAGGCCGAGTCCGTTGCCGCCCGTGGCGTGTGAGGTGTCGCCCTGATAGAATTTTTCAAAAATGTGTTTGCCGTCCTTTTTCCCTATTCCGCAGCCGGTATCCGCAACCGTAACAACGGCAAAACCGCCGTCTGTTCCTGCGGTGATGGAGATGGTTCCGCCCGTATCCGTAAATTTAACGGCGTTTGAGAAAAGATTGTTCCACACAATCTCAAGCAGTTCGCTGTCGTTGTGCAGGATCATCCCGTCTTTGATATCCGTTTTTATCTCCAGCTGTTTTTTCTCCCACGCGTTCTCAAACGAGAGCAGGCATTCACGAAGCTGCTCGCCGAGGTCAAATTTTTGCTTTGCCGGAAAAATCTGCTGGTTTTCAAGCTTGTTGAGTTTCAGAATATTTGTGATCAGACTGTTGAGCCCCTGCGCCGCGCTGTGTATGGAAGCCGCGTATTCAAGCCGCTCTTTTTCGGAAAGATTCGGCTTGCCGAGCAGGCTTGCATAATTCTGAATGACCGCAAGCGGCGTTTTCAGTTCATGCGAAACATTTGAAATAAAATCCGTACGCAGGGTCTCGATGCTGCCAAGCTCCTGCGCCATTCTGTTGAAGTAATCCGCAATCTCGCTGAAATCGCCCATTCCAAGCAGTGCCGAATCGCTTTTTTCTATTCTTGCGCTGAAATCGCCCTGCATGATCCTTTCCGCGCAGTCCGCTATCTTTTTAATCGGTCGTTTTATGAATACGGCTCTGCGCAGGGCGTCGATCGCCGTAAAAAGAACGCTGATGAGCACAACGTTGAAAAAGGTCAGCTTTGCCGCACGCTCAACGATCTCTTTGCCGAATTCAAGCCCGGTGGTGGATGTTACCGTGTGCAGAAACAGCATCATGCAGCAGGTGATCAGAAAACACATAGAAAGGAAAAAAACGATATATCTGCGCAGCAGAAGCAGGATTTTTTTTGTGCGTTGGCGTTTTTTCTGTTCGGTCATTTCAGCACCGCCTTATATCCAAGCCCATGCACGGTTACGATTTCAAAATCGGGGCAGTTTTTGAATTTTTCGCGCAGCTTTGTCATATAAACATCAACCGTTCTGGGACCGGACGGGGAATCAATATCCCAGAATTCATCCATAAGCTGATTTCTCGTAAAGGTCTTTTTGGGGTATGACAGCAGCTTGTAGAGCAGATTGAATTCACGCACGGTAAGCGGAATCTCTTCGCCGTTTACCGTGGCGGTGCGCTCGTCCATATCAAGCGTAAGCGATCCGATTTCAAGCCTTCTGCTTGAAGCAATCTTTGCCCGCCTGAGCAGCGCGCCGATGCGCAGGGTCAGCTCCTCAAGGTCAACGGGCTTTTCCATATAATCGTCTATCCCAATCTGAAATCCGCGCCTTTTCGCGGAAAAGTCATCTCTTGCCGTCATAAACAGTATCGGAATATCGGAATTCAGCTCGCGAACCGTTTTGGTAAATGCAAAGCCGTCCGTGCCGGGCATCATGATGTCCGATATGATCAGGTCAAACATCGTGGAATACATAGCGTCATACGCCTCGTCCGCGCTGAGGCAGCCTGTTGTTTCATATCCGCTTGCATTCAGATATGCGCACACGGCGCGGTTCTGCTCTCTGTCATCCTCAACCACAAGAATGTTAAACATCTCGTCTGCCTCCCGCAGTTTTTTAATATCATATCATATAATTGTTAAAGTTTTGTTAGAATATAAAAAGAAATCGGAATAAACATGGGTTTATTCCGATTTCAGGCTGTCGATAAAGTCGGCTGAACCGCGCGAAAAAATAAATCCGTCTTAT
>UQDP01000022.1 GCA_900539845.1 uncultured Oscillospiraceae bacterium | reverse complement strand
AAGACTTATATTTCCCCCGGTTGAACCGGGGGTTTATTCTTTGCTGAAGAGACAATGAAACAGACTGCGCCAGCCAATGGTGCAGTCTGTTTTTATATTCAACGGTCAAGAACAATCAGATCCGCGATTTTTGATTGTTTATTTCACCGCCGGTAAGTATAGTATCCGCAGCCTGAACAAGCTCCCCGAAAGCCTTATTTTTTTTGAAAAGCTTTGACGGAGCGCGGAGCGCGCACATGACAAGCTTGTAATAAGCACTGTTCTTCGGATGCGGTTCGGCTGAGCCATCCAGTATCGATAGCCACATCTCGCCTATCATTTCCCTCAGAGACTTATACCTGAACTGCATTGCCTCCGCTTTGGACACGTCTGCCGCAAGTCCGAGGCGGCACAGAACCTTGTAAGCATCCCATACAAGCATCGTATCTATCTTCACGAGCAGAGGTTTGATTATAAACCAATATTTCGAAAGCGCCCTGCCGTTGAGCTGTAAAGCGTCCGCTCTTTCAATAAAATCCTGCTTTGCGCGGCATTTGGTTACATTAAATATCAACTCGCAGGCGTGCTTTGCAAGATACTGCTGCGCGTCCGTTTGCGTGTCTCCGAGTTTGAAAGTTTTCAGATGATCGACCTCATAAAAGAGAGTGCCGTCCGCTTGGACGGTTACATTTACGATCGGCGCAGGATATCCGCACAAAGCCCCTACATTTACCTCCGTTATTTGATTTCCCGAACGACTTATAAAAGAATCCGTATTCTGAATATGACTGTGCCCTACAAACATATAACGCAGCCCATTATCGGCAAACCATTCGGCTATCTGCTCTCTGTGCTCCACACAAGTGGAGCCTCCCGTGATAAGCGGTGAAATATGCGGCAAAAGCAGATGATGCTCTATGCCTATCATAAGGCAGCCGTCTCTTCGGGCATTTTCGAGCTGATTCTCTATCCATTTCCGACAGGCAGGCGTAAAACCCGCGTGGTCATTTTCGTTTTTATCATCATTCAGGCACAGCACACGGACGTTTCCGCCAAGCTCTATCGTATAACAGACAGTGCCGATATCCGTAATAAAGCTGTCTATCGCCTGCCCGGGTCCGAAATCGTTATAAAATCCAGGCAAATCTCGGCTTTTCATAACAGGAACATCACTGTATGTCTTGTTTCCCTCGAAACGTCTGGGATTACCGTCGCAGCACCAGTCATGCGTTGCGGTTATGATATAGACGGGCTTTTTCCTTTTAAGCTTATAAAGCTTTTCACGAAACTCAATATGAGAAACCATTTCTCCGTTATTTGTAACATCTCCGAGGATAAAGACTGCGTCCGTCTCGCTTTCCCCGATTTTTTCAAAGGCAGCATCGATGATTTCCGCCGTTTCAGCAAGACATTTCTGATCGGAGCCTGAACGAAGCGCATATGCTTTTCCGCTTGTGCCGAGAGACTTGGAATAATAATGCGTATCGGCAATAAAGGTCAGTTTCATATTCTCACCTGCAAAAATAGATCTGCATACATTATATAAATAAAACATGGCAAAGGCAAGTGAAAGCAAAACAAAATCCCCGCGCAAAACGCGGGGAGAAAATGTTTCTGTATTCTTAAGATCAATCCCTGTTATAAATATCTCTTGTATAGACCTTATCCGCCACATCGGAAAGCTCTTCGCTCATTCTGTTTGCAATGATAACGTTGCTCTGCTTTTTAAAATCATCAAGATTATTTACAACCTTATCGCCGTAGAAAAGGCTACCGTCATCAAGAGTCGGCTCGTAAATGATAATATTTGCGCCCTCGCCTTTTATACGCTTGATAACACCCTGAATAGAGCTTTGCCTGAAATTATCGGAATTGGATTTCATAGTCAGTCGGTGAACACCGATAGTGGCTATATTATTCGGCCCATGCCCGGCTTTTTCAAGCACTCTCTGCGCAATAAAATTCATACGCGTTGCGTTTGACTCAACGATTGCGCGTATCAGGTTTTCAGGTATATCGGCATAATTTGCAAGAAGCTGTTTCGTGTCTTTCGGAAGGCAATATCCGCCGTACCCGAACGATGGATTATTATAATGGCTGCCGATCCTCGGATCAAGTCCTATGCCCTCAATGATCTCCTTTGAATCAAGACCATGTATCTCCGCATAAGTGTCAAGCTCATTAAAATAGCTTACACGCAGCGCAAGATACGTATTCGCAAACAGCTTGACCGCTTCAGCCTCCGTCGGCTTGGTAAACAGCACGTCAATATCTTTCTTTAAAGCTCCCTGTTTCAAAAGCGAAGCGAAAGTGTGTGCCGCCTCTTCAAGCTTTTGATTGCTTTTGTCAAAACCGACAATAATCCTGCTCGGATACAGGTTGTCATAAAGTGCTCTGCCCTCTCTGAGAAACTCGGGGCTGAACAGAATAGAAAGATCCGGGTGACGTTCCTGCATGGATTTTGTGAATCCGACGGGGACCGTTGATTTAACCACCATCACAGCGTTTGGATTCACCTTTTCCACCATGTCAATCACGGACTCAACCGAAGAGGTGTTGAAATAGTTTTTCTGCTCGTCATAATCCGTAGGCGTGGAAATAATTACGAAATCCGCCTTTGAATAAGCCTCTTCTCCGTTTACCGTAGCTGTGAGATCCAGCTTTTTCTGCGCAAGATATTCGGAAATCTCTTTATCAACGATAGGCGATCTTCCGCTGTTTATGAGCTTCACCTTATCCTCAAGGATATCTACAGCATACACTGTGTTGTGCTGTGAGAGCAGCACCGCGTTTGAAAGACCTACATAACCTGTGCCGGCAACGGCAATCGTGTATTTTTTATTATCCATAAGTTTCCCCTCTCCGAAACCGGCGCGGTAAAAAGCACACGCGGCATCGGATTTTTCAAGACCGAAATATAATATCCGGATTTTTATTTTTTCTTGAACTTGTCAAAAAATCCTTCTTTCCCCGAATTTTTATGGGGCTTATAGGATTTATCGAACTGCATAAGCAGATCTTTCTGTTCTGATGTAAGATTTTTCGGAATATCTACTATGATCCTGACAAGCTGATCGCCTTTTCCAACGGAATTCAGCCTCTGTATGCCCTTGCCTTTCAGCTTGAACACATCCCCCGGCTGAGTACCGGCAGGCATATTATACTTCACATCGCCGTCCAAAGTGGGCACCTGAAGCTCGGCGCCGAGCGTTGCCTGAACGATGGAAACATGTTTATCATACCAGATATTATAGCCTTCGCGTCTGAAGTATTTATGCGATTTTATGTTAACTCGTATCTTCAAGTCTCCGGCAGGACCGCCGTTAAAACCGCTGTCTCCCATTCCGCGGAGATTGATGATTCTGTCTTCATCAATGCCTGCCGGGATATCAACGCTGACCTTATTCTTACGTCTTACCTTACCCTTGCCGGCACATTTGCCGCAGGGGGTTTCTATTATTTTACCACGACCGCCGCACACATTGCAAGTGCGTTGTGTGGAAACAACTGTAAAGCCCATTCTGTTTTGAACATTTACATACCCTTTGCCTCCGCAGGTCGTACAGGTTTTCGCAGATGTACCCTTTGCCGCACCTGTACCGCCGCATTCGCTGCAGTCCTCCACGCGCGGAACTTCAACCTCTTTCGTGCAGCCCTTTGCCGCTTCCTCAAAGGTCAGATTAACGGTCAGCTGAATATCCCTGCCCCTTTGCGGCGCATTGGGATTTCTGCCGGAAAAACCGCCGCCGAAACCTCCGCCGAAGAAGGACGAAAAGATGTCTCCGAGGTCTATGTCGCCGTCAAAGCCGAAGCCGCCTGCTCCGTAGCCGCCCTGCCCTGCTCCGTAATTCGGATCAACGCCGGCGAAGCCGAACTGATCGTAACGCGCTTTTTTCTGAGGATCGGAAAGCACCTCGTAAGCCTCATTGCATTCTTTGAATTTTTCTTCAGCCTCTTTGTCGCCGGGGTGCAGATCGGGGTGATATTTTTTTGCCGTTTTTCTGTATGCTTTTTTTATCTCGTCCTCTGTTGCGCCCCTTTGAACGCCGAGAACCTCATAGTAATCTCTTTTTTCCTCAGGCATATTTTCCTCCCTGTTAACCGTTATTCTGCAAGCAAAAGAATTCCGAAACGAACCTGTTTCAGGTGAATTTCGGATTTATCTTTCTTGCTTAAAATGACGGAACGGACAGGAGCCGTTCCGCCACCTAATCAAAAATCGGAGAAAAAGTGTTTATCTTAGTTATCGTCTACTTCCGTGAAGTCGGCATCGGTATAACCTGCGTCATTACCGCCCGGCTGCTGAGCTGCATTCGGATCCGCGCCCGGCTGAGCGCCGCCCTGGGCTGCCTGTGCCGCCTGATACAGCTTCTGTGACACTTCATAGAATTTATTCTGAAGATCATCCTGAGCGGATTTTATCGCGTCAAGATTATCGCCCTTGAGCGCTTCTTTCAGAGCTGCGGATTTTGTTTCAAGTGCGGATTTGTCATCGGCGGAGAATTTATCTCCGTTTTCGGCAATCAACTGATCCGTCTGATAAGCAAGCTGCTCTGCGCCGTTCTTAAGGTCAACAGCTTCTCTTCTCTTCTTATCCTCCTCAGCGAACTGCTCAGCCTCTTTAACAGCCTTGTCGATATCCTCCTTGCTCATGTTAGAGGAAGCTGTGATGCTGATGTGCTGTTCTTTGCCTGTGCCCAGGTCTTTAGCCGAAACGTGAACAATACCGTTTGCGTCAATATCAAAGGTTACCTCGATCTGCGGAACGCCGCGGCGCGCGGGGAGAATTCCGTCCAAATGGAACATGCCAAGGGTCTTATTGTCTTTTGCGAACTGCCTTTCACCCTGAAGAACGTGTACCTCAACTGAAGTCTGGTTATCAGCGGCAGTAGAGAAGATCTGAGATTTCTTTGTGGGGATCGTGGTGTTTCTTTCAATAATGACTGTGTTTACACCGCCCATCGTCTCAATGCCGAGTGAAAGAGGCGTAACATCCAGCAGAAGAAGTCCTTTGACATCTCCGCCGAGAACACCGCCCTGAAGCGCGGCGCCCATCGCAACACACTCATCCGGGTTGATGCCCTTGAACGGCTTTTTGCCGCTGAATTTCTCGATAGCCTCCTGAACTGCGGGAATACGCGTGGAACCGCCTACCAGAAGAACTTTATCAATATCATTCATGGAAAGGCCGCTGTCCTGCATAGCCTGACGAACGGGACCCATTGTAGCCTCAACAAGATCGGCAGTCATCTGGTTGAACTGCGCTCTTGAAAGCGTCATCTCCAAATGTTTCGGACCTGTTGCATCCTGCGTGATGAACGGAAGGGAGATCTGAGCTGTTGTCATACCTGAAAGGTCGATCTTTGCCTTTTCGGCTGCTTCCTTTACACGCTGCATAGCCATTTTATCATTTGAAAGATCTATGCCGTTTGTTTTTCTGAACTCGGAAACGATCCAGTCCATAACTTTCTTATCGAAATCATCACCGCCGAGACGGTTGTTACCTGCTGTGGCAAGAACCTCCTGCACGCCGTCGCCCATCTCAATGATGGAAACATCAAACGTACCGCCGCCAAGGTCATATACCATAACTTTCTGGTCTTCTTCCTTGTCTATACCGAAAGCAAGAGCCGCGGCAGTAGGCTCATTGATGATCCTCTTTACATCAAGACCTGCGATCTTGCCTGCGTCCTTTGTTGCCTGGCGCTGCGCGTCAGTGAAGTAAGCAGGAACAGTGATGACCGCCTCTTTTACCGGCTCGCCGAGATAGCCTTCGGCGTCTGATTTCAGTTTCTGAAGAATAATTGCCGATATCTCCTGAGGTGTATAAGCTTTGCCGTCTATATTTACCTTGTAATCAGAGCCCATATGCCTTTTGATTGAGCTGATGGTTCTTTCCGGGTTTGTGATTGCCTGACGTTTCGCCACATTGCCGACCATTCTTTCGCCGTCCTTGCTGAAAGCAACAACGGAAGGCGTTGTTCTTGCGCCCTCGGCGTTGGGGATAACAACGGGCTCACCGCCCTCAATAACACTGACGCAGCTGTTTGTTGTACCTAAGTCAATACCTATAATCTTTGCCATAATATATCTTCCTCCGTAAAATATAGTTTATTGTGTTTATTAATTTGCTGATTTCACCATAGCGGGACGTACGATTTTATCTCCTATCTTGTATCCCTTCTGGAAAACATCAACGATTTCACCGTTTTTATAATTTTCATCCTCAACATGCATTACCGCGTTATGAAGATTCGGATCAAAGGTGTCTCCGGGTTCACCGAACACCTCTATATCCATTTTTTCAAGGCTTGCCATAAGGCTGTTAAAGGTCATTTCCACGCCCTTTCTGAGTGCTTCATAATCCTCTGTCTCATTGGCAAGTGCTCTTTCAAGATTATCAATCACAGGCAGCAGCTCTTTGACCGTTTCGGCTTTGGCATACACGAATGTGTCCTGCTTTTCCTTTTCGCTGCGTCTTTTGTAATTGGAATACTCAGCCGTTATTCTCAGCAGCCTGTCTTTTGTTGCCTCAAGTTCATCCTCAAGAGGATTTTTGCTATCCGCAGTATCCTGTTCGGCAGCTTTTTCCTCTTTTTTAGGGGTGTTTTCGGATTCCGGCTTTCCGGTTTCCTGCTTTGTTTTCTTCTCTTTTTCTTTTTTACTCAAACTCCGCGCCTCCTTTTTGGAGAAATTTTTTTACTGTGTTCATTATATATTCAGCTCTGGGCAGAACTGTGGAATAATCAATTCTGGTAGAGCCTATAATGCATAAGATAGCCGACTGGCTGTTATTATATATGGTTTTAGAGATCAGAGCGACTGTGTTTTTCAGCATTGGATGAGGGTTCTCATCGCCGATCACAAGCTGCATCTCACGGCCTGTTTTCGCAAACTGCTCGAGAGCCGCTTTCACCTGTTTTCTGGAAGCAAGGAAAGAAAGAATCCTGTAAACTTCGTTTCCCAGCTCTTCGTGGGCAAGCAGGTTCGTTTCGCCCTCAAACACAAGAGAACCTTCGGCAGCTTCAGCGCAAAGCGAGCAAAGACTGGTGAGCACGGGGAGCATGTCAAACACCCTTGCGCCCAGAACCGGCACTGTGTTTTGCAGCAGCGCAAGATTTACATCCTTAAGCGGAGTTCCTATAAAAAACTCAGACATAATATAGTAAAAAAGAGATTTAAAATCATCATCCGCCGGGCAGCTCAGCCTGCATACCGAAGATTTTATCTTGCCGCCGACCGAGAGCATAACGATCATGGCTTTATTATTCCCCGCAGGAATAAGTTCAACGCCCTGTATACAGTCAAGATCATCGCGCACGGTGTTATACATTGCCGCACAGCCCGTTTCCTGCTGCAAAAGCGTTACAGCGTCATGCAAAAGGCGTTCGGGATCGCCGGAATTGACGGAGAGCGCCTCATTTATATGCTCTTTTTCATAAGGCTGCGGCATTTTCGGGATCATAAGATTATCAACATAATATCTGTATGAAGCCTTGCTCGGCACACGTCCTCCGCTTGTGTGCATCTGCTCAAGCAGACCGAGTTCCGAAAGATATGCCATTTCATTTCTAATGGTGGCACTGGAGATTTTATAAGGCAACAGCCCGGCAAGCGTTTTTGAACCGATCGGCTCACCTGTTTTTATATAGCTGTCTATAATCAGCGCAAGTATTGCCGCCTGTCTTTCGCCCATCATCCTTCCCACCTTCCTTTTTGTTCATTAGCACTCTAAGGCCTTGAGTGCTAACTACATTTCTTATATTATATCCATTTTTTTCTTTTGTCAACACTTTTTTTGAAAATAAATTATGAATAACACTTTTTCTCATAAAAAATCCCCGCTTACAGCGGGGATTCTTTGCATAAAATATGGATAACTTACTGTTTCTTATTTTTCGCCGCTCTTCTCTGCTCCCTGAGTCCGGCAGCGTAAGCTTCTTTTTCCTGCTTTTCGCGTCTCGCGGCTTCTTCTCTTTCAAGTCTTGCAGCTTCTGCTCTTTTTTTCGAGTCCTCATAGCGGTCTCGTATCTCCTCATAATGACGGTAGTTTTCCTGCTGCACAAGAAGTTTTTTAGCGTCAAGATAAGGTTTTGCTGCGCGGTTATAGCGGGAATATTCATTGTTTATTTCTTTAAGCTGTTTTGAAAGAGCGCTCTTTTCGGCACGGATACTTTTAAGTTCTGCACGGCATCTCTCTGTCTGCGCCTTATTCTTTGCTTTACGAGCTTCACGCAAGCGTTCAACTGCAGCAGTACGTTGTTCATCAAGTTCATCTTCTCTTCTGAACGCACGGTTAAACTTATCCATGTCAAAATCTTTTATACCGTCAGGATAATATTTGGCAAACATCTTTCTGGCAGAAGCTTCGTCCCTTGCCTGTTCTATTAGGTATCGAAAAACAATCATATAATTTAGAAAACTTGCTGAATTATATGAAACAACATCACACTTTTACAAATAAAAAAGCCGCTCCTAAGAGCGGTCCTGTCTGAACATCATTCCATTTCAAGCACATTTTTCAGCATAACACTGTTTATAAGAACACCTTTGTCTTTTTCCGGCAACAGTTCTACAGCGGGAAAATCTATGGTTTTCTTTTCCGCCGGAGCAATGCTGCTCATATTCTCTGTTTTTTCACCAAGGCGCTGCTTCACCTTTTCGGCTTCTTGCTGCGCTTTCTGTTTTTCAAGCTCTTCAAAATAATCGTCGCTTGCGTAAATATAGCCGTAAAATTTCTGACCGAAGCGGTTCGTGCCGCTTTCAAACGTTGTCGTGTCAAAATAAGCTCCGCCCCAGTGTGACTGTGAAGCGGTTACAGTATTTCCGTCTATTTTTTCAACAACGGCAACATGATTGCTCCAACAGGCGATCGCGCCTATATGGGGTTCCTGTCCGTATTCGTAGTATCCGTTTCTTTTGTTGATACTCCACCATTCATTGGCGCTCCCTCTTGTTATAAGAGGCTTCTCGCCGGTTATCTCATACACTCTGCCAAACGCATATGCCACACAGTTCGGCATACCGTAGCCCGTTTGCGAATAGACGTTAAGCTCCCTGTTATAATAGGCATTTGAACGCTGCGGGGCAGTGAGACGCGGTTTAAACTGAAGGGACTGTGCGCTTGCCGTTACCGGAAACGCCGTGAAGAGCAATACAAGTGTAACCAGCACAAGCAAAAGCGATTTTATAAAAGATTTCATTTCAACCTCCGTGAAAGCCGAGGATAACACCCCTTTCAAAATACAATACGCTTTTGTTAAGGCGGATTTGTATTCGCGCTTTCTGTTCTGTCATCATACAAATAGAATTGTAACATATTTGTAACTTTTTAATCTATGTGAAATTTTGACAAGCGTTTTGTAACCATTTTGTAATAGTTATGCACTTTTTACAAAATTTTATTAAAAGTCTTGACAATTATTTTTACATTTTTTTATTTATGTAAAATTCAATTCATGATACTTACCTATATTTTACAAATATTTAGTTAAAATTTTATTTTCTCCGTAAATCATAACAAAAATAATTGCAGGAATAATAATATTGAAACCGAAAAGAAAGGAAGATCAAAATGCCTGATATATTTAATTTAACAGATGAAATGAGCAGCTATTTTCATTCTCTGCCCAAGAGTATTCAATCCGCGCTTGTATACAGCGGCGCGAAAGTGAACAGCCTGGCGGATCTTAAACAGCTTGTAAACGGGTTCGGAGGAACAAATGCAGCCGAAGAAAAATAAAGCGGTTCTTTCACCACATGGCTCGTACAAAAAGAAATACCGTTTGAATCCCCGGATCACGAACAGGTATTGTGTCAGTATGAGCAACCCCACTGTTCAGCCCGATGAACGCACTGAGATGGGAATTCCCATTCCGAGCACTGAAAATGTGGAATATTCAAAAGAATATCAAGAGGAAAACAAGTTGTAAAATCCACAAAAAAAAGACGGCAGTTTAGTGCCGTCTTTTTAATAATTATATTATTTTATACATTATATATTACAGATGGAAGATGAGATCGTCACTCTTCTTATTAAAGATCAGAATTCCTATAAGAAGCGTTCCGAAAGCCCAAGCAAGCGCATAAAGCAGAAGTTTCCAGCTCATAGGCTGGCAGTAAAGCACACATTGCCTAAACAGCTCCAGCATAGAGTAAAGCGGATTGATCTTAATTACAATCTGTATCCATGGCGTTGTAATCTGCTGAAGGGGATAAATAATAGGAATGCAATAAAACAGCAGCGTGCAAAAAACATCCCAGATATATTCTACATCTCTGAAATAGACCTGCAAAACAGAAAGGATGAGTCCCACACCGACTACAAACACCAGCAATATCGCCATTGGGATAAAGAATAAAAGCGCATATCCGTTAATCGTCAGTCCGCTTCCGCCCTGGATCCCCGTTGCTTTAAAAAAGATCCAGACGCATACATAACATAAAATAGAGATTGCAAAGGTTACGAAATTAGAAAGAATACCCGAAACGGGATACATATATTTCGGAACATAAACTTTTTTTATAATCGGCGCATTACTTCTGAAAGAAGTCAGCGCGCGCTTCGTGGACGAAGTGAAAAATTCAAACAGCAGCCTGCCGGTAAAAAGATAAACGGGATAACAAACTATAAACTTCCTGTCTGAACCGAAAATATTTCCGAAAACAACGGAAAGAACGATCATATTAAGAAGAGGCTGAAGAAAGCTCCAGAAAACGCCGAGCCAGGAATCCCTGTATTTCAGTTTTACATTTTTTCGCGTAAGCTCACTCAACAGATTTCGGTATTTTTTGAACATTTTAACAAAATGCTCAAAACCTTCTTTTTTTAATATATCCATTATTTAACGCTCCAAAAAACCTAAAAACTGTGATTTAAAACGCAGTCATTATAGCACACGGATATTGATTTGTAAATAATAGTAACAATTATTTAACCAATTTCAGAATTTGTAACGAAATGTTTCTCACGCTCTGATCGCCGTCAACAATATGATCGGCAGCATCGATATAGAGACTGCGGCGCTCGAAAAAAAGCTTCCGCGCGCTTTCCTTGTTCCGAAACAAAGGTCTGTTTGAAGGATTGCCTATTCTTTCGCAGATCACATCAAAAGGCGTGTCAATAAACACGATAACTGCACTTTGTTTTAACGCTTCAACATTCCTTTTAAAAGTCATTGCTCCGCCGCCGGTGGAGATCACGCAATTTTTTCTTTGCGCTATGCCGCGGCAGACCTCATATTCCAGATCTCTGAAATGCTTTTCTCCATATTTTTCAAAGATTTCACTGACCGGAATACCCTGCCGGCTTTCAACCAATTCGTCTGTATCAACAAATTCCATACCGGCCATTTTTGAAAGCTGCCTGCCGACAGCGGTTTTCCCCGCGCCCATAAAACCACACAAAGCTATATTCATTTATTTAACAGCTCCTTTTCGGTAAGCCTGATGACTTGATCAATATCGGATTCCGAGAATTCGGCGCCTGTCCATATCTCCTGCGCAACAGCCGCCTGCCAAACAAGCATAGAAATGCCGTTTGAACATTTTATTCCCGCTTCGTTTGCAAATCTAAGCAAAAGCGTTTCTGCCGGATTATAGATAACATCATAAACCGCGCCTGCACTCTGAACGATCTTTTTATCAAGCACACATGCATTGGTATTGGGATACATTCCTACGCAAGTGCCGTTAACGATAAGATCGTACCCTTCGGAAATCTGCTGATATTCTTTAATCTCAATGCTTTTCCCAAGCTTTTCCGTTATTTCCGCTCTGATCTTCTCAGCTTTTTCACGCCCGGAGGGACGTACGGCAACGGTAAGCCTGCATCCGGCAAGCACCGCCTCGAACGCAATCATTCTTGAAACACCGCCGGCGCCGCAGAGCAGCACATCGCCTGAAAGCGGAATATTCGCCCCTTTCAGAGCGCGCAGGAAACCCTCGCAGTCGGTATTATAGCCTATACTTTTACCGTTCTCTGTTTTCACTGTGTTTACAGCTCCGAAAAGCTCTGCTTTCTCATGCAGCACATCCAGATATGGAATAATATTTATTTTATGCGGAATAGTAACATTAAATCCGTTAAGAGTCATAAGCCGCGGCATCTTATTTTGCAGCTCCTCTGCCGGAATCTCCTCAAGCTCATACGAAGCCTGCGTATTTGATGCAGCGAAAAGCTGCCTGTGAATAAACGGAGAAAGTGAATGACCGAGCGGATAACCCAACAATCCGAATTTTTTCATAATGACCTCTTTATAATGAAAACAACGCGGGCAAAAAAATACGCCGCGCAAAGTATTGACAATATTGGATAAATCTTATAATATGATAATAACACAAACGACTTATTTTAACAACTGTAATTTTGGGAGTGATTCTTTATGGTATTTGAGAAAATAGTTCAGATTCTTGCGGAGCAGTTAAGTATTGATCCCGATAAAATAACCATGGACAGTCTGCTTGAAGAGGATCTTGACGCAGACAGTCTTGACGCGATTGACATTGTTATGAGCATAGAGGACGAATTTCAGATTGAAGTTCCCGATGAAGTGATCGCGAATATGAAATCCGTGGGTGACATTGTGAACTTTGTGGAAAACAACCAATAAATTCGTTTCTAATAGTTTACAAAGTATTAAATTGACATAAAAGGAATAAAATATTAAAATAAGAGTAAGTATTATAATACTTGCTCTTTTTTGTATATATCCGTCGCATGAAAAGCGGTATTTACACCGTTGTTTTGCGTCACGGCAGGATTCCGCAAGGCTGCTGCGGAAAAGCCGTCAGCTTTCACCACAAATCGCAGCCGGAAAGGCTTTATTATTATGGGTAAAAAATATGTGATGGCGCTCGATCAGGGCACGACCAGCTCCCGCGTCATAATCTTTAATAAAAAGGGAGAAGCGGTTGCAAAGGCACAAAAGGAATTCAGGCAGTATTATCCGCAAAACGGCTGGGTTGAACACGATCCAAACGAGATACTGTTTTCAGAATTGGAAGCCATAATCGAGGTGCTCAGAGCAGGAAAAGTCGATCCCGCCGAAATTGCCGCCATAGGCATAACGAACCAGCGCGAGACCACGATCGTGTGGGATAAGGAAACAGGAAAGCCCGTTTATAACGCCATCGTGTGGCAGTGCCGCCGCACGGCAGCATATTGCGAGGAACTGAAGGAACAAGGGCTTGGAGACTACATAAAAAGCACCACAGGTCTGCTGATTGACGCCTATTTTTCGGGCACAAAAATTAAATGGATACTGGATAATGTTGAAGGCGCGCGTGAAAAAGCGGAGCGCGGCGAGCTTCTTTTCGGTACCGTGGACACCTGGCTGATCTGGAATCTGACAGCCGGTAAGGTTCATGTTACCGACTATTCCAACGCCTGCCGCACGATGCTTTTTGATATAGACAAACTGCAGTGGGATCCTTATCTCTGTGAAAAGCTCGGTATACCGATGAGTATGCTGCCGGAGGTGAAGCCGTCAAGCTGCATATACGGCGAATGTGTTAAATTCCCCGGAATGGATCAGATTGCAGGCATACCGATCGCAAGCGCGATCGGCGACCAGCCGGGCGCGCTTTTCGGGCAGGGCTGCTTTGAAGCCGGTCAGGCTAAAAACACCTACGGCACAGGCTGCTTTTTGCTGATGAACACCGGCGAAAAGCGCATAGATTCACGTTCAAACCTGCTGACCGGCGTTGCCTGGGGTTTAGACGGCAAGATCACATATGACCTTGAAGGCTCGGCATTCAATGCAGGCTCGGTGATCAAATGGCTCCGAGATGAGATTGAACTTATAAAAAGCGCACACGAATGCGATATACTGGCTGAAGAAGTTGAAGATTCAAACGGTCTCTATTTTGTTCCGGCATTTACCGGGCTTGGAGCACCGTACTGGGATATGTACGCGCGCGGCTGTATGATAGGACTTACACGCAGTGTAAATAAAAAGCACATTTGCCGCGCCGTTCTGGAAAGCATCACCTACCAGATGACCGATCTGCTGGAGGCCATGATGCGTGACAGCGGAATTCTGTTGAAAGATCTGAGAGTGGACGGCGGCGCGTCCGTTTCAAATATTATGATGCAGATTCAGGCAGACATGACGGGAGTCAACGTCAACCGCCCCGTTAACAAAGAGGCAACGGCGCTCGGCGCCGCTTATCTTGCCGGACTTGCTACCGGCGTTTGGGAGAGCACGGAGGAGATTGAAAGCAACAGACAGGTGGATAAAATATTTATTCCCTCTATGGAAACGGAAAAAAGAAATAAACTCTATACAAACTGGAAAAGAGCGGTTGAACGCTCAAGAAACTGGGAAAGATAAATACATAAAACCATTTAAAGGAGAAAGACTATGGCAAAAGTTATCTGCCCCTGGGCGCTGATCACCGATTTTATAACAGACGCATTCAAGGGCTACGGCGTACCTGAAAAGGACGCCGAGATCTGCGCCGACGTGCTGCTTGAATCAGACAAAAGAGGCATAGAGAGCCACGGCTGCAACCGATTTAAACCCATTTATATTGACAGGATCAACGCAGGAATACAAAACCCTGTTACTGAATTTGAGATCTTAAGAGAAACCCCCACTACCGCCGTGATAGACGGTCATGACGGCATGGGGCAGGTCATCGGCGTTAAAGCCATGAACATGGCGATTGAAAAGGCGAAAAAATACGGCATGGGAATGACGGCTGTAAGAAACAGCTGCCATTACGGCATAGCGGGATACTACACCACCATGGCAACCGAGCAGGGCATGATTGGAATGACGGGTACGAACGCCCGACCCTCCATAGCCCCCACGCATGGCGTGGAAAATATGCTGGGTACAAATCCCTTTACGATAGGCATGCCGACCGATGAAAAGTTCCCCTTTGTGTTTGACGCCGCTACCTCAATAATCCAGCGCGGCAGAATAGAATATTACGCAAGAATAGGCAAGGACTGCCCTGCCGGAACGGTGATAGGCAGAGACGGCAGCGCGCTCACAAATAGCGAGGAAATATTGACCCGGCTCAACACGCACGAGGCGGCGCTTGCTCCCCTTGGCGGAATAGGCGAAGAACTCGGCGGCTACAAGGGTTACGACTTTGCCACCGCAGTTGAACTGCTTTCAGCCGCGCTTCAGCAGGGGCAGTTTTTATCCGCGCTTTCCGGCATAGACGAAAACGGCGAAAAGAAAAAATACCATCTCGGTCACTGGTTTATTGCGATAGACACCGAGGCGTTTTTAGGGCTTGACTCCTTTAAAAAGACCGCCGGCGATATTCTGCGCGAATTAAGAGCAAGTAAAAAGGCTCCCGGTGAAAAAAGGATTTACACGGCAGGCGAAAAGGAATATGATATATGGAAGGAGAGAGAGCACAGCGGCGTGCCTATCAACGATGCGGTTCAGAAAGAGCTTTGCGATGTGCGCGACGAATTGGGGCTTTCCTATGTTTTCCCTTGGGAGGAGGGCTACACGCCATATCCCGAAAGGGAAACGACTTCCCATATTGAAAATAAATAAGGATGAAAGAGGACAAGGACAATGGATTACAGAAAAGAATCGTTAAAGCTGCACGAGCAGTGGAAAGGCAAGGTAGAAGTTGTTGCCCGCGCCAAGGTAGACAACAAGGACGCGCTTTCACTGGCGTACACCCCCGGTGTTGCGCAGCCCTGCCTTGAAATACAAAAGGACTACAAAAAGAGCTGGGAGCTTACACGCCGCTGGAATATGGCTGCCGTCATTACCGACGGCTCCGCAGTGCTCGGGCTCGGCGACATAGGTCCCGAGGCAGGCATGCCTGTCATGGAGGGCAAATGCGTGCTGTTTAAGGAATTCGGCGATGTTGACGCCTTTCCGCTCTGCGTGAGGACAAAGGACGTGGACGAATTCGCGCAGACGGTTTACAACATCAGCGGCTCGTTCGGCGGAATCAATCTGGAGGATATTGCGGCGCCGAGATGCTTTGAGATCGAGGAAAAGCTAAAAAAGCTCTGCGACATCCCCGTGTTCCACGATGACCAGCACGGCACAGCGGTTGTAGTTTCCGCAGCGCTCATCAACGCCACCAAGCTTACGGGCAAGCCGCTTTCCGAATGCAGCGCAGTCATAAACGGTTCCGGCGCGGCAGGCATCGCCATCGCGAAGCTGCTTATGACATTAGGACTTAAAGATGTTATCCTCTGCGACAGGACCGGCGCTATCTATAAGGGCAGAGAAAATCTGAACCCCTATAAGGCGGAGATAGCTGAAATATCAAACAAGGCAGGCGTTAAAGGCACGCTCGCGGACGCAGTGAAAGGCACGGATATCTTTATAGGCGTTTCCGCCCCCGGTGTGCTTACCGCCGATATGATAAAAACCATGAACGAAAACGCAATCGTGCTTGCGATGGCAAACCCCACGCCGGAGATTATGCCGGACGAGGCAGCGGCAGCCGGTGCTGCCATCGTGGGAACTGGAAGATCCGATTTCCCCAATCAGATCAACAACGTGGTGGCTTTCCCCGGTATCTTCCGCGGTGCGCTTGATGTGCGCGCAAGCCAGATAACCGAAAACATGAAGATCGCCGCGGCTTATGCCATAGCATCTCTTGTGAGCGATGATGAACTGAAGCCGGACTATATCCTGCCGTACGCTTTTGACAAACGCATCAAGGATACGGTTGCATCTGCTGTTGCCGAAGCGGCAAGAAAAGACGGCGTTGCAAGGATCTGAAACTATAATAAAAACGCCGGGCGGCTGAGTAATATACTCAAAACCGCCCGGCTTATTTTTATTTTATATTAATTACATATTATTTAAGCTTTTCCGCCCATTCCTTTTCACGAAAGCCTGTTAAAACAAAACTGTCTGTAACAACCAGAGGGCGTTTTACGAGCATTCCGTCCGTTGCGAGCAGCCTGAGCTGTTCCTCTTCGCTCAAATCGGCAAGCTTATCTTTTAAACCCATGGATTTATAAAGCAGGCCGCTTGTGTTGAAAAATCTTTTCAGCGGCAGACCGCTTTTTTCGTACCACGCTTTAAGTTCCTCATAGGTGGGATTCTGCTCCTTGATATGCCTGTCCGTATAAGAGACATTGTTTTCATCAAGCCATTTTTTCGCCTTCTGGCAGGTTGAGCATTTGGGATATTCAATAAAAAGCATCGTGATTTTCCTTTCTGAATTTATTTAAAACTTTGCGCGTATTTTTGGCACCACTCAAAAAGCAGTGCGAAATCGTGTTCATAATTCGATATGCCCGAACGCTGAATATTTAATGCCGCTTCAAATACTGCCTTATCCTCTCCCTCAAGCACAGCGGCAAGTTTTTGCTTTGTTGCGTAAAAACTGCCGGTTTTTAAAAAGTATATATTCTGCAGAATGAAAAACAGTGATTTACAGCATCCTCTAAACCGCATATTGCGCTCATCCCCATCGGAATGGATATTGCTGTGGCACAATTCGTGGTAAAGATTGTTTATACTCAGCTTAATATAGTTTCTTTCGACTGCTTCGGTATACTCCGGCACGATATCTTTTATACTGCCGTACAGATCCTTGGTGGTGTGAACAAGATGGCAGATCTCCATAGGATTCCAGTTTGAAAGTTCTTCCCTGCCGCAGATAAAACCGCAGGCTCTTTCATAATCGCCTGCCTTTCTGATTATATCTTTATATAACGCAAGGTCTTTTACACTTAAGCCGTCTATAACCACCATAATGTCTATATCGCTGCTGCTCGTTTCCTCGCCGCGCATATAGCTGCCCTGAAGGCCTGTATATACAAGTCTTTCGGCAAATTCAGCCTTTAACAGACCAAGCAGTTTTTCAGTATAGTTTTCAATAAAAGTCATTGTTACGCTCCGTTAGATCAGCTCGGAAAGGATTGTGTTTGAAACAAGAAAGCCTTTGGGCGTAAACGCCACTCTGCCGCCGTTTTCTTTCATAAAGCCAGCTTTTACATAGGGTGAAAAATCTTGCTTTATCAGTGATTTTTCAATGCCGCAGGCAAGGCGCAGCCCGAGCATGATTTTTTCCTCGTCACTTCCGCCCTCTCCGTCATCAACGATCTCAAAATCCCTGTCATAATAAAAACGCCTGCCGTCCCAAAACGAATGGGCGCTCTTCCCTATCCCCAGATACGGCACAAGGCGCCAGTATTTTATATTATGACGGCTTTCAAAGCCGGGCATGGCGAAATTGCTGATTTCGTACTGCGCAAGCCCTATTTTTTCCAGAGCGGAAACGGTTTCAAGATACAAATTTGCCGTTTCATCCTCGCCCGGAAGCTCCATTTTATCCCGGAGCTTAAAAAACGGCGTGCCCTCCTCGATTTTCAGCATATACGCGGAAACATGCGGCACTTTCATTTCACCGATAAATGCAAGCGTTTCCTGAAGGCTTTCTTCGGTTTGCTTCGGTGTGCCGAGCATAACATCAAGGCTGATATTGAAAATTCCCGCCGCGCGGGCGTCTGAAACCGCCTTTGCCACCTCTTCCCTGCCCGCTATTCTGCCCAGCGCAAGCCTTTCCGATTTTACGGCGCTCTGCATACCGATGGAAACACGGTTTATTCCCGCTTTTTTGTATTCCTTAAAATCCTCGCTCAAATCTTTTGAGGGATTACATTCAATCGTGATTTCAGAATCTTCATCAAGATCAAAAGCGCTGCGGACGGCGGAAAGTATTTTGCTTATCAGACCGGCATCCAAAATGCTCGGTGTGCCGCCGCCGAGATAGACCGTATCAAACCGGGCGCCGCGATACTTATGAAACTCCATGCACAATCTGTCCGCATACTCCTGCGCCGCGGAGTTTTCATATCTGACGGAATAAAAATCGCAGTAAGGGCACTTGGACGCGCAAAAGGGGATGTGAATATACAAACCTGCTTTTTCGTTCATACGATCACATCCCCCTATATAAGTTATTTTTTACGACTTTCCGCCTTTAATCTCAGACCTTTATCCAGTATTGATTTTCTGAGTCTGATGGATTTGGGCGTTACCTCCAGCAACTCGTCATCCGCAAGGAACTCCATGCTCTGCTCAAGCGAAAGCGTGGTGGGCGGAACAAGCTTTAAAGCCTCATCGGAGCCGCTTGCTCTTGTGTTGGTAACATGCTTTTTCTTGCAGACATTGCAGATGATATCCTCATTTTTAGAGCACTCGCCAACGATCATACCCTCATACACATCAACGCCCGGACCGATAAAGAGTCTGCCCCTGTCCTGCGTGTTCCACAGTCCGTAGCCGGTTGAAACGCCAGTTTCGTGGGCAACGATTGAGCCTCTTGTTCTGGTAGCGATATCGCCCTTATAGGGTTCATAGCCGGCAAAAAGCTGATTCATGATGCCGTTTCCGTTGGTATCCGTAAGAAATTCACTTCTGTAGCCGATCAGACCGCGCGACGGTATTTTGAATTCAAGATGCGTCATCCCCGTAGTGCGCGTATCCATTTTTTCAACCTCGCCCTTACGCGAGCAGAGCTTTTCAATGACCGTGCCCACATAATCCTCGGGAACTTCGATGATCGCAAGTTCCATCGGCTCAAGGGTCTGCCCTGTTTTTTCGTCCTTTTTCATAATGACCTGCGGGCGGGAGACCTGAAATTCATAATTCTCGCGGCGCATGGTCTCAATCAGTATCGAAAGGTGAAGCTCGCCTCTGCCGGAGACCTTGAAGGTATCCATGGAATCTGTTTCCTCAACGCGCATGGAAACATTCGTTTCCACTTCTTTGAACAGCCTGTCGCGCAGATTGCGGCTCGTGACATACTTGCCCTCTCTGCCGGCAAACGGTGAATCGTTCACCATAAAGTTCATGCTTATGGTAGGCTCGTCTATCTTAACGAACGGCAGCGGCTCAACACATTCGGGATCGCAAACGGTTTCACCGATATTCAGATCGGGTATACCGGCAACGCACACCAGATCACCGAGGAACGCTTCTGTACAGGGAACTCTCTTGAGCCCCTCAAACTGATAAAGCTTTGTAATGCGGATATTTTCCCTGCTGCCGTCCTGCTTACAAAGCACATACGGCGTATTCGTTTTTATGCCGCCGCGCTCCACTCTGCCGACTCCGATTCTGCCGACATAATCATCGTATTCCAGTGATGAAAACAGGATCTGGGCAGGGCCGTCGGGGTCGCCCTCAGGCGCAGGGATATATTTTAAAATGGCATCAAACAAAGGTCTCATATCGCCTTCACGCACATCGGGATCAAGACCGGCGTAACCGTCCTTGGCGGAAGCGTAAACAACGGGAAATTCGATTTGGTCATCATCCGCGCCGAGTTCAATGAAAAGATCAAGCACCTCATCTATCACTTCCGCGGGACGAGCGCCAGGTCTGTCTATCTTATTTATAACAACCAGCGGCGTCTTTTTCAGTCCGAGCGCCTTTTTGAGTACAAAACGGGTCTGTGGCATGCAGCCCTCAAAGGCGTCAACAAGCAGCAAAACGCCGTCTACCATTGTGAGTATACGCTCCACCTCGCCGCCGAAATCAGCATGGCCGGGGGTATCCACTATATTGATTTTCGTATCCTTATAATGAACCGCTGTATTCTTTGAAAGGATCGTAATTCCTCTTTCGCGTTCAAGATCGTTACTGTCCATCACTCTTTCATCCACGACCTCATTCGCGCGAAAAGTACCGCTCTGGCGCAGCATTTCGTCAACAAGCGTTGTTTTGCCGTGGTCAACATGCGCTATGATTGCTATATTTCTAAGGTTCTTTGCCTGCATATCCTGTCGCTCCCCATCAATAAGATTTTTCTTTCCCAAACGCCGTCTGTATACGGCATATCAGAACAAGCCGCTTGTATTTTACCACTAAGCGGCTTGTTTGGCAAGAGTATTGCACCTATTTTAAATGCAAATTAAAGCGATCTTTTCTGCAGGCTCCGCTTTACAAACCGCCGGCTATTTGCTAAAATTGAAACAAACAGAAAGAATTGCTGCCGATACGGCACTGAGAGGGGTTATTTAATATGGAAAAGGAGATGTTCATTCTTTCGCCGCTTGAAAAGGTGTTTGAAGATTCAAACGCGGACTTTTCTGAATTCTCTTGCTTTTCAATGATGAAGAACGAGCGCAAGGCGTTCCAGATCGCATTCCAAGCCGATAAGGGCGAAACGGTTAGCTTTGAGATTGAATCGCCTGTAGCAAAGTATATGAATTTCAGCCTTGTAAAGCTCATAAGAGGCGGACTTGCGTTGCCGTCCGGCACGGACGATTATTTTATAAAAGAGAAACACAGCAAATACCCGGATCTTCTTGAACCGCTTGAGAGCACTGCATTCACTGCCGAATACAGAGGACTGAACTGCGTTTGGGTGCAGCTTTGGGGCGAACTGCCCGCAGGTGAGTTTGAAGTAAATATAACGCGCAGCGGGACGGATACTAAGGCAACTGTTAAAATTGAGATCATAGACGCACTTTTGCCCGAGCAGGAGCTGATATATA
Organism: uncultured Oscillospiraceae bacterium; assembly: GCA_900539845.1. Lineage (GTDB taxonomy): Bacteria > Bacillota > Clostridia > Oscillospirales > Acutalibacteraceae > Eubacterium_R > Eubacterium_R faecavium. The sequence goes on along the minus strand of UQDP01000022.1, from coordinate 8,267 downwards.
CAAACTGGTTCCACACGGACTGCCTGATGAGCTATTACGGATTCAAGGCGTTTTCGCCCGAATACTGGCAGTGCGCCGAAAATTTTCTGCGCCGCGCCGCAGAATACGGGATGAACTGCGTTTTAACGCCGCTGTTCACTCCGCCGCTTGACACGCAGGTTGGCGGCGAACGCCCGACCGTGCAGTTGATTGACGTTAAGATAACGGGCAAAAACAGATATTCCTTTGCATTTGAAAAGCTCGACAAATGGCTTGAAATGTGTGACAGATGCGGCATTAGATATTATGAGATGAGCCACCTGTTTACACAGTGGGGCGCGCGCCATGCGCCCAAGATTATTGCCGAAAAAAACGGCGTTTTAAAAAAAATCTTTGGGTGGCGCACGATGGCGTCGGGCAAAAAATACCGTCTTTTTATGGAGCAGTTTGCCGAAGCGCTTAAAGAATATATAAATAAAAAAGGTATTGCGCAGCGCTGCATATTCCATGTTTCCGACGAGCCTGCAAAGTGGCAGCTCATAGCATACTCAAAAGCTGCACAAATCATCCACAAAAACTTCAGCGGATTCAAGATCACAGACACGCTTTCCGATTTTTCATTTTATGAGAAAGGTGTTGTTGAAACGCCGATCCCTGCCACGGACCACATTGAGCCGTTTATAGGAAAAGTGCCCGAACTTTGGGCATATTACTGCGGCGCGCAGGGCAGAAAATATGTTTCAAACCGATTTTTCGGCATGCCCGCCGAAAGAAACAGAATCATCGGTTACCAGCTTTACAAATTCGACGTTAAAGGCTTTCTGCACTGGGGATACAATTTCTATTACAGCAGGTTTTCTAAACGCCTGATAGACCCGTTTACAGAGCCGGACGCCGACGGAAAATTCCCCTCAGGTGACAGCTTTGTGGTTTATCCGGGCAAAAACAACATGCCGCTTGACTCAACAAGGCTTCATGTGTTCTTCGACGGACTTCAGGATCTGCGCGCCCTCAGGCTGCTTGAAAGCCTTGTCGGCAGGGAAAAAGCCGTATCTGTTCTGGAGAGCGGACTTGAAAAGCCCCTTACCTTCAGCGAATATCCCCACAGCGCAGAATGGCTGCTGCAAACACGCGAACGGATAAACAGCGAAATAAAAAAGAAGCTGTAAATATCAAAGCAAATGAACAAATAAGAACCGAACCATTCAAAACCGCGGTCCGCATATCCAAAAAGATACGCAGACCGCGGTATTTTTATCAGCCGTTTTATTTGTTATTCGTTTACAGCTTCTTTTTCTGCCTTGAGGGCTTCTCTTCTTTCCATGATGTCCTTCATCATCTTTCTGTGACCGTCGCCGGTTATGTTATAGAAGTGCATCGGAATAAGCATAAGCAGATAGCCAACAGCGGGCACAACGGTTGTGAGCAGGAACAGCGCCCAGTTTGTTTCGGTATTTTGAACCAGAGAACCTTCCGTGTGCTGGATATATCCCGTAAAGCCGAGTATAGCAAGTCCGATTGAGGATGAGAGCGTGTTTTCAATCTTGCCGGTAAAGCTCATGATCGAAAGCATGATACCCTCTACGCGCGTGCCTGTTTTCCACTCGATATAATCAACGGTCTCCGCTTCCATTTCTTTTTGAATCAGGTTTTTGAATTCAAGCGGAATAGAGGTAAGACCTGTGAACAGAACAACAAGAATGCCTGTAAAGAGCGGAACGCTGTCGCCCGCCGCTTTATTCATAAGGCCGTTATAACAGGTGATCGCGAACAGAGCGTGCAGGATTATCGCAACAACGCAGCACGCCTGATAGAATTTTTTGCTGTCTGCCTTTCTGCCCAAGGTCTCAACGATCTTGGGAACAAGCAGACCGGCAACAAGAAAGCCGGGAAATTTAACAACATCAATAAAAACATTATATTTCCTGTTGAACATCAGATCGGCAACAAAATAGAACGATACCTGCTCCGCAATTTTGCAGATAACAAAGAATATATTGCCGAGAAACAGCATGAGCAACGGTCTGTTTTTAAACAGAAGCGAAAAGCATTCGCGAACCGACGGAACATCCTCTCTGTGCTCGGCTCTTTCTTTGGTGTTTTTATATGTAAAACGTGTAAGAAAAATAATGCCGATTGCCGAAATGATGGCGGAAGTGAGGTATGCCTGAGGGGTGTGATCCTTAAAATACGGAAGCAGTGCAGCTCCGGCAACAAAGACCTGCGGCAGAGCGCCGAGAACCGAACGCACGATAGAACTGATACCGAAAAGCTTTGTGCGCTCGATACCGCTCGGTGTAATCGAAAACGCGAGCGCGCCCATGGGTATATCAAAAGCCGTATATGTAACGTCAAGTCCGATAAACAACACGGTTGTATAGATTATATTAAAAACGGGAGACGCATCCGCGCTGCCTATGAAAAACAGGATCATAACCAGAGAAACGAAAAGAGGCGCCCATTTGATATAAGGTCTCATCTGCCCGTTTTTCGTTCTTGTTTTGTCCACGATAACGCCCATGATGGGATCGTTTACAGCATCAAAAATACCGCAGAAGAAACGTATTTTTGATGCCACGCCCATAGGGTCGTCCAGTTTTCTGAACAAAACATTCGTCAAAAAGAAATTGATGTATTTTGACGAAGTCATGCTTGTATTCATACCCTGAGCGCCGCGCCCCACGGCATATGAGAGTGTTTCTTTCCATGTTAAAACGGTCTCCTCGCCGACATCGCCTTTCACGATCTTGCTGTTAAGAAATTCCTTAACGCTGAATTTTGCCATAAATTCTCCCCCTAAAGTTACTTGATTTTTACGATCTTGCTTTTTTTGACAAGATAAACGTGATCCGCAATATCCATCATCGCCTTATCGTTCATGCTGTCCGTATAGAAATTGACTATATGGGCGTCGGGATAAAGCTCGTTGAAAATTTTGACCTTGTTTTCAAGAAAGCAAAGGCGCACAAATTTTCCCGTTTTTTTATCTATGCTGGATCCAACATAATGCTTGATCCCCATACGCTTCATGATCTCGTCAAGAATGAAATCCGTTGTGCCGGAAACGACTATATCGCTGTCTTTTCTCACGCGTGAATACCACGGCTTTATCTTTTTTTCATTTCTGTTCCAGAAATCAACTACGGCGGAGGTAAGGTCTCCTGCGTTCACGTAATATCCTTCCAGAAAAGAGGCATACGCTTCAACGGCATCCTCAACGGTAAACAGATGCAGCATATCCTTCAGCGCGATAACTGCAAGTTTTGGAATATATTTCCATATTCTGATATCGCGCTTTACGAAATACATGATGAAATCCACTAGAGTTTCGCCGTCATATATCGTATTGTCAAAATCGTAAACATTAACGTCCACAAATATATACCCCGTATTTCAAGAATAAGTTTACAAATTGTCAAATCTGTGTAAAGTGTTGGATAAAAATACAAAAATCAGTAACTTTATATTACCAAAACAGAAGTTCAATGGCAAGTTAAACAGTAATATTTTTTCTTGACAATCTTCGGCATAAATTATATATTAATATAAATATTGCTTTAGGGAGAGCACGGAATAACCGGGCATTTAGTAAAAATGGAAAGAGAATTTATAAAAACAGACGTTGTTATAGTCGGAAGCGGCGTTGCAGGGCTGTTTGCGGCACTGTGTCTGCCCGAAGATAAAAAGGTGCTTGTAATCACCAAGGAAAATCTTAAAGAATGCGATTCTTACCTTGCGCAGGGCGGAGTATGCGTTTTAAAAAGCATTGAAGATTTTGACTGCTATTTTGAGGACACAATGAAAGCAGGGCATTACGAGAATGATCCCGAAAGCGTCAGGGTTATGATAGAGTCTTCGCCGGAGATCATAAACACTCTGATCGATCTCGGAGTGAATTTTGACACGGACAGCGACGGTTCGTTTGACTACACGCGCGAAGGAGCGCACAGACGCAACAGAATCCTGCATCACAAAGACGAAACGGGGAAAGAAATAACCGCCACGCTGCTCTCTATCGCCAAAAAGCGTAAAAACATCACATTTGTTGCGCAGACCACAATGATTGATTTGATAGAAAAGGAAAACACCTGTTACGGAATCGTCTGCGAGGATGAATTCGGAGAGCGCGGCGCGATACTGGCAAGGGATATCATACTTGCTACGGGCGGTATCGGCGGTCTTTTCAAGAATTCCACAAACTTTTCCCACATTACAGGAGATGCTTTCGCACTTGCTCTGAAACACGGTATAGAGCTGAAAGACATTAATTACATACAGATCCACCCCACCACACTTTACAGCAAAAAAAGCGGCAGACGCTTTTTGATAAGCGAGAGCGTTCGCGGTGAGGGCGCAGTTCTTTTGAATGAAAACGGCGAAAGATTTACCGATGAATTGCAGCCGAGGGATGTCGTTACGGAAGCGATATGCAAAGAAATGGAAAAATTCGGTACGGACCATGTTTATATCACCCTGCCGACCATGACAAGCGAAGAGGCTGCAAAACGCTTTCCGAACATATTTGAAGCATGTATGGAAGAGGGCTATGATATTACAAAAGACAAAGTGCCGGTAACTCCGGGTCAGCACTACATGATGGGCGGCATAAAAACCGATATCAATGCACGCACCTCCATGAACCGCCTGTTTGCAGTAGGTGAAACGGCTTGCAACGGCGTGCATGGTAGAAACAGACTTGCTTCAAACAGTCTGCTTGAAAGCCTTGTGTTTTCAAAACGCGCTGCCGACCTGATTGCTAAGGATAAAAGCCGGCCGGAAACCTATAACCCCGATCTTGCACTCAGCGCATACCCGCCGAAAGAACAGAGGGAACGGGAATTCAAGGAACTTATAATGAATGAAATCAAAAGAAAGGACCGTGCATTTTATGATAAGTGGTGTAACGATGAAGATTAATATGGACGATTATATCATCCACGCGCTTAAAGAGGATATCACGAGCGAGGATGTTTCAACGAATGCGGTTATGCCCGAAAACAGGCAGGGTACAGCGCAGCTTATCTGCAAGGCGGACGGCATAATATGCGGCCTTGAAGTGTTTGCGCGCACATTTCAGCTGCTTGATAAGACCTCCCGCTTTGAGACCGATGTCCAAGACGGAGAAAAAGTAAAAAAAGGGCAGCTGATAGGCGTTGTTTACGGCGAGATCAAGGCGCTGCTTTCCGGCGAAAGAACCGCACTGAACTTTCTTCAGAGAATGAGCGGCATTGCGACGATCACAAGCGAATACGCCGCAGAGCTTAGGGGCACGAATACAACGCTGCTTGACACAAGAAAGACCACGCCGAATATGCGCCCGTTTGAGAAATACGCCGTTACGGTTGGCGGAGGGAAAAACCACCGCTATAATCTTTCCGACGGCGTCCTGCTGAAAGATAACCATATCGGAGCGGCAGGCTCGGTAAAAAAAGCGGTTGAAATGGCAAGAGAATATGCGCCGTTTGTAAGAAAGATCGAAATAGAAACAGAAACGCTTGAGCAGGTTAAGGAAGCGCTTGACGCAGGCGCGGATATCATTATGCTGGACAACATGGATAACGAAACTATGAGAAAAGCCGTTGAGATCATCGGCAAAAGAGCAGAAACAGAATGTTCCGGCAATGTAACAAAAGAACGCCTGAAAGAGATAGCTGAAATAGGCGTCGATTACGTTTCAAGCGGTGCCCTTACCCACTCCGCTCCTGTACTTGACATAAGCCTAAAAAACCTGAAACCGATAGAATAATTAAAATAAAAAAGCTACCCGTTTTTACTTCAAACGGGTAGCTTTTTTATGAGATGATTATAAAAAGAAAGTCAGCCTTTCAGCCCTCTTGCCTGACGGTCCATATCCTCCACCACAATATCAAAGATCTCGCCGAGCGAAGCACAGTATTCAAGCACTTTCCAGGGCTCGTTTGTGTGATAATGAATTTTGATAAGTTCCTCGTCGCCTACGGCAAGCAGGCAGTCGCCCTTAAAATTCTCCTCAAAGTAATCGTTGATCTCATCTTCATCAAGATCTTGCCCTTCTATCAGGAGCTGAGTGTCATATTTATATTCAAGCATAAGAAATCCTTTCCGGGCATTGATAAGCCCAAATGTATTATAGCCTTAAATTATTTTCTTATTATATCCGCCCCGAACGGACAAAGCGCAAGCTTTGCAAGCTTAAACTGCTGTTTGCCGAACGGAATGCCGATAATCGTTATGCTGAGCAGCAAGCCCCACAAAAAATGCTCCAGAGCGAGCGGTATGCCCGAAAAGATCATCCAGAAAAAATTGAGGATCGCAGACCCTGCCCCGCCGGCGTAAACGACCTCTTTTCCAAACGGAAAAAAACTTAACGCCGCCATTTTAAAGCACTGTGTGCCCACGGGTATGCCTACGATGGTGATACACCAAAGACATCCTATAAGCAGCCAGCTTAATCCGCTGAAAAAGCCGCCGAAAACGAACCATAAAATATTGCCTATTGCAGACATACATATCATTCCTTGTTTTTAAATCATTTTAATTATACAATATTTTTGTTACAGATAAATGACTTTAAAATTACAAAATTGTTATTTAACGCCAATTTATATTCATATATTATTATGATTTAAAATTAATATTGTTTTATTGTAAATAATTATACTGTTTTTCTTTTATTTTTCTATTATCTACAAATTGACAAATCATTGCCATATGTTATAATAAAATTGCATTGGGAAATCAGACAGACCCGAAGCCAATAAATCACAAAGGAGTTATACAGATGAAAAAGACAATGAGTTTCATTTTATCGGCAGTTATACTGCTGAGCTCCGTTTTCTGTTTCGGAACAACCGCGTTTGCCGATACATATGCCGTTATATTAAGCGGCACATATGATTACTCAAGCGCGAATGCGGTTTTGGAAATAGTAAACCGAGAAAGAAAAGAAGCCGGATTAAGCCCTCTGGAGCTTGACGAGGAACTTCAGGATGCAGCGATGTACCGCGCGGCGGAAACGGTTGTTCTTTCTGACCACATACGCCCAAACGGTGAAGAATGGTATACAGTCAGCGACAAAATGCATGGCGAAAATCTGGCTGTCGGCTACCAAAGCGCAGACGAAGTTATGGAAGCGTGGATGAATTCAGAAGGCCACAGAAACAATATTCTTGAGCAGGAATTCAATTCAATAGGCATAGGATGCTTTATCTATGAGGGTGTGTATTATTGGATACAGGCATTCGGATGCTATGAAGCTGAGGGAAATCCTATTTTGTCCGGCTCATACGATGTTGATGAAGTTATAGCTGTAGATGATAGCATTGTTCCGCCCGGGACCGACCTGCTTGAGCGCCCACAGAATATAAGGCTGACTGCGCGCGGCGGAGACGGTGAAAGGGCAAAAATAGAATGGGATGCCGTTGACGGAGCAGACGGATATCTGGTTATTGAGGTTACAAACGGTACAGAAAACTTAAAAGGCGAGACGTTTGAGCCGTCCTTCACATTCACGGACCTTGTGCCGGGCTGGACATATGAAGTCGTTGTAGTTGCCTATAATGATGATGGCGCATTTTCCATAAGTGATATTTATACGTTCGGTGCAGCGTGCCCGACAGTTCAGAATCTTAAGGCAACCATTACGGGAATGCATTCAATTCAAGCCGAATGGGATGTGACGACCAGCCACGGCTACCGTCTGGAATGGTCTACAACATCTGATTTCTCAAAAGACGTGAACGGAACATACATCAGCGGAACAAACAACACAAGCTACACCATCAAGACCGAAAAGCCTGCCGATCAGTATTATGTAAGAGTAAGAGCATACAAGCTCTTAAACGGCAGCACGATCTACGGCGCGTTCTCTGAGCCCGTAAGCCTTGCAGGTCAGCTTCTGCCCGTAACAGGCGTTGCGCTTACCGCGCGCGGCGGAGACGGTGAAAGAGCAAAAATAGAGTGGAACGCCATTCCCGGAGCAACAAAGTATGAAATCATTGAGATCACGAACGGAATCAACAGACTCAAAGGCGAAACAACAGACACCAATTTCACATTCACGGATCTTGTGCCCGGCTGGACATACGAGGTTAAGGTAGTGGCATACAATGCTGCCGGTGAAAGCTCGGAAAGCGAAGGGTATACGTTCGGCGCAGCCTGCCCGACCGTACAGAATCTCAAGGCTTCCGTAACAGACACAAATACGATAGAAGCGCAGTGGGATGTAACGACCAGCCACGGCTACCGTCTGGAGTGGTCAACAAGCGCTGATTTCTCAAAAGATGTGAACGGAACATACATCAGCGGAA
>UQDP01000021.1 GCA_900539845.1 uncultured Oscillospiraceae bacterium | reverse complement strand
CATCTTCTTGAAGCTCCGTTTCTCTGCGGAGCTTCTTCCTTTTTTCATTTATTTTACGAATTGGGGTATTCATTATGCCGAATTACAGTATCATGAATCTCTCGCTTTATCCTAATTTATTCATTTCCGCCGCCCGTTGGTTCCATGATAAATGGGGTGTAGACATTGAAGCGTATTTGAACTGCATGGAGTTATCTGTTAAACATGAAGCATCGGTGCCGCAATGGTATTTAGCTATGGACGGGAATAAGATAATCGGTGGACTCGGCGTTATAGATAATGATTTCCATAACAGAAAAGATCTGACCCCTAATATTTGCGCTCTTTATGTTGAGGAAGATTACCGCTGCAACGGAATTGCCGGCGCCTTGTTGGATTATGTTTGCCTTGATATGCATAAAAGGGGTATAGATACGTTGTATCTTATAACAGAGCATACGTCTTTTTATGAAAGATACGGATGGAAATTTTTCTGTATGGCACAGGAAGACAACGGAACTGGGCTTTTGCGGCTCTATATCCACAGATTTTAAAAACGTCATTCTTGACGAATTATTATTATCTGTTATAATGGTCTCAAAAGCAGCTTTCCGCGGCAGCGCACATCTTGTTGCTTGGCAATGAGGAGGGCGGCGAGTCGCCGCTTGGTTTGTCTGAATGTATATAAAGCTTCATAAATGAAGCACTTGCCGGATAACGCTTCGGCGAATAGCAAATCACTGCGTGATTAATAGATTCGCCTGCGCTTTCATCGGACTTTTTGTGCCTCAGAAAGCTGTTTTAATTTTTTAGGATGATATGATGACTGTTAAACAAGGTAATATTTTTTTTGATGAATCAGATGCTCATTTTATTCGTAAATTCGGTTATGAAAAAGCTTCCGAAATGGTCCTTGATTTTAAATCTGTCAATGATCTTCCTTTTATTTTTGATACGTGGCAGCTTGCCTCTTTTTTTAACACAAGCAGAAAAAAATTATTTGATTATTCAAAAAACGCATCCTCACATTATAAGAGAATCGTTATTAAGAAGAAAAACGGAAAAGATAGGATTCTTTATTCCCCTGATGACGTTCTGAAATTTTACCAGACGAAGATTCTGAGGGAGATTCTTTATAAACTGCCGGTCTCCCAATACGCAACTGCATATGTAAAAGGCAGAAATCTTTCTGAGAATGCCTCTGTGCATGTTGGTAAAAAATTCATACTAAAACTGGACATCACGGATTTTTTTGCCGGTATAACTTCCGATCGGGTCTACAACGCTGTGTTTAATACAAGATATTTTCCTAAATTTATCGGCTACATTTTAACGTCCCTGTGCTGCAGAAATTATTCTTTGCCGCAGGGCGCGCCGACTTCACCTGCAATATCTAATATTGTGATGCGCAACTTTGACTGTTACATCGGCAGCTGGTGTGAAAAACACGCCATTCATTATACAAGATACTGCGATGATCTGACCTTTTCTTCCGATAAGCCGCTTTTTCATGTTTATAAAAAAGCGGAATCTTTTCTTGGGAAAATGGGCTTTCAGCTTAACGAGAGCAAGACACATTTTGCTGTTGAATCCGGACGGCAGTGTGTAACAGGTCTTATCGTTAATGAAAAGCTTTCCGTTCCCGCGGAATATAAGCGCAAGCTTAGGGCGGAGATATTCTATGCTCTTAAATACGGACTCGCGGACTGTATATCGCATTGCAAAATGCAGGATTTTATCATGGATGGGAAGCCGGATGAAATCAAATATTTTCATCATCTTCTCGGCAGACTGAATTTTGTTTTGAGTATTGAACCGTCTAACAAATGGTTCAGCAGTGTTTATAAAAAATTTATGCTTTTGGATCCGTCAAAGGATCTCAATTAGATTTGCTTTGTGAAAATATTGTCGGTTTTTCTTGTTCAAAATTCTTTTACTTAAGATTTACACTTTATTCCATACAAATCCAAAATTATCCGTTATGATGAATATATCGGAGCCAACCGATATATAAATTTTAAGGGGTGCTGTTTATGGTAGAATACATAACAGGAATTAATGGTATAGGGAAAACAAAAATTATGGCGGAGGCGGCTGTTGCAACAGCCCAGACGAGCGGCGGAAACGTAGTTTATGTGGATTGCACAGATAAGCTTTCATATGAGCTTCCGTGTTCCATACGCTTGATAAACGCCAAGGACTATGAGATCGACAGCGTTTCCGCTCTGAGCGGGTTCCTGATGGGGCTGTGCGCCAGCGATTATGATCTGACGGATGTGTTTGTTGATTCCGCGCTTGACATTTTTTCGGCGGACAGCAGGGAAACCGATGAGTTTCTTGAAATCATCGCAAGAGCGTCAAAGGCAACAGGGGTAAATTTCCACTTTGCGATCTCCGATGTTGAAACGCCGCAGCTCGTTTATCAGAGTGTATGTGAATAAAAAATTTAGGCCGGTATTTTTACCGGCTTTTTTCTTGACTTTTTATACGCGTTATGTTATTTTGTAAAAAGAGGTCATTGCTATGTTTATTTTCAGTGTAAATTCCCATAACGCACAGCAGCCCGTGCCATATGCAGGGGCTTATTTGTCGTGCGTTCATCGGGAGTTATAGTTGTTACAAAGCTGTATTCTTTTAGCACTGATGAACGGTCATTCGTTTGTCAGTGCTTTTTATTTATGAAAGCGGTGATAGAAATGGGAATTATCGAAGAATTTTATTCAAAATATGGTGAGGATAAGCGGCTTAACTCAAAAAATCATCTGCCGGAATATTTGATAACCATGAAATATATAGAAAAATATCTTTTCCCCGGCGCCAAGATTGCCGAGATTGGCGCAGGTACGGGCAGATATTCTGTGGCGCTTGCCGAAAAAGGGTATGCCGTTACAGCCGTGGAGCTTGTTCAACACAATATCGGAATATTTGAAAAGAAGCTCAAACCCCACCACGATATTAAAATCTACCAAGGCAATGCGGTTGACCTTTCCTTCCTTGAAAGCAGTGCGTACGATATTGTATTGATTCTCGGTCCAATGTATCATCTGTTTACTTTAGAAGAGAAGCACCGCGCGCTGCGTGAGGCGATACGCATTGCAAAAACCGGCGGCGTGATCTATGCCGCATATTGTAACAGCGATACGACTATGTATAAAATGTTCTATAAAAGGCGCATTCTTGAATATGTTGAGAAATACGGAATGGATGAAGAATATCATGCCGCCTCCAGTCCCAACGAGGTCTTTTGCCTTTATAAAAAGCCGGAGATTGATGCGCTTATGAGAGCGTATAATGTTACACGTCTGCATTTTGTCGGCGTAGATATGCTTTCCTATCTCTATGATAATAAGCTAAATCGCCTCAACAAAAGAGAATTTGCCGAGTATATGAAGTTTCTGAACGCGATCTGCGAGCGTGAAGACTGCGTCGGTCTTTCGATACATATGCTGGATATTTTCAGAAAAAACGGAGAGGAAAGATAGGATGAATGTAGATTTATGCAAAATTACAAGCGGTGAAATATTTTCAGCGTTTATTATGATCAAAAGAGGCTTTTTCAGAACGTTTCTTACCTATTTTGACAGCATCAGCCCGGTCCTGGAATCATTTCCGAAATTCAAAAGAAAATTTCAAAAAAATAACGTTTCGTTCTTTTGGATAATCAATGAGGGTGAAAAAGTCGGAATCATTGAAGTGAAACATTTTGAAGAATACTTGCAGATATCCGATTTTGCGGTTTTGCATAAGTTTCAGAATATAGGAATCGGAAAAGCCGCGGTAAAAGAGCTGTTTAAACAATATAAAAATGCCGATACTTATCAGCTTTTTACCATAAAACAGGATAAAAGAAACTGCCATTTTTATGAGTCGCTTGGCTTTGGTAAAACAGGCAAAGAATACAGAATAAATCAGCGTATGACGCTGATTGAATATATTATATCTATGAGGTGATTGAAATGTATGAAGTATTCATTCCCAAAGAACCGATTATCAAGACGCAAAGACTTGTTTTGCGCCCTTTGACGGTTGCCGATGCGCAGGCTGTTTTTGAATGGGGGAGTGACCCTCGTGTAAACAAATTCATGTCTTATCCGGCGATTACTGACATTGAGCAGGAGGTTCAGTGGCTTAGAACCGCGGAAACGGATCAGAAAGAGTGGAACTGGGGCTTTGTTCTGAAAGAAAACGGCAAACTCATAGGCAGCGGCTCAATAGGGCCGAATGCGAAAATGCCCGAATACTGGGGGATGGGCTACAATATCCGCTATGACTGCTGGGGCAACGGCTATACAACAGAGGCGATGAAAGCGATCCTCAGATTTGTGCACGAGGAACTCGGCGTAAATAAGATATGTTCCAATCACGCGGTTGATAATCCCGCTTCAGGCAGGGTAATGGAAAAGTGCGGGCTTAAATTTCGCCATATGGGCGAGTATTCCAAGATCGACGGCAGCGCAACCTTCAAGGCGAAGTTTTATACACTTGACTTTTAACGGATTATATTTTATAGTTGACTTGTGTCTCAGTCAGAAAGGATTTTACTATGAAAATAGCAGTTATGGGCTACAGCGGAAGCGGAAAATCCACTCTGGCAAAGCAGCTTGCCGGGCATTACGGCATACCTCTTCTTTATCTTGACACGGTCAATTTCAGTGAAAACTGGCAGCTCAGAGATAGGGAAGCGTGCAAAAGAATGGTCGCGGAATTCATGCAAAACGAAAGCTGGGTCATAGACGGGAATTACGGCGAGTTTTATCAGCAGGAACGCCTCAGCCAGGCTGATAGGATCATCATTCTCTGCTTTAACCGCTTCGTTTGCATGAAACAGGCATTCAGACGCAATGTTGAATACAAAGGACGAGTGAGGGAGAGCATTTCAAAAGGCTGCGTTGAAAAAATCGATCCTGAATTTTTCCTTTGGCTTGTTTACAAGCAGTATTCAAAAGCGCGCAAAGAAAAATTTGCGTCGATCAAAGCAAAATATCCCGATAAGACCTATCTGTTCCGTTCAAGAAAAGAGTTAAACCGCTTTCTGGAAACGCTCTGATAGGCAAAACAAAAAGGCGGAACACTCCGCCTTTTATTTTGTCTGGATTTTAAAACCACATTGCATTTTCATCTCTGAACTGCGGGATTTCGCCGTTTTTATACGGATCATAGTTTTTTATGTTGCAGCCGTATTCCTTTAAAAAGCATATCTTGTTGTTGTCAGACCATATTATCAGGGACATGCCGTCAAATTCTTCAGTAGTTCCGTTCTTCAACGTGTTTTTAAAATACCACTCTACAACAGTTTGATTATCTCTGTGAAAGAATTGTTTTATCTCCCATTTCAGGACTCTGCCGCGTGTGTTCCACTCTTTAAACCAGTGGCGGACAGCATTTAGGCTTTCATATTTCGGACCCCAGCTTTCGATGTAGGTCACATCTTCAGTGAAAATTTCCTCAATGCCGGAGCAGTCCTGCCCAAGCCACATATCAAACCATCGTCTGATGATTGTTTCTCTTTCGGTCATAATCTACCTCATAAATATTTTAATAATTCAGTTAAATTATTTACCGTAATATCGGCTTTATATTCTTCAGATACAGGTGCCTGATATGCGCCGAAGCCCTGTTTAATATGAATCGTTTTCATACCAAGCTGTTTTGCAGGAAAAATGTCATTATCAAGTCTGTCACCTATCATAACGGAATTTTCGGCAGAACAGCATGCTTTTTTCAGAGCAAGTTTGAAGATTTTTAAATCAGGTTTTGCAATGCCTAACTCTGCCGAAGATATACATAGATCAATGTAATCGTTCAGACCAAAATTTTTCAGCCGTCCCTGCGCTCCGGCAGACTGATTTGCGATAATCCCTATTGAATATTTATTATTCAGTTCTTTTAACACCTTTTCAGCATCGTTAAACGGAAATTCAAGTTCTTTAGGATATGGCGTTTTTTCTTTTATTCCGAGGGATTCCATTGCACCGTAAAACTGCTGACGGTATTCTGAAGATGCTCTGCATATTTCGTTATATACCTGCTCATATGTAAAAAGTTTACCGTAATTCTCTTGCTGATATGTAATGCAGTCATTTATTCTTTTTCTGTGAGCATTGTCCTCGTTAATAAGTGTATATCCGAGATCGAAAAAGAGCCATTCTATATTTTCAAGATCCATATTATAATCCTCTTTTTAGTGGTGACTTTTTATAATAAATCTATATCAATTTTATATTCTCCGTCGATAAGCACATACGGCAGGGCGTACTTTTTCACTTCTTCAAGGTTATGCAGGTTTTCTTTTATCAGTTCTTCTTTGCAAAGAGCGGAATCATCTACTCTCTTTTCTATTGCGTTTGCATTGCTTTTTATCAGGTCAAAATGGTTGTTTATGTAATCTTCGGTCATGATCAGGCATATATATTTTATATTTTTCAGATATTCGCCGCTGAAGCTTTTCTTCCAGTCAAACGGTATGTAGCAGCCCTCAATAATAAGATCCTGTTTATTCTCAACCGCCGTTTTAATTATTTCCGAGGCAATATTCCAGAGATAAGGCGTAAGCGCATTGTCATCAAGCGGCGTGAGAGCTGTATTGCCGCTCCGTATTAGCCCCATTTTCAGGTGGTCGAGCGATAAGTACGGATATTTGTATTTTTCAAGCAGCTTTTGTGCCAAAAGCGTCTTCCCGGTGTGGGTAGCGCCTGCGAGCAATATTATCATAGCGCACACCTCCCTACTGATTTTAACATATATTTTTTTATTGTTCAAATGGTATTGACTTTTTCTACGGTGGTTGTATACTGTTTGAAAACGGAGGTACGCGGCATGAAAAACGATCTTCTGAGCGGCAGACCCGTAAGAGCAGTGGTTGTGTTTGCGCTGCCCATCATGCTCAGCTCGCTCTTGCAGTATTCATATAATTTTGTGGATAACATAATCGTAGGCAGATTTGTAGGCACTGACGCGCTTGCGGCAGTCGGCAATATCGGTTCGATAAACAGTTTTATTATAGGCACTGCGCTGGGACTGACAAGCGGCTTCACGATTCCGGTTGCCCAGAAGTTCGGAGCAGGGGACTGTAAGGCTATGAATAAATACGCTGGAAACAGCATATCTCTTTCGTTCCTTATTGGCGTGATAATCGCTGTCGTTGCGCATGTCATCTCTGACCCTATTCTGCGCCTTATCAACACACCTGATAATATCATAGAGCTTTCGGCAGCTTACATAAATATTCTTTATTTCGGCGTTCCGATACAGATGCTGTTCAATAATTTCACAGGAATAGCGCGTGCCCTCGGAGACAGTAAAAAGCCGCTATGCTTTCTTGTTGTCAGCGTTATCGTAAATCTTGTTTTGGATATTATACTTGTAGGCAGATTTAGAATGGGAGTTGAAGGCGCTGCTATAGCCACCGTTTTTTCTTATTTTGTAGCCGCCGTTTTTGCCGGCATTTATGTTCTGAAAAAGCAAAAAGGGTTAGACATCAGATCATCAGACCTGAGAATCAGCGGAAAGATAAGCTGGGAGCAGATGAAACTCGGCATACCCGTTTCGCTGCAATTCACGATTACTTCCATAGGATCTATGATCCTGCAAACAGCTATCAACGCTTTCGGTTCTTCCGCAATAGCGGCGATTACCGCAGCAGGCAGAGTGGAGCAGGTGATGAACATACCTATGAGCGGTCTCGGCGTAAGCAACTCCACCTTTGTTTCGCAGAATTACGGAGCAAAGAAATATGCGCGCATACTGCAATCCGTAAAAAATATATTTATACTGGATGTTGTTATTTCTGTCGTTTGCAGCGCCGTGCTCATTTTTGCCGGTCCGTATGCGGTGCAGTGGTTT
Organism: uncultured Oscillospiraceae bacterium; assembly: GCA_900539845.1. Taxonomy (GTDB): domain Bacteria; phylum Bacillota; class Clostridia; order Oscillospirales; family Acutalibacteraceae; genus Eubacterium_R; species Eubacterium_R faecavium. Next base: position 22,659 of record UQDP01000021.1, on the reverse strand, counting down.
ATTGATAAGCCTGACGCGCAGATACTTTCCTATGCCCGGCAGTATCTTTACACGATCGGCGGCTGTTATGTGTTCGTCGCTGTCCTTTATGTGTTCAGAAACACGCTTCAGGGGCTTGGATTTACATATGCAAACACCGTTGCCGGAGCAGGCGAGCTTGTCGGCAGAATACTTGTTGCCTATCTTTTCACGCCTGTTTTCGGCTTTGCAGCGGTCTGTTTTGCAGGTCCGTGCGCTTGGGTACTTGCAGATATACCCCTGATTGTGATATACTTAAGAAAAAGAAAGGCTTTTAAAGCTTTAATTCAATCACAGGAGGGTGTTATGCCATGCCGTACTACTATGTAACATTATCCGTTGGTCTTGTTGTTTCCGTGGTTTTCCTGTTCTTCAGAGCAAAGGGAGCAAGTATTAAAAACCTTTTCTTTAAGATAGCCTCCAGCTTGTGCTATCTGCTTACGATGTGCTTTGCGTTCAACGCGAATCCGCATAATTATCCCGCTTACGGTTCGCTGCTCATTATGGGCGGCATACTCGGTCTGTGCGGCGATATTGCGCTTGACCTGAAATACATATATCCGCAGGATGCGAATTCGTATCTCAAAGCGGGATTCCTGTTTTTTCTTGTCGGTCATATCTTTTATTCCGGTGCGGTCATTTACCACAACAGATTTAAGTGGTGGTGGGTGCTGATATGTGTTGCGATAGCCGTTGCAATAGCCTGCACAACCGTATTTTCGGCAAATATGATGAAAGTGCATTACGGCAAATACAGAAAAGTCGTGCTTGCCTATGTTATCTTCCTTACGCTGACGACTGTTGTTTCCATTTTCGCCGCTTTTGTAACACAGGAAAAGTCCATGATCGTTATGGCAGTCGGCTCCGTGCTGTTTACATTGTCCGACGTTGTGCTGAACTTCACCTATTTCAGCCGCGGCTGGGATAAACCGTTCCACCTTTTCCTCAATCATTTCCTTTATTACGCCGGGCAGTATCTGATTGCCGCTTCAATCATTTTTATCTGAATCATAAGTCAAACCCCTCGCGGAACAACACCGCGAGGGGTTTGCTTTAGAATTCCTTTTTTCTGTAAACAGCATTTGATATCAGATATGAGATCGTAAACACGGCTGCCGATCCGGCAAAAAGCATGATCGGAACCGAAGCGGAAATATCTGTTTTTATGTCTGCAAGTCCCGTTATGTTTGCGGCGACAGCGCCGCCGGCGGCAAATATGATAATGATGACTATACTGATCATTCTGCTTTTTATATATCCGAATTTTAATATAACGGGAATGGTAACTGACGGCGTGATTATGCCTGTAAAAAGCATGACCGCTCCATATAAGAAGAACTCTTCTGAAGATAAACCGCTTATTATAAGTTTTACCAGTGAATATATTATAGTAACAGGCAGTACGGTGATTAAAAGTAAAACATATTTTTCAAGTACAACTGTTTTTCTGCTTATAGGCAGTGTTGTTTCAAACGTATTCCATTTAGCTTGCTCGTCATAAGCGTTAATTGTTATCGGAAGCAGTGAGATAAGTACTATTGACACAAGCGAAAACATCAGATTTTCCGCATCCGCAACGGATATCGCAAAAAACAATATAGATATAATAAAATTAAATACACAGTATTTTTTTATTAAAATTGCGTCCTTAATCAAAAGTCCTTTCATTTGCGCTCCCCCCTTATCATATATACAAACAGCTCCTCCAGATTGATCCTCTGTGTGTTTCGGATGTTTGCCGCCGCGCTTTCTTTAACAACGGCAGTGATGCCGAATGGTGTTTTGCGGCTGCCGATCACATCTTTTTTGTTTACGGCTGCGAATTCGGCTTCGCTCAGCTGTGCAAGCCTGCATTCTGAAAGCAGTCTGTCTTTTTCCTCAAACAATATCAGTTTGCCCTTATGCATAAAAGCAATGTAATCGCATATTTTTTCAAGATCGCTCACTATGTGTGATGATATGATGATGGAGCGGTCTTCATCGCTGATGAAGTCATAAAAGATATCAAGTATCTCATCACGCACAACGGGGTCGAGTGTTGAAGTCGGCTCGTCAAGCAGCAAAAGCTTTGCGTTGTGTGAAATTGCCGCCGCAATGGAAATCTTCATTTTCATTCCGCGTGAAAATTCGCGGATCTTTTTATTTAGCGGTACGTCAAATCTTTTCAGGCAGCTGAAAAATTCTTCTTCGCTCCAGTCTTTATATATGTTTTTAAGAACAAGATTTATGTCTTTTGCGGTGAACGCCTCGTGAAACCGGCATTCATCAAAAACAACGCCTATATCGTCCTTAGAAACATGCTTTTCGTCACTGCCCATTATTGTGATTCTGCCGCTGTCCTTGCTGAGCATGCCAAGCAGCAGCTTTAATGTTGTGCTTTTTCCGGCTCCGTTTTCACCGACAAGCCCCATAATACAGCCTGCCGGCAGTGTAAAACTTACATTGTCAAGCGTAAAGCCGTTAAATTTTTTAGTAAGATCTGAAACTTCAACAGCGTTCATTACTGTTCCTCCTCGTCAAGCGTTTTCAGAATGCCTATAATATCGTCCGTGGAATATCCGCAGGCTGCGCCAAGCTTCAGCGCTGTGTCAAGGTGCTCCTCGATCTGCCGCAGATTCTCCTCTTTCAGCAGCTCCGTGTTTTTTTGAGCCACGAATGAGCCGCGGCCGGGCGCAGTGTATATAAAACCGTCCTTTTCAAGCTCCTCATAAGCGCGCTTCGTGGTGATTACGCTTATGTGCAGCTCTTTTGCAAGGCTTCTGATAGACGGCAGGGGAGCGTCCTCCTCCAGTTCGCCGCTTATGATCTGCGCCTTGACCTGCTGGTAGATCTGGTCGTAAATAGGCACGCCGCTTTGATTGTTAATAAAAATCAACATAAGATTATTCTCCTGAACAGTTAACTGTATATACACAGTATATACAGTATTGACACCATTGTCAATAGTTATTCAAAAAATTTTTTTGGAAATTTCGTAAAGCAAAAGCGCCTGAAAAAACAGGCGCCGTAATAATGTAATTAATACTTTATATGTGTTAAATGTGTTTTTTCAGTCTGTCCGTTATCTTCTGCGCTTCGCAATAGATCTTCTCTGTGTCCGTTCCCGGAAATGCACCGTTTTCGTAAAGTATCCTGCCGTTTACCATCGTGAGCTTCACATTTGATTTTGAGCCGCTGTAAACAAGATTTTTAACAATGTCGTTGATCGGCTGCATGTTAGGCGAATTCAGATCGATTACCGTCAGATCGGCGGCTTTTCCTATGTCTATTATATCACAGTCGTAAAGCCCCATACAGCGCGCGCTGCCTACGGTTGCAGCGTAAAGGATATCTTCTGCACTGCAAGCCGATGCGTCCTTTTCTGCCAGTTTCTGTGTCGCGCATATCAGATACATTTCCCTGAACATATCCAGTGCGTTGTTGCTGCTCGGTCCGTCCGTTCCAACAGCAAGCTTTATGCCTTCTTTCTGCATTTTCACAACAGGCGCAATGCCGGACGCAAGCTTGCAGTTTGAGCCTGCGTTCAATACAGCCCACACGCCGCGCTTTTTGTATATTTCAAGATCATGGTCATTTACCCACACGCTGTGATACGCGCCGCCGCCGTAATTGAAGATACCGAGTTCGTCAAACAAGGCGGCAGGTGTTTTGCCGTATCTTTCCATGCAGCCCTCGATTTCGCTTTTTGTTTCGCTTGCATGCATAAAAACCGGCGCTTCATATTTTTCCGCCAGTTTAGCAACCCCTTCAAGAATCTCTCTTGTGCATGTATATTCGGCATGAAAGCCCAGCTTGTATGAGATCAGCTCATCGTAATGATTAAATCTGTCGTAGTAATCCTCAAGCTGTTCAACGCTCTCTTTAAATGAATTGAGTCCGCAGGTCATAACGGTTCTGAATCCTGCGTCAACGCTTGCTTTTGCCATTGCCTGCGGAAAATAGTACATATCAAAGCAAGCCGATATTCCGCTCGTAAGATATTCCAGAAAGGCAAGGCGTGAGAGCGTGTAAATATCATCACCTGTCAGCTTTGCCTCAAGCGGAAATATTTTTTCGTTCAGCCATTTTTGAAGCGGCAGACCGTCCGCGAGGCTGCGGGCAAAGGTCATTGCCGAATGTGTGTGCGCGTTTTTGAAAGCGGGCATAAGCAGATTGCCTTTCAGGTCGATCTCTCTGTCCGCCTTAATATTACGGTTCTTGCCGATATATTCTATTTTGTTTCCGTTTGTCCATACTTCATCGTCCGTTATGTCAAAACCGTTTTTCAGTGTCAGGACTCTGCCGTTGTAAAATCTTATCATATCCAATCAGCTTTCCATTATTTTTCTTAAATTTTCCGTAAAAGGCGGTCTGATGATGCCTTTGTCCGTAATGATAGCGGTTATAAGCTCCGCGTCCGTAACGTCAAACGCGGGGTTAAAGCATTTCGTCTCTCTCAGCGCCGTCGGCTTTTCAAAAAACATTTCCTTTATTTCGTCCGGCTCGCGTTCCTCAATCGTGATCTCATCGCCGGTCGGGGTGTTGAGATCAATCGTGGAATACGGACCGAGCACATAAAACGGAATATTATAGTATTTCGCAAGTACCGCAAGGGAAGCTGTGCCTATCTTATTCGCTGTGTCGCCGTTCGCCGCAATTCTGTCACAGCCTACGAGCACGGCGTTTATAAGCCCCTTTTTCATCACGTATCCGGCCATATCATCGCATATCAGCGTAACGTCTATGCCATGCTTTTCAAGCTCGTAGCTTGTCAGGCGCGCGCCCTGCAAAAGCGGTCTTGTTTCATCTGAAAAGACGTGAAAATCATATCCCTTTTCTTTTCCGAGTATAAGCGGTCCGAGACCTGTTCCGTATTTTGAAGTCGCCAGCTCGCCCGCGTTGCAGTGCGTCAAAATTCCGTCCCCGTCTTTAAGAAGAGATAAGCCGTATTCGCTTATCCTGCGGCACATTTCAATGTCTTCATTGCGGATGGCTTCGGCTTCTTCAAGAGCGTTTTTCCCGTCTTTGACGGCATTCAGAACCCTTGAAGTCGCCCAGCTTAAATTGACTGCAGTGGGTCTTGCCGAATCCAGAGCGGATTTTGCGCTTTCCATGTCTTGTGTGCCGAAGAACGCAAGCGCATAACCAGCGAAGATACCGATTGCCGGAGCGCCGCGCACCCTGAGCTTTTTTATTGCTTCGCAGCAGTCGTCAAGGCTCTTCATTTCAATATATTTTTCTTCGTTCGGCAGCAGGGTCTGGTCAAGTATATAAAGCTTTTTGTTTTCTGTCTTAATATTTTCCATAATGTATATTCTCTGTAAGTGTTATTAAAAGGGATTTGAATCGTTCGGATACCGTTTGGGCAGTCTCTGATACTTCCTCAGAGGTGATCGGCTTGTTGCTTATTCCGCAGGCATAATTGGTAACGCAGCTTATGCCGCAAATATCAAAGCCGCAGTGCTTTGCCGCCTGCGCTTCTATGGCGGTGCTCATCCCAACAGCGTCCGCGCCCAGAACGGCGCACATTTTTATTTCAGCCTTTGTTTCAAATGCGGGACCGGGAAGCTGCAGATATACACCGCGTTTCAGTTCGATATTGTTTTTTTTCGCCGCGTCAAACGCCGCTTTTTTCAAAGCTTCACTGTAGATATCGCTCATATCGGGAAAGCGGACTCCCAAAGAATCGTCATTTTTTCCTGCGAGGGGAGAGGGAACAAAGCTTGAGATGTGGTCGTCGATCAGCATAAGGTCACCCGGTTTAAGCTGTTTTCCTATCCCGCCGCAGGCGTTTGTCAGAATAAGCGTTTCAGCGCCCATCAGGCGCAGAAGCCTTATGGGCTTAACGACTTGTGCTGCGGAATATCCCTCGTAAAGATGAACCCGCCCCTGCATAACGGCAACTTTAATGCCGTTAAGAGTACCGAAGATAAATCTGCCCTTGTGCGTCGGCGCGGTAGATACGGGAAAGTCCGGAATATCGGCGTAATCGATTATTGTTTGCGCTTTTATATTTTCCGCAAAGCCGCCGAGTCCCGAACCGAGCACAACAGCGGTCTCCGGCTCAAAATCAGTAATGCTTCTGATATATGCAAGCTGTTTTTCAAGCATTTTAACACCTCCGCTGCTTTCTTTCATTAACCATTATATAGGTTTTTAAGTGTTAAATCAATAAAATCCTATTGCAATGTTATATGAATTTTGTTATTATTAACTAGTGATATTCTTTTCTGTCGGAGGGCTTACGGTAAATGAAAAAAGTATTTTCGGTGTTTATGTGCGCTGTTTTGGCAGTTGTGTGCTCGCTTGCGTTTGCAGGCTGTTCAAACGCGGAAAATTTAACATATGATATTGTTATGATAACGGACGGCGGTACGGTTGCCGACGGTGCTTATAATGAGAGCGCTTGGAGCGGTATAGTAGATTACGTTGAAAATGCCAACACCGTTGTTTCTGAGGAAAGCAAAAAAATTTCATACAGGTATTATCAGCCGTATGTGGAGGAAGACGAGGAACTTTCAACGGAGACGGCCCTTCAGTACATAGATCTGGCTGTTGAAAAGGGTGCAAAGTTCATCATTCTTCCCGGTGAAGTTTTTGAGGTTGCCGCGTTTGAGGCGTCCAGGCAGTACAGCGATGTTGATTTTATTCTTGTGGACGGTACTCCTCATCCTGAAAACAGCGATATTGATGCGTATATTGAAAACGTTATGTGCGTTTCATTTGATTCTCTTGAGAGCGGTTTTCTGGCAGGATATTATGCTGTGCTTTCGGGTAACACAAAGCTCGGTTATTTCGGCTCGGTAAATTCCGAAAATTCGGGTTCATACGGTGCCGGATTTGTTCAGGGCGCGCAGTATGCCGCCGAACAGCTCGGCATACCCGTAACCATGGATTACGCGGATTACGATTCTCCTTTGCTTGATTATAACTACGATTTCACCCTTACGGCAAATTACGAAAAAATAGATGAGCAGAGCGAAAAAACTTTTGTTGTCAAAGTTGAAAACGGCACCGGCTCGGGTACGTATACAGAGGGTCAGAATGTAACGGTAAAAGCGGATCCTGCGCCCGAAGGTCAGGTGTTTGACCATTGGGATTATAAAAGTAATACGCAGGGCGTAAAAGACAGCAAGGTCAATCTTTCAACGGAGACGGGTAGTGAAACCAATCTGCTCGTTGAGGAATGTGACTGCACCATCACCGCAGTTTACAGAGACGCTGAAAGCACAACGTATCCCGTTATTGTAAAGAATACGGACGGCTCCGATTATTCCGCACAGTATATCATGGCAGGTGATTCCTGCAATGTTGTTGCCCCTGTTGCCGAAAACGGCATGGTTTTCGACCACTGGGAGATCAGTACGCAGGAGCCGGACGCGATTGATGATATCTATGCGAAGGATACATGGGTGCATGTTTCCGATGCAACCCAGGGCATCACGCTTACTCCTGTTTATGTTGAAAACGGTGCGCCCACATTTAATGTAACGGTTGTTACCGGCGAGGGCGGCAACGGAGAATCTACAGGCTCAGGATCATATGTTACCAATGACGTTGTTTCGGTCAGTGCGGCTGTGCCTCAGGAGGGATATATCTTTTCTCACTGGTCAACCGCCGATGAAGACGGCTTCAGCACGGATATCGTTATGGAAAACGAGTATTTTCCCACAACTACCTACACAATGGTGAACCGTTATCAGGCTGTTGTTGAAAAAATGTATAATGAGGGCGTATCGGTTGTTTATGCCGGCGGAAACCCGGAGTGCAATGCCGTTTCAGACGCAACCTGGAATTACAGCTTTGATAAGCTTGCGATCGGGGCGGAAAACTGGCAGTCCGGCTGGGATCACTATATCTCCACTTCGGTTAAGGATTACGGCTCCGCAGTCAAAGCCTGCCTTCAGGAGTTTAAAGGCGGATATACATATGTCGGCGACTGTTCCAATAACGGAATTTATCTGACAAACATAGATGTGCCTGAAACAGAACCGGAAACGGAGCAGGAGAAAGCGCAGCTGCAAAAAGCAAAGGAAATAAAAGCAGCGTATGATGAGGTCTACGCAGCTTTGGCAAGCGGTGAGATCCGTCCTACGGACGTGGCTCCGGGCGCTGATGTGCGCTTGGTCGTTGATTCCAACTGCTTCACGCTTGATTATTGGATCGCAAACGGTGATCCTGTGCTGTATAACACGTCCATGGCAGAATAGACCTTTGCTTGTATCCGTTTTATGCTTGTTTAAAACTACCCCATAAATTTTAATCCCGCAGCGGTGTTTACACACGCACTGCGGGATTTTTGTTTTTTATTACAGCAGCCTGTCCTTTTCAACCGCTTTGTTTACGGCATTGTGTACCGCGCTTTCAAAGCCGTCCGCCTGAAGGGATATAACGCCTTCGATCGTTGTTCCGCCGGGTGAGCATACCCTGTCGATAAGCTCATAGGGGTGCGCATCGCTCTCCAACACCATTTTTGCGCTGCCGAGAACAGCCTGAGCGGAAAATTTCAGAGCATCTGATTTGCTCATTCCGTTTTCAACGCCTGCTCTGGCGATTGCGTCGATAAACATATATGCAAACGCGGGTACGCATCCGGCTATAACACCGAAAAGCGGAAAGCTGCTTTCGGGCAGCTCCGTTATCTCTCCGACGGCGCCGAATATCTTTTTTATAAACTTTTTATCTTCATTTTGTACTGTGTCATTTGCGCAGAACGCGCTGCAGGCAGCGCTTACCTTGGCGTTTATGTTGGGCATAACTCTTATGATTCTGTGCTTCTCGGAAAAACAGCTCTCAATAAAAGCGATGGTCTTGCCCGCGGCAATGGAAACGATCGTTTTTTGTTCCTGTAATGCAGGGTCGATTTCCTTAATGACGGATTCAATTACATTTGGTTTAACGGCAAGAACGATATAATCTCCGCATACAGCAGCATCAGAAGCGCTTTCGCAGATGCAGATGCCGGTTTCTCCTGCAAGCTGATCTGCTTTTTCCGTGTCCGTATCAAACGCAAATACCTCTTTGGGCATTACGGCTTTTGCCGATAGTATCCCTCTGATGATGGCGCCCGCCATGTTTCCGCAGCCAATAAAAGAAATGCTCATTTAAAATTCCTCCGATGCTATTGTTTTTTCTTCATTTTGCTGTATTTTTCGCGCGTGGCAATCCCTCCGCGGATATGCCGCTGCGCCTTGTTTTCCTCCAAAACCGCCTTGACTTCATCATAAAGGATTTTATCTATGTCATGAAGGCGTTTTGTTACGTCAATATGTACTGTGGATTTGCTTATTCCGAAAACGGATGCCGCCTGCCTGACCGTTGCGCCGGTATCCTTTATATATTCGCCTATCTCTATGCACCTTTTGTCTACATTACCAATCAAGGCTTTCACCGTCCTTGGTAATATATATTTAAAACAGGCTGAATTTATACATTTTCTTTCAGCGTTTTCACAGCGCTTTATTAATTATTTTAACTCAAAAAAATAAATAAGTAAAGGTATTTACATATTTGTTTTAATTATGTTATAATTATTCGGAATATGAGAACCATTTTCAGTGTTATTTTTTGAGGTGTATTTATGATCTACGAACTGAAAAAAGACAATTATAAAACTTTCAATATGTTCAGGGATAATATCCTTGAGCCGAGATCCTATTTTATTCCCTTCTCTTCGGAAAAGGAGATGCTTGAGACCGATATAAGAACAGAGCGCTATCATTCCTCCATGGTTGCTGTTCTTTCGGGCGAATGGAATTTCAAATACTATGCAAAACGCTCTGATATGCCCGAAAGCTTTGATACCGAGATAGAAGAAACGGATGTGATTTCCGTTCCGTCCTGCTGGCAGTTTACGGGATATGAAAAGCCGTACTATGTAAATACCAGATATCAGTTTGATTGTGATCCGCCCAATTTTCCGGCCGATTGCCCTGTCGGCGTTTACATAAAGAAGTTTATGCTCGGCGATATAGACGGCAATTATATCATTACGTTTTTGGGCGTTGCGCCTTGTTTTGACCTTTTTGTAAACGGAAAATATGTCGGTTACAGCGAAGGCAGCCATAATACAAGTGAATTCGATATCACGCCGTTTCTTGCCGGCGGAGAAAATGAAGTCGTTGCCGTTGTTCACAAATGGTGTAACGGAACGTATCTTGAGGCGCAGGATATGTTCAGAAACAACGGCATTTTCCGCGATGTTTTCATAACCAAAACCTCAAAGAACTCGATTTATGATTTTGAGGCGCGCACGCAGCACAATTCGGACGGAACCTATCTTCTGGACGTTTTGCCGGTATTTAAGATCTGCGACGAGGTGTGCTTCAGCGCAGCTATTAAAGACGGGGAGAATGTGCTCGCGGAAAAGAGCATTAACGTATGCCCCGGGAAAGTGGATAAGATCACTTTTGATGTGCTTGACGTGCTCGAGTGGAGCGCGGAAACGCCAAAGCTTTATGATCTTATTCTCTCCCTTTCGGTTAACGGCGAGGTCTGTGAGATCATACGAAAAAGAATAGGCTTCAAGCATGTTGAAATCAACAGAAATGTTTTTTACTTCAATAATAAAAAAATAAAACTTCTCGGCATAAACCATCATGACACAAATCCCAAAACCGGCTACGTGATGACCGCCGAAGATATGGAACAGGACGTTAAAATCTTTAAAGAATACAATGCAAACTGTGTGCGTACTTCTCATTATCCTCCCGATCCCATGTTTCTTGATCTCTGTGATGAGTACGGTGTTTATGTTGTGGATGAGGCGGATATCGAATGCCATGGCGTCTGCGAGGTAAACAAGCCGAACCTGATATCAAAAGATCCGGCTTGGAAAGAGCATTTCTGGGACAGAGTCTCCAGAATGTATCAGCGCGACAAAAATCATCCGTCTGTTACCATGTGGTCTATGGGCAATGAATCCGGCGGATACAGATGCCAGGATTATTGCTACGATAAGCTGAAAGAAATGACGAAGACCCCGATACACTATGAAGGCGCTTGCCGCACAAAACGCTGGTCTTATGATGTTCATTCCGAGATGTATACATGGCCGAACGTCTGCAAAAAAATAGCCGCAGGAAGAGGTCTGCCGTCAAAATATTATGAAAAGCCGTTTTATCTGTGCGAATATGCGCATGCTATGGGCGTCGGCGCAGGTGAGTTGGAAACGTATGTGCAGCTCTTCTATTCAAGCGATAACATGATGGGCGGCTGCATCTGGGAATTTGCGGATCATGCCGCGTATCATGAAGACGGCAGATACGAGTATACCTACGGCGGCGACCATGGTGAATGGAAGCATGACGGCAATTTCTGTGTTGACGGATTGTTTTTCCCGGACAGAACTCCGCACATCGGCGCGCTTCAGATGAAAGCGTGTTACAGACCTGTCAGAGCAGAGCGCAAGATCGGTTCGGAATTTGAATTCTTCAATCATTATTATTTTAAAAACGCGCAGTTCAGAGTGGAATATTCCGTTCTTAACGATGGAAAAGAAACGAATTCCGGCTCTTTTGAAATCGATATAGAGCCTCAGAAATCGGAAAAGAAAAGTATTGAGCTGACCGAAAAAGGGCACACTTCGGTTGTATTTACGTATTTTGACGGTGAGAAGGAGATCGCGCGCGAGCAGATCGTAATAAACGCCAAATACAATGCTGCAAATGAAAATGATGTGCTGAATGCGGCGGCGGGCAACGCGGTTTCCGTTTCCGAAAGCCAGGGCAGGATTATAGTAGGCTTTAAAAACGGCAGCCTTACCTTCAACTATACGACCGGCGAAATGGAAAGCTATATCTATAACGCAAAGGAGCTGCTCAACCAGATCCCGCTTGGAAATGAAAGAGGCTTTACAGCGAATCTTTACCGCGCTCCGCTTGACAATGATATGAATTTGAAACGCATATGGCACAAAGACGGTCTGGATCACCTTGCGTGGTCAAAGAAAAAGTGCACATATGAAAAGCAGGACGGCTGCGTAGTCATAAATGCTGTTTACCGCCTTAAGACCACTGCATACAGTTACGCAGGAACCTTTAAGATTAGATACACTGTAAATGCGCTCGGCGAAATAGCCGTGGACTATGGTTTTAAACATCTTCCGTTCAAGTTTGTTCCCAGACTCGGTATTTCCGTGGAAATGCCGAAGAGCTTTTCAAAGGTCAGATATTTCGGCTGTGATACAGAGTCTCTTTCGGATTACCATGAGCAGGCTGTTATACGTGAAGATCAGCTTGATGTATGCGAAATGCACAGCCGTCATATTATGCCTCAGGAAAGCGGAATGAGATTTAATACCTATTATGCTGAAATTACCGATACAGACGGAACGGGACTGCGCTTTGAAAGCGCAAATCCCTTTACCTTCAACGCCAGCCACTTCAGCGCGCAGCAGTGCGCGAAGGCAACGCATAAAGAGGATCTGCTTGAATATGATACAACGAATGTGCAGATAGACGGATTTATGATGGGCGCCGGCTCAAATTCCTGCGGACCGATACCCACGCCAAAGCACCGCAAATTATTTGTTTTGTCTTACAGAAATTCTTTCGTTGTAAAACCGATCGGTGAATAAATGTTTAAAATAGGAAATGATATCGTATTGATTTCGCGTATCGAAAAAAGCATAGCAAATCCGCACTTTCTGGAAAGCGTTTTTACGCCGTGTGAGCGTGAATATTGCAGAACCCCTCAAAGCTTTGCCGGGATCTTTGCTGCAAAGGAAGCGCTTTTCAAGGCGCTCGGCACGGGCATAAACAGGCGGCTCAACACGGTTGAGCTCCTGCATGACGCCAAAGGGAAGCCCTATTTTGCCGATCTCCGAAACTGTGATGTCTCAATAAGCCATGACGGGGAATATGCTTTTGCCGTTGTTATTTTGTGGGAGTAAATATGAGGATCTTAACTTCAAAACAGATAAAAGAGGCTGAAACGCTCGCGTTTGAAAGATATTTTTCCGAAGCGCAGCTTATGAAAAGAGCGGGCGAGAAGTGCTTTGAAAAAATAACAGAGTATTACGGCGGTTTAATATCCGGCAAAAAGGTCTCCGTTGTCTGCGGAAACGGAAAAAACGCCGGAGACGGTTTTGTTATCGCGAAGCTGCTTAAGCAGTACGGCGCTGTGCCGGAGATCGTGATTGCTGATAAATTTCCTCAGATCAAAGAGCCCCAGATGTATCTGGAGGAGGCGGAAAAAGCAGGCGTTGCGGTTGTGCCTTTTGAAGAGGCACAGTTAAGCAATGTGCTTGTCGTTGACTGCATTTTCGGAATCGGATTCCACGGAGAACCGAAAGAGCCGTTTGACCGTGTTTTTAACGCGGTCAATAACAGCGGAGCAATCGTTGTTGCCGTGGATACACCGAGCGGCACGAATGCTTCTGAAGGCGCAGTGTTCAAAGCCGTAAAAGCGGATCTCACCATTGCGATCTCGGCCCTGAAATACTGCCACGTTCTGCCGCCTGCAAACAATTACTGCGGCAAAACCGTTGTTGTCAATATAGGAATACCCGATGACTGCTACACATCGGGTTCACCACTTACCATAACAAAAAACTTTGTTAAAAGCTGTTTTCATAAAAGGAATGTTAATGCAAACAAGGGGCAGAACGGTCATCTGCTCAATCTATGCGGCTGCTATCTGATGCCCGGAGCGGCAGTTATCTGCGCAAAAGCAGCGCTGAAAACCGGAGTCGGACTTTTGAAATGTGCGTTTCCGAAGTCCGTTTATCCCGTTATGACCTCGCATTTGATGCAGCCGATATTTGCTCCTTTAAGCGAGAATGAGGATAAAACGCTTTCCATGGGCGGGCTTACCCGAATTTTGGAGGAGCTGAAATGGGCGGACTGTGTTGCGCTCGGCTGCGGTCTCGGAAATAACGACGATACGCAGGTCATCGTCAATCAGGTCATACGGGAATGCGAGGTGCCTGTTGTACTTGACGCTGACGGCATAAATTCCATACTGGCGAATATAGATGTATTAAAGAACGCTCACGCGCCGCTGGTGCTCACGCCTCATTCCGGTGAGATGGCTCGCCTTATCGGCGGAAGTGTTGCCGAGGTGGAGTCAGACAGAATCGAATGTGCAAGGGCATTTGCAAAGAGCAATTCCTGCGTGCTTGTTTTAAAAGGCGCGAATACCGTTGTAACGAACGGTGATTCGGTATTTGTAAATACAACCGGGAATCCCGGGATGGCAATGGGCGGCACAGGCGATATGCTGACGGGTATGATCGGCTCGTTTATTGCCCAGGGAATGGATTGTTACAGCGCCGCAAAATGCGCCGTTTATATTCATGGCAGATGCGGAGATATAACCGCATCAGAGATCAGCACACGCGGAATGACTGTTGAAGATATGCTTGAGCTGCTCGGCGCGCTTATGAGCGAATTTGAATAACGGAATGATCTTGATTGAAAAAGCTTTTTTTGCTGCTGATGCTGTTTCCGATCCTGCTTGTTGGCTGCAAGGCGGAAAAGGGAGGTCAGACTGTAAGCGGCTTTTCGCTCAACGCTGCGGTCAGTTGGAACGATTTTTCATATGAATGTTCTGTGGTCAGCAGTTCAGATGCGGTCACGGTTACGGTTCAGTCCACTTCCGCGGCAGGTCTTGTCATAACCTATAACGGCAAGAGCGTAACCATGTCTTATGAAGATATGGATTTTACGCAGAACAATAAAAACTTTGACCCGACAAATCCTGCAATCGCAATCTATGATGTTGTTCAGTATATAAATGGCAGCGGCGATCTCCAGCCCCAAACCACAAAGGATGGTTTTTTGGTAAAAGGGGAGACCGCGCTCGGCGCGTTTACACTGGAAACGGATAAAGAATTGCTACCCGTTTCTCTTTCTTTCAGTGACGCGGGTCTTACATTCCGTTTTTATCGGAGTTAGCAGTGTATGAAATTGATTATAATAAAAGATCCGTCTGAACCTTAATTTTCGGTCAGACGGATTTTTTTATGCCTTTTGTTATTTATGCTGTTTCTTTGAAGGATTTTGTTCTTGCTGTATCAGGACTGCCGGTATCGGTAAAATACCAGTTGTTGAAGCGTTTCTCCATCTTTTCATCGGGATATCTGGAATCAATGAAACGAAGAAATCTGCTTTGCGCTTCAATACCCTTGTGCCGTCTGCTCCAGCGGTACAAAACGATACTTGTGAATATGGTGTCCGCAATCAAAAATATTGTTAAAAACAAGATGGTGTGCCACCACATGTTTTTTCCCATATAGGAAAACAGTCTGTTCAGTGCCGGCATAAGAAGCTGAAAAGCCGTGCCGAAAAAGCCCCATACAAATGCCATTTTCAAATTTACAAAGCCCTTAATATTCAAAAACGTATCCGAATAATCCCAGGCACGCATACCGAGTCCGTAAAATACGAGCGCGCCGCCGATGTATTCAACCAATGCGCCGATGATCCCGAATGTCAAAAACTGAATAATAATGCTTTGTTCTCGGAACAAAAGCGTACCCACATAGCATCCGGCACAGCCGAACCCGTAAATGGTGCACAGTGGCGACCAAAGAAGCGTTGTGTGCGCCTGCCAGAAACCGTAGCGATAACGCCACCATAATCCTTCAATAAGCACTCCCAGTGCTCCGCCGATTATAAATAACCAAAGGCAGTTTTGAAATAAAACACGAAATTCGCCCATAATTTTCTCCTCTGATTTTCACTTCTGCGATCCGTTATTTTATATCAGTTTATAATATTATTGCTTGCTTTCTGTTAAGATTCTGTTAAGACATTATAAATTTAAAAATTTCCAAAAAGAAAGGAACCGTTGCCGCCTACGGTTCCTTGTATAAAAAATACATTCTTTGTTCATTCTTATTCATCTGCTTTTTCTTCAGCCGTTTCTTTATCATCAGTTTCGTTTTTCTCTTTTTTGTCTTTCTTATCTTTTGAAAAAATGTCCGCTTTTTTTACTTGCGTGAAGCTGATGCTCTCTGCATTTGCCCGCGTTCTGAATTCATCAAGAATGGTGTTGAGCGTTTTATTTGTAACAAGCCCCAGATCAATGGTGTTGATTTTTTTGCCCTCCAGCGTGAATATCAAAAGGGAGTGGCGCATATCAAAATTTTTTGTCAGGCTTGCGGCAGTATCTTTGTATGCCTCAATAGATTTTACGGAATCATAGGTAATAATGTTGTTATCGTCAACTCCCGTGAATTCCGCCTCGTCATCACTGAAGATAACGCCGTTTGAAAGCACTTCCTTTGAAACCAGAACGGCTACAACGATTGCCGCGACCTCCAGAACTGCGAAAATGACGGACATTCCGCTGATATTCTCAATTAATTTTATAACCGCAAATATGCCGTAGCCGAGCACAGCCGCGTCAAGAATTGCCACGATTGCCGTGGAAACGGGCGAAATGACTCTTATAAATTTATCTTTCATCAGTATGATCTCTCCTTGAATTTTTTGTATACTTCACAGTTTTTAACCGTGAATTCTTTTGAATCCAGATATGCAAGCTCCCTGTAAGCTTTGGTGCAGAAAATAAGCCGGTAGCTGTATAAAGCCTGCCGGAATCGCCCGGCTTCCCTGCCGTATTTTCCATCGTTTATCAGCGGATGACCGATGTGCGCAAGGTGCGCTCTGATCTGGTGCGTTCTTCCGGTGATCAGGTCTATGTCCAGCAGTGTCTTTCTGTCATAACGATCCAGCACACGGTATTTTGTAACTATTTTTTTGCCGCCCAGAATCTCTTTTTCCGAAATGCTCACCTTGTTTTTGCTCTCATCTTTTGCAAGATAAGCGGTCAGTGTGTCGTTTTCCTTTTCAAAGTGCCCGTGAACAGCGGCAAGATAATGCTTTTCTATATTCCTGTTTTTAATTGCGTCGTTCAGTGCTTTGAGTGCCCGGGCGTTTTTCGCGGCTATGATTATTCCGCCCGTATTTCTGTCCAGCCTGTTGGCAAGCGCCGGTGAAAAGGAATCGCCGTCCGGTTTCCATTCGCCTTTTTCATAAAGGTATCTTTTAACGGCGGAAATCAGTGTGTTTATGTACTCGCTGCCGTCTGGGTGGCAGAGCTGTCCCGGCTTTTTGTCAACGAGCATTAGGTTTTTATCTTCATAAATAATATGAATATCTTTGGGGGCGCGCATAAAGTCATAGTAGAACTTTTTTTCTTCAAGCAGTTCGTCCTTGATATAAAGCTCAACCAAGTCTCCGACATTCACTTTATAATCCGGCTCGCACCTCTTTCTGTTTACCTTGATATTCTTTTTTCTGATTTCCTTATACATCAGCGCGCGCGGCAGCGAGGGAAAGACTTTTGATATCAGTCTGTCCAGTCTCTGACCTGCGTCATTTTCCGTTATGGTCATAGCTTTCATAAGGTCATTATATATTATTATTTTCAAAATGTAAATATTATGATGTACTAAAGCCGTTATTCTTTATTTTATGTTCAATTTTTTAGATCGTTTGATGTAGGGATGTTATTTGTGTTCTTATTTTAGCATATGTGAATTCATTTACTGATAAAACTATCCAAAAATTTCAATTTTATATGCCTTTATTTTTTCGGAATTACTTTGCCGCAAGGGGTGGAGTAATTTTGTTTTTTATGCTATAATAACTCCGAATGCGATGAATAAAGGAAAAATTTTTTATGGACCGTTTTAAACTCGTAAGTGAATATAAGCCTACCGGCGATCAGCCGCAGGCGATAGATGCGCTTGTAAAAGGCGTGATGAGAGGGGACAGAGAGCAGACGCTGATGGGCGTTACAGGTTCCGGCAAGACCTTTACCATGGCGAATATCATTGAAAAGGTAAACAGACCCACCCTTGTGCTTGCGCACAACAAAACGCTTGCAGCGCAGCTCTGCTCGGAATTCAAGGAGTTTTTTCCGGAAAACGCCGTTGAATACTTCGTCTCCTATTATGACTACTATCAGCCGGAGGCGTATGTTCCCACAACGGATACTTATATTGAAAAGGACAGCGCCGTGAACGAGGAGATAGACAAGCTGCGCCACAGTGCAACGGCGGCGCTTTCCGAAAGGCGCGATGTGATCATTGTTGCGTCTGTTTCCTGTATTTATTCGATCGGCGACCCTATAGATTACCGCAATATGGTCATCTCTCTGCGCAGCGGCGCTGAATATCCGCGTGACGCGCTTATCTCAAAGCTTGTTTCCATTCAGTATGAAAGAAACGATATAAATTTTGTGAGAAACAAATTCAGAGTACGTGGGGATACCGTTGAGATCTTTCCGGCTGGCTCTTCGGGCAGCGCCATACGGGTCGAGTTCTTCGGCGATGAGATAGACAGGATAGCAGAGATCAATCCGCTCACCGGCAAGGTGGAGGGAATACTCTCTCACGCGTGTATCTACCCGGCTTCGCATTATGTTGTAGGCGCTGAAAAAATGAAAGTGGCGCTGAATAAAATATATGACGAGATGACGGAGCGGGTCAAATATTTTGAGAAAAAAGGAAAGCTCCTTGAGGCGCAGAGGATAAAAGAGCGCACGATGAACGATATAGAGATGCTTCAGGAAACGGGCTTTTGCAAGGGCATTGAAAACTATTCCGCCGTTATGAGCGGAAGAAAACCTGGCGAAGCTCCGTTCACACTGCTTGATTATTTCCCCGATGATTTTCTGCTTTTCTGCGACGAGAGCCATGTGATGCTGCCGCAGGTCAGGGGAATGTACGGCGGCGACCACAGCAGAAAGGCAAGCCTTATTGAATATGGCTTTCGTCTGCCGTCCGCGTTTGATAACCGACCTTTGATGTTTGATGAATTTTACGGCAAGGTGAATCAGGTGATTTTCACTTCGGCTACGCCGGGAGATTTTGAGAAAGAGCATTCCACGCAGATCGTAGAGCAGATCATACGTCCCACTGGTTTGCTTGACCCGATCATAACCGTAAAGCCGACCGACGACCAGATGGACGATCTGGTTTCAGAGATCAATATCAGAACCGAGCGCGGCGAACGTGTGCTCGTGACTACTCTGACAAAAGCGATGGCGGAGGATCTGACCTCATATCTTGAGGGCTTCGGCATAAAGGTTCGGTATATGCACCACGATGTGGACACAATCGAAAGAATGGAGATCATACGTGATCTTCGCTTAGGGGAGTTTGATGTACTCGTCGGCATCAATCTGCTCAGAGAGGGGCTTGATATTCCCGAAGTATCGCTCGTGGCAATCCTTGACGCAGACAAGGAAGGCTTCCTGCGTTCCGAGACCTCGCTCGTGCAGACGATAGGCAGAGCGGCAAGAAACGCGAACGGCGAAGTCATTATGTACGCGGACAGTGTCACACCGTCTATGGAGCGCGCGATATCTGAAACGGCGCGCCGCCGAGCTATTCAGGAAAAGTATAATGAAGCGCATGGTATAACGCCCGAAACCATTAAAAAGAGTGTGCGCGACGTGCTCGAGATCACCTCAAAAGAAAAGGTCGAGGGCAGAAGTAAAAAGCATATGTCAAAGCGTGAGCGCGACGCTCTTGTTCAGAAGCTTACTGCGGAGATGAAAGAGGCGGCAAAACTGCTTGAATTTGAGCACGCGGCTTACCTGCGCGATAAAATCAACGAACTGAAAAATATGAAGTGAATGAAAAGGTGAATGGATTTGAACAAAAATATCATCGTTAAGGGAGCAAGAGAACATAACCTGAAGAATATAGATGTTGAGATACCCCGAGACAGCCTTGTTGTGTTTACGGGTCTTTCCGGCTCCGGCAAATCGAGCCTTGCGTTTGATACGATCTATGCCGAGGGTCAGCGCCGCTATGTTGAAAGTCTTTCCTCCTATGCGCGCCAGTTCCTCGGTCAGATGGAAAAGCCGGATGTGGATTATATAGAGGGCTTAAGTCCGGCAATTTCAATTGATCAGAAGACCACTTCCAAAAATCCGCGTTCGACCGTAGGCACGGTTACGGAGATCTATGATTATTTAAGACTGCTGTACGCCAGAATTGGCATTCCGCATTGCCCGGTCTGCGGCAGGGAGATCACACAGCAGACGGTTGATCAGATTGTCGATAAGATCCTTTCTTACGAAGACGGCACTAAGATCCAGATCATGGCGCCGATCGTGCGCGGCAGAAAGGGCGAGTACACAAAGGAACTTGAGGATGCGCGCAAATCCGGCTATGCAAGAGTCCGTATAGACGGCAGCATCTATGACCTTTTTGAAGAGATAAAGCTGGATAAAAACAAAAAGCATACTATCGAGATCGTTGTTGACCGCCTTGTTGTAAATGAAAGTATCAGGAGCCGCCTTGCGGACAGCATTGAAACAGCCACACATCTTTCAAAGGGCATAGTCATCTGCAATATCATTGATAAGGGCGACGAACTGTTCTCGCTGGATTATGCCTGCCCGGAGCACGGCGTTTCCATCGAGGAAATGAGTCCCAGAATGTTTTCTTTTAACAATCCGTACGGAGCCTGTAAACGCTGTTCGGGTCTCGGCACTTTTATGGAGATCGATGAAAGCCTTGTGATACCGAATAAAAAGCTTTCCATCAATCAGGGCGCTATCAAAGCAAGCGGCTGGAATGTCGCGGACGGTTCGTCAATAGCCAGAATGTATTTTGAAGCGATAGCCAAGGAATACGGCTTCTCGCTCGATATGCCCGTTGAAATGCTGCCGAAGGACGGCGTGCGCGCTCTTCTTTACGGCACGAACGGCAAAAAGATAAAAATGAAAAGAGTGACGGCTTACGGTTCGGGAACGTATACCAATGATTTTGAGGGCGTTATCAATAACCTGAAGCGCCGTTATGACGAGTCAACTTCCGAATGGGCAAGGGCGGAGATCGAATCCGTGATGGTCGCTTCACGCTGCCCGGACTGCAAGGGCGCGCGCCTTTCGCCCACAAGCCTTTCCGTAACCGTTGGCGGCAAGAATATCTATGAATTCTGCTGTATGTCCATTTCTGAGGAACTGGATTTCATCAATCATCTTGCGCTCACGGAAAAGGAACAGCTTATCGGAAATCTGATCATCAGAGAGATAAAGGAAAGGCTTACATTCCTCAATTCCGTAGGTCTTGATTATCTTTCTCTCGCGCGCGAGGCGGCAACGCTCTCGGGCGGCGAGGCGCAGCGTATCCGCCTTGCAACGCAGATCGGTTCTTCCCTTATGGGTGTGCTTTATATTCTGGACGAGCCGTCCATAGGACTTCATCAGCGTGATAACGATAAGCTTCTCGGCACGCTGCGTCATCTTCGTGACCTTGGCAATACGCTCATCGTTGTTGAACATGATGAGGATACCATGCACGCTGCCGATTATATCGTTGATATAGGTCCCGGAGCAGGCGTGCATGGCGGTGAGCTGATCGCGGCAGGCACGGTGGACGATATCATCGCCTGCGAGAATTCCATAACAGGACAGTATCTTTCGGGAAAAAAAGCAATACCCGTCCCCGAAAAAAGGCGTACCGGCAACGGTCATAAACTCACGGTTTTCGGTGCGGCTGAAAACAATCTGAAAAAAATTGATGTTGAGATACCGCTCGGTAAATTCGTTGCCGTAACGGGTGTTTCCGGCTCTGGCAAATCAAGCCTTGTGAATGAGATCGTTTACAAATATCTTGCAAACGAACTGAACAACGCAAGAAAAAGACCGGGAAAATTTGAAAAGATAAAAGGCACGGAATTTCTAGATAAGGTCATAGATATAGATCAGTCTCCGATCGGGCGCACCCCTCGCTCCAACCCTGCAACCTACACAGGCGTTTTCAATGATATCAGAGAGCTTTTTGCCTCCACGCCCGATGCGAAAATGCGTGGCTATAAGGCAAATCGATTTTCTTTCAATGTTAAAGGCGGTCGCTGTGAGGCATGCCAGGGCGACGGTATCGTCAAGATAGAAATGCATTTCCTTGCCGATATTTATGTGCCCTGCGAGGTGTGCTCCGGCAGAAGATATAATCACGAAACGCTTGAAGTGAAATTTAAGGGCAAAAATATATATGAAGTGCTGGAAATGACGGTTGACGAGGGTCTTGAATTCTTTAAACAGCAGCCAAAGATCTACAGAAAGCTGAAAACCATATCCGATGTGGGTCTGGGATATATCAAGATCGGTCAGCCGGCTACCACGCTTTCGGGCGGCGAAGCGCAGCGCGTGAAGCTTGCCACTGAGCTTATGAAACGTTCAACGGGGAAAACGATCTATATTCTGGATGAGCCCACAACAGGGCTGCATTCCGCTGATGTGCACAAGCTGATCAATGTGCTCAACGCACTTGTGGACAGCGGAAATACAGTGCTCGTTATAGAGCATAATCTGGATGTTATTAAAACGGCGGATCATATTATCGATCTCGGCCCCGAGGGCGGCAAAGGCGGCGGCAGGATCGTTGCAGCGGGTACGCCGGAAGAGTTGGTGAAATGTAAAAAATCCTATACCGCAAAATATCTTGCTCCTATGCTCAAAACCAAAATCTGATCATGAAATAAAGTCGTTTTTCATCAGCCCTTGTGTAAAGAAACCGTATGATTTCTTGATTTCAAAAAAAGATTGAAAACCCGCAGGTTTTATGGTATGCTTAAATTACGAAATTGATTCGAAAGGGCTTGACAAAAATGACGGCAGTTGCGACAATGTTAGCAAGCAAGCAAGCAAGCAAGCAAGCAAGCAAGCAAGCAAGCAAGCAAGCAAGCAAGC
>UQDP01000020.1 GCA_900539845.1 uncultured Oscillospiraceae bacterium | reverse complement strand
ATGTTATTCTTTATGTATTCCACGCTTGCCTGTACCAGCGCCGGAATCCCAATTTTCGCACCAATCTTCAATTTCTTTGAGCAATGCTTGCTCTCATCATCAGTTACAGGCTCGTCCAGTGCTTCAACCTCCGCATATTCCGACACGCCTCTTTTAGTTGATGGGGCATAATAATTAAATACATCAAGCGGATATTTGCAGAAGTGCATGCCGCTTTTACAGCATTCCGCCTTGTCTTCTTCGTAAACTGTATTTTCAGCGTATTGCTTTTTATGCTCACTATCGGGCTCACAGATCAGCCCAGGATAAAATCCTTTATATCCTTTCATTCGTGTACCTCCATTAATCATCGAAATGTTACAGCAGCATTCAACACAGCAGCTGCAAGCCAGTATATTGTCATTCTGATGTTTTTATGCTTCAGATAAACCAAAGCTGCACCAACATCAAGCACTATTAAGATCAGCGGAAATATGTATTGTTTTTTCATCATGGTTACTACCCTTTTATTTCATCTGTAAATTCGTCAACAACAATCTGATCTGCAGATAATCCGTCAGATTGGTTTACAAATTCATCAACAAATCGAATATCTGATGGAACGCACTTAAAGATCTGTCCTGTTTCGGCGTCTTCAACGATCCCAAAAGTCTGAACAAAAATACCCGCCGGCGCGCCGCCTTTAAGAAGTGATGCTGCCAATGGTCGACTGAAATTTTCCCACTGATGAAAATATGCCTTGTATTTTTCTTTTACTATTCTTACTACGCAAGGGCGCAAGCCTAATTTTTTTGCTTCGTTTATATTCATTTCTCAGTTCTCCTATTCCAAGCATTGATGGCTTGCTCTATTGTTGGATAGTAGCCTGAAGATGCACCACAGCCATCATTATTTACACTACAAACAATGGTATAATAGCTACAAGAACCGCCTTCATATTCATTACAAGGACAATTATCGTAATCAAAATTCGCACATTTTTTTAATTCGTGTGCATTGGTTATTATGGTCGCTTTGGCACCGCAAAACGGACACGGTTTTAATTTAGCCGTTTCTTTCAACTCCTTTAATTTCTGTTCTGCTTCGGATTTAGTGAGAAAATATAGATCACCCATTTCCTTTAAATCATAAGTTGAATACTCTGTATGCAATGTTGCAACTGATTCGTTTTTTAAAAAACGCTGAGTAATCATCATTACAGTTTCTTCGCTAATGTAATCAACAACAGGACGATATAATCTATCTCCAACCCTGCAAGGCAGTTCAATAAGCACTCCATTTTCAAGTTTATCCTCTAACTCAGCGAGTTTATTGCAAGCCTTCTTAAACTTATCCATAAATTCCTGCTGCGCTTCTTGCTCATTGTCGGCATTGACAATTAAACAAACACCGTCAAGCGCGTGCATTGTTAGTCTTTCACTATTCATTTTTCATCCCTCCAATCTAAAGCCTGTCCGCATTTATTACAATATTTGCTTGAACGAAGTATAAAACTTTCACAATGAGAACATTTATAAACAGTCGAACCTGCTTTAAATATTGCTGCACCTAAATTTACATCTTTGCTCGCTTTAATTTTCAACGGTTCTTTAGGTATCTGCTTTTCTATTGCTTCTTTAACTCTGCCAATTAGTGCAGGCAATTCATAATTCTCACTAATAGCCTCTGGAACTGATTTATATAAGATGTCAATTGCTTCCTGCGTTGTCATTCCTGCTGTGCCTCCTTGATTTTCTGCTTGATATCTTCATAAGTTTCTTCGCAACTAATATAATGTCGTGAATGAGCTCCTGAAGTAGAAAACGCAAGATCAATCCAATTACCAGCAACCGTTTCTATCCAGTCAATATTTACCAGACAAGGTGCGTTAATTGCAGTGTCCGTAACCTCTATAAATCCTTTAGGCATTCCTGCTGTGCCTCCTTAAAAATACAAAATAACACTTTCAGTACCGTCAACATCGCTGCAAGGACCGCCGATTGAATATAGAGATTTTCCGTCTTCATCCACATCAACCTCCGTGCTGTTCGTTAATTCGGCAAGCGTTAAACAGCCGTTGATCTGCACTTCAAACCCTGCCGGATACTTCGATAATTCTTCCATTAATTCGTATACTTTCATATTTCATCCTCCATAGTTGACGATATCTTGAAAAGCGTTTTACACATTACGGTTTTCAGTTTTTCCGCCTGCTCCGGGTTTTTATCTTTCAGCTTCACAAGATGACCTGTGATCCTGCTTGCAGTCGATTGCAATTGCGTAAACAGAAAACGCACCGCAGTGAGATCCTCATCGGCATTTGCAGCCTTAGCGGATTTCAGCGCTTTGCCAAGCTTTTCCTCAAGATCGTTTTTTTCAGCAAGCATTTTATCTATCTTTTCATTTGCCTCTTTTAAAACCTTTTCCTTAGCCGCTTTAACAGTAGCCTCGGTTTCGTCCTTCTGCGCTTTTCTCTTTTTCTTTTCATCAAAAAGCTGCTTTTTGAGATCGGCAATCTTTTCTTTAGCTGTTTCCTCCGCCTTGGCAACAGCTTCCTTAACAGCATTTTCTACTGCCGTTTCATCAGTGACCGCAGTTATAGGCGTGCTGTTGAGGTTGGCTTCCAGCGCCTTAATCTGATCTTCAAGCTCATGATTGATGCTTTCCTTTTCCGTCAGATCAAGCGTGAGCTGTTCAACACGATTTTTAAACTCATCTACCTGCTGCTTTAATTCCCGGGTAGAGACGTTTTCAACATCCGTTTCCTCAAGAAATTCCTCTCTTTCATAGGATGAGATCTGTGATATGAGCTCCAGCTTGGTTATGCCGAGCGCAGCGTTTTCTTTCAAAAAGCTCTCGCCGAGCTTTTCATATGCTGCTATATATGAATAAGCCTGCCTGCGTTTGATCCCGCAGGCCTGCTCCGCATACTGCTCAAAATCATCAAATCCGAGTTCTCTGAAAAGCTCCTTGTCTTTCATCATCTTAAGGTCCCTGCACATATCGATAAGTGCAGTCTGTACCGTCTTACCGTTGGCAAGGATTCTGTTATGTAAATAAAAGGCTTCTGAATTTCTGTCTCTTGTAAGTTCGTTATTCATTATGCAACCTCCCGCTTTTTATGCTGTGCTTTATTGGTTTTCAGAAAGCTTTGCCAATCATCCAGAAAGGCAGAAATCTCCGGGGTACGCTCTTCATTGTGATAAGTCCTGCACTGAACGATATGCCCGTTTCTGTATTCTAAGGTGTAAAACGGCTTGTCCGGCTCCTGACAGTTTCGGATAAACAGGATATCCGTGTCACCTTTCATGTAACTGTCCTTGTAACAGCTGTATACACAGTGATGCAGCTCGTTACCCTCTGCAAGCAGTTCGTCTGAGCTCTCCGCCGGTCGTATCAGAAACTTTCCGTCTGAAAAGGTATACTTCTTCTTAAGCTGCTTCAGCCGCTTGCCAAAGTTCTTGTATTTCCGCTTTTCCTCTTCAAGCTCCTGCTGTCTCTCAAACTCGATCTGCTCCTGATGCGCGATACTGATATTCTGAGGGAATACGACGCTTTCACTTGTGAAGTCGTAGTTTAATCTCTTTCCTGCCGAAACATAGTCGCTGTAGGTCATAAAAAAGTTATGCGTTACATTTGTCGCGTAGTTATAAGCACAGCCGCAGAGCAGACTCTGTTTCTTTACGTATGACACACATTTCCTGAAGCTTCTGAATTTAAGCAGTAGCTCTAGCTCTTTTTTATAGTTCAAAGCTGCTGACACAAAATCAAAATATTCTTCTAAAGCAGGTATGCCGTTTCTTTTCATAAATTGAAGTGTTCGCAGCTGACTGCTGTTTACAGGCTGAACGCTCAGACCGCGCAGAAAGTTATAGTATTCTTTATCCAAGCCGAAAAATTCCGGTACCGTCTGCTTATTGAATTTGAACAGACCTCTTGCTCCGCCGTTTATATAACTCATTAAAATACCGGCATGTCCTTCTTTCACAAGCCTTTCCGTTATCACCGGATAAGAACAATAGAATTTAAGATAACTTACCAGCTGAAAGGATGCATTTAATTTCAACAGCCTATCCGCACAGCTGTATTTCAAATTGCTTTTCTCAAGCGCCTCTTTAAAACCGATAAGGTGAAAGCCTTCTTTAAAATATTTTGAATAGTCGAAAATATCAACAACTGACTGCGTGGCTGTGAAGTTCAATTCGTTTGAATATTTATCTCCTGTGTATGCCCGGACTCCATACCCGTACAGTAATTGAAAATACTTGCGGATATCAAAGTAGCAGATCTGCTCCAGGCACCACTCCTGCTTTGCTCTGAAGCTGCGGTTATAGTCATAGCTGAATGTATATGTGTATATGACAAGAGCGCCGTTTTTTTCTACTCTGCACTCACCGGCCATAGCATATATCTTCTTGTGAGGATATCCGGCATACCGTTTTGTAACGGTTCTGCCGCAGACCGGGCAGCACACTTTTTCTCCGTGTTTTGCACACAACCGTATTTCATCATCCGGCGTTACGGTTCGCATCGTTTTCGTTTCAAGATTGAAATCACTTCCACAAGCGGAGCAATGGCCGAATCTCTGCCGACCCGCCTTGAACTGAAACATATAATGGTGATCCGCAAGCAGTGTGTTGTGGACATATTTTTTAAGTTTCTCGGAGGGCTGCGCTTTCTTTTTCAGCCTTTGAAAGATCTTGTCCGCTTCTTTTTGTGTGAGCTGGTTTTTTCTGTTTCCCATTCGTTTACCTCACACAAAATCAAGCAGATCTATGATCTTATTTTCCGTGCAGTCGACTGCAAAGCCGTAATATTCCTCAACCCAGCCGTAAACCGTTATATCCTCAACCATTGCGGCATTATTCTGCGCTAAACCTCTTGCTTTTTCTGTGATTTTCCCAAGACAGTCCTGAAGCGTTTTCTTTTGATTCAGGACACAATCGGCGTTGCTGTCGGATTTAAGATAGGTGCTTATAATATGAGAGGATATGACCTTAGCCATATCCGTATTGATCTTTTCAGCCTCGCTGTCTACTTTGGCGATAGCCTGCTTGATTTTCTCTGTCATAGCTTTAACTCCTTTTTAAACTTTCCACCGCCTGTTTATCGGCGCGTTCTTTCAGTTTGCTATCAATAAACTGCTTAAAGCCGGTCATGATCTCCACTTTCCCGATATCAATCTGAACAAGGCTGTGCCTTGGCTCGTTCTTGTTCCACAAAACAAGCGAATAGGCGAACTGATTATTCAGTCTCGGATCTCTCCAGCGTATGAACTCTTTGATAAAAAGCATTTTACCCTCATACTCCGGCTCTTTTATCATCACGCCCACGTTATAGCGCTGGGCGAGGTCAGCTTCTTCTTTAGTCATAAACAACCCTGCCTTTCGGCATTTTTATATATCGCTCAATATATTCCTTAACCTCATCAAAGCCGTGCGCCACACAACAGAAATTACCCTGCTCCGCGAGCAGTATTTGAAATTCCTGCTGCTCCTTGGTACAATGCTCTTTCCTGCTCTTTTTCATCTCGATATACAGCGCGTTATATCCGCCGCGGGATATGGGCAGGCACAGATCCGGAACACCCTTTTTCAGTCCGGCAGCCACAAGAGCGGCGCCCTGTGATTTACTGCGCTTGCCCTCGTTTGTGATATGATATATCGTTTTCAGTTCCGGATACTGCGCAGACATCCACTCGCACCATTCGATCACAGCCTGCTGCTCCGTCAATTCTGTTTTCTTCCGCATATACCCTCCTAATACTTGATTTCCGTATTATTACGCGCGTCCCGCTTGATCTGCTCCAGGTCATATGTGGGCGCACGGCTTATATTGCCGGATTGCGGTTTCGGCTTTGTGCGCTCCCTGTCGCGCCTTATCCAGTTTTGAATCGTGGAATAGTATTTTTTATACTTTTTGCCGACGGAATCCACATAGCCGTCCACCTTCTCTATGTATTGAAGATACTGATTCGGGTATTTCTGCTGAAGCTTAGCAAGTTCTTCATCAGACAGCAGCACGTGCCCGAATTCGCCGTATGCTTTTCTTTCCGGTTCTTTTGCCATTTTAAATAACTCCTTGACATTTTTATTTTCGGAGTGTAAACTTATAAACGGATTGGGTTTATCGCTCCGATAAACTTTGCCGCAGGGTCTCGCTCTGCGGCTTATTTTTTTATCCTGAATTTGGTGATCTCCTCCTCGAGCAGCTCCGCTTTCTTTTCCAATGCACGGCAGCGGCTAATGTAAAATTCGATCTGTTTCTGCTTGTCCTCGAGCAGCTTGCGGTACCGCTCGACCTTTTCTGATTCATCCTGCCGGAGCACCGTTTCCATATTGTGCTTTCCGATCATTCCAAATCCTATGTGAATCGAGGATATCAGCACTATGCCACACACAATATCAATAACCAGACTTGTCATTTCTATATATCACCTCTGATCTGTTTTAAAATAACTTCTTTATATAAGGCGGCGATTTCAGCCTGCTCCTGCCTTGCCTGCTCCCTGCGTGCCTCACGCTCTCGGCGGCGAATATGCTTGTCCAGCGCTTTGCCGATTATCCCTGCCGGCACTGCGGCAACGGCTAACGCGCCAAGCATTCCTAATGCTCCGATCATTTATGTACCTCCCTTTTTAACTTATGACCATATTTCCTGTCCTGCTCCTGCCATTTTTCAAAGGTTTTATAGAACGGGCAGTCGCGCTCTTTGCAGATCATTGTTTTCAAAATCATACAGCTGCGCCGTCCGCTCCCTTTTGGCAATTTTAAATAACAGCAATCTTCTTTGATCGGCATTTTTACCCTCCTGTCTTGTATTATTCTTTTTTGAAAAGATGGTCGCCTAAAAAATAACCCGTTAAATATCCGCACAGCTCAAAAGGCTTGATGTTCAATTTATGTGCGGTTGCTTTCACAAAGTCCACAGCAGATTCTCTTAAAAACTTTTCATCTGAACACAGTGCGATATATGTATATTTATCGTCCCTTTTTTGAAAATCAATGAGTTTATCTGTCATTTTTTACCTCTCTTGATATCTGAATATTCAATCCTATTTTGTGTATATTCTGCAAGAGCAAAAACATTCACAACAGGTTTTCCGCCCAAGTCAATTGCTGGAAAACCCGGCGATCTCATAAGCTCCTTTGCTCTGCGCTCACTGCATTGCAAGGCTTTTGCAATCTGTTCGGCGGTTACAAACAGCTTGTCAAGCTCAACGGCATTGACCTCATCAGCAAGGGCTTTAAGCTCTTTCAGCCGTTGTATTTCTTCATCATAGTTGTGTGATATTATCATTCAACTCACCTCCTGATCTTAAACTTGATGTCTAAAGGCATAGATTTAAATATAGATAATGTCTCATTTAGAATGTCTTCTACATCTGAAAAACTTATCTCTTTTTCAGGCAGTAAATAGATTAATGTTGCCGCTAAGTATTCTGGGATTTTATCTGTTTTCATATTTCTCCTGTACCTTCAAACAAAGTTTGAATTTAGAGTTTGACCAAATTTGAGTAACAACTATTACTTTAGTTGTTTTATTAATCGTCAGATTTTTTAAAGAGGTAATCAGCATTATATTTTGATAAAAGAACCATAGTTTTCTTGAATTCAGAATATGTAAAATCCGTTACGCCATTGATTTTGTTATCATAAGATTTTTCAGATATACCCAAAATTAAGCAAAATTGCTTTTTTGATATTCCTTCTGAATTCAAAGTAGCTGCCAAATTTTTATACATAATATCCCTCCTTTTTTATTACCCCTACGGGTAACTTTCATGGCAATTATATACCCCTTTGCGTAATTTGTCAATAAAAATTTACGTAAAGGGGTAATTTTTTTCTTGCTATTTAATTATCTTCGTGTTATTATAAAATCACAAATTAAATTCATTAGGTGATACGGATGAACTTTATTGATAAATTAAATTATTTGATGAATAAAAACGGGCTAAATAAAAGTACACTTTCAAAAGCTTGTGGTATTCCTTATACTACAATTGATGGTTGGTATAAAAAAGGTTTTGACGACTTAAGACTTAGCACTTTGAAAAAACTTGCCTCCTTTTTTAATACATCATTAGATTTTTGGGCTTTTGATGAAACTGAGCGAGACATTAAAATCAGTAAAGAAAAACAAGAATTTATTTCATCGATTTCCCAGCTTGATGATACTCAGCTGAAACTTTTGAATGATATTGTTGATTCAATAAAAAAGAACTCTCATTCAGAAGAGAAATAAACTCCGCATCAGATAACTCTGTTATTTTATTAATAAGTGATACATAGTATTTGTAAGTCATTGTACTCATTTCGGTGCTCTCCTTTGTTCGATAGAACATTTATTCTATATATAGAATAAGCCTGTTTTCTATTAAAGTCAACACCCCGAAAAATATTGTAATAACTTGTAATATTTTCCATTTCTACAATACAACATCTCTATCCGCATGTTCAACAGGTAAATATTTCCAATTTTACCAAAATCTCCTAAATTTCATTATTTTTGTTTTTTTACTTGATTTTTATATATTTTTTTGTTTTTCTGTTGCTTAATGAAATAAAATGTGCTATTTTGAAAATACAGGCAAATATATTATTTAAACTATCGAGAAAGGACATTCAGAGTGGAAAACGAGATTTATTTTGAAAATCCAAGCACAAAAGTAATTATAACCGATAAATACATATCCATAAACCGCGGCAATCATAACCTTTGGATTCACAAAGCGCTGCGCGGCGAGACCCGGATTTTTTACGATCAGATTATCGAAGTGAAATTCAAAGAGCCGTCTGGGCTCGGTAAGGGCTATATTCAGTTTTGCACAGCCAGAACCTCTATGCTCGGAAGTTTGAGAACAGCAGATCAGCCGCAGAATGCAATTAAGTTTAACAGGAATAGACTTGACGATGCAAAAGCTTTAAGAGATTTTGTATATTCGAAGATTACAAACGATGAGACTAACGATGGTGTAACTCCCGTTTCATTTAACGACAGCTTAGAACAGCATAAAAAGAGAGAAAGAAAAGGTTGTCTTAATAAAGTGTTAGCTTTCTTTGCTGTTATTTTAGCATTATTTATCATCTTAATAGTGGCGGCTTTGAATTCCGATTCTCCGAGTTCAAATGATTCTGAAAATGAATCTAAAATTACAACTCCCTCTTATGTAACAGAAAATACAGAGCCAGATACAACCGAAGCAGAAACCCAGCCTGATATTCCGATTGAATATAAAAATGCTTTGAGAGGTGCACAGATTTACAGCGATTCCATGCACATGTCAAAACAAGCGATATATGATCAGCTCATTTCTGAATATGGTGGTCAGTTTTCTGAAGATGCTGCACAATATGCTGTTGACAACGTCATAGCTGATTTTAAAGAGAATGCGCTTGAACAAGCTAAAACATATCAAAATTCTATGCATATGTCACGAGAGGCAATAAGAGATCAGCTCACATCCGATTATGGCGGTCAATTCACACAAGAAGAAGCAGACTACGCTATCGATCATCTTGATGAATAAAGAACCATTGAGTGCATTTAGGATATGAAATTTAAATAAGAGAATATATTCATAAATCACAGTGTAAAAAAATCGTAATGTTAATATCAAGGGGCTTGTTATGAATACAAAAAATATAAATCCTATAGTATACTTTATAATCGTTTTCTTTTTTGGTGGACTTGGCGTTCATAAATTCATTGATGGAAAAATCGGGATAGGAATCCTCTATATTTTAACTGGAGGTATTTTCGGCATCGGTTGGCTGATAGATATCATAAAATCTTTAATTCAGATTTTTTCTTCAAAAAATAAGTCTTATGCCCCTGTTATGCCGCAAGATCAAAACTATAATACCGATCCGATACAATCACAAAATTATACTTATCAAAATCCCCAAACTGCTCCAGTCCAGCCAAAAGAATTTGGTGCACGAAATATATACCAATTTCCTGAAAAAGTCGATGACTGCTGTCTCGCTTATCACTATTTTATAACACTTAATGAAATAGATGTTAATGTTCTTAAACAAATAGAACAAGATAATGATTTTAAACTGACTTTAGATGAAAAGGGCTATGTTTACTACAATGGTACTAAGTTTGCAAGCATTCCTAATAACAATATAGTAACTATGTATCAGGACTGGAATCGACGCGAATGGCCGTGCATTTGCGAACTTAACCGCGCATCGATTAATCCACTTGATGCTTCTTTGCGCCTTGGATTTTATCGGAATAATAATAAATACTATGACTCAAAATATAAAAAGATTTCTTGCAGATTAACCGCTTGTACGAGCGATGATAAACAGTCTGAAATCGAATCGCTTGAAATTGGTTCATTACTTGAATTTGAAACTGAATTTAATGATAGAACAGGTAATGAAGATTACTTAGTTTCTAAAATTGATTATATCGGTAAGCTTCCGAAGAAAGCTATTGAAATTGATGATAGCTACGGTATCATTGCAATCACAGTTGCAGATCTGACTGAAGACGACAATGGACACACCATTCCTATACTAAATGTTTACTATTCTAATTGATGTTATGTTTATCACATAACTTAACCCACCACATATAAAACGATATCAATTAATCTTGAACAGATTTAAGAGGATTTAACCTTCTATTTTAGTTATGAAATGAATAAATAAGCCCTGCTGCTTGCAGGGCTGTTTTTGAAGGTGTTATTATGAAAAACAAAACACGATTTAACGGCGAAGGTTCTTTTTATTACGATAAGGCAAAGAAGCGTTGGTATGGCGTTGTAACGGTCGGTTATACCACTGATGATAAGCCGATCCGCAAAAAGGTCAGCGACAAGGATTTAAAAACGGCTCAAAATAAGTTTGCCGAACTCAAAGAACAAATACGCAAGGGCACATATATTGAAAAGAACAAAGACAGCCTTCAGGATATAATATCTTTCTTAATTGAAAAAAATAAAACGCTCAATTTGATTAAGGATTCCACTTACAGTCGTGAACTGCATACGCTGAAAATAATAGAATCAAACGCTATTGGTAAAATGCCCATTCAAACAATAACAGAGCGTGACATCATTCTGTTTTTAAATAAAAACCTGAACAGGTCTAATTCATATTTGTTAAAAATCTGCCGTCAGCTTAAAGCTGCATTTCGTTATGCACAATCTGAAAATTTGATAAGCAAAAACCCGATGGAATTTATTAAAAGACCGAAATCAAAAAGAAAAACCAAAAAGGTCTATTCGCTTACAGTTGATGAACAGAGAAGATTGACGGAAGTGCTGACAGGTCCGGAAGCCAAAAACAAGTACAGTGTCATTCTGCAACTCATGTTAATGACCGGGATGCGTTCAGGCGAAGTGCTTGCACTGGATAAAACCAAGGATATCAATTTTAACTTTAAACGCATAACAATCAGAAGAACCATCACAAAAGGTTTAAATGATAAGCCACAGCTTGGTGAAGATACGAAAACTGAAAACGGCATTAGAACAGTTCCCCTGAGTCACGCATGTGAAAGCCTGCTGCGCAGTTATCTTGATATCAGGCAGGAAAATCCGCTTGACCTGCTCTTCTATGATGATGAAAACAATCATATTTACAGCCCCGGACAGCTTAACTCAGCTTTTAAACATATCATAATCAAATATAATATTATAAACTGCACAACTCAATATCAATCCCTTGGTGAAAAGAAAAAGCCTATTAAATATAAAAAATATACTTATTACGAAAAGAAGAATGATGAATATAAACTTCTCGGACTGAATCCACCGTCTGACTGGGAGCGCAATCAGAAAAAGTATTATTTCAAAGCCTTAATACCTGAAAAGCCTTTCAGCCCTCATATGCTCCGCCACACATTCGCTACGCGATGCATTGAAAGCGGAATGCCTGTAAAAGTATTATCAAAGATATTAGGACATTCGGACATTCAAACCACTTTAAATACATATTGCGATGTGTTTGAAAGCTATGAAAACGATGCACTTGCGCAGGCGGAAAAATATATGAAGGAATTAACCCTCATAAGCTAATTTTCCGTTCATTGCTCCCTGCGTTGCTCCCCAATCTATTTATTGAGCAACTAAATACCGCATAACTAAGCGATATTTTAAGCGGATGTCTTTAGTTAATTATTGGTCACTCCGACCAAAAAGAGCAGGGTATATTTATATACCCTGTTTTTTTATTTTTACAAACACAAAACTTAAACTTGCGAACGAATTTCCGGGCGTCAAGCCCGTTAGGGCGCAGGTGATCGGGAGAAACCCGCTGAAAAGGTTTTAATAATAAGCGAATCCAAATCACTTCGACAAAAAGAGCAGGTGTTAAACCTGCTCTTTGATTTATTCACCCGA
This sequence comes from uncultured Oscillospiraceae bacterium, assembly GCA_900539845.1. Taxonomy (GTDB): domain Bacteria; phylum Bacillota; class Clostridia; order Oscillospirales; family Acutalibacteraceae; genus Eubacterium_R; species Eubacterium_R faecavium. The sequence continues at coordinate 20,073 of UQDP01000020.1, read as the reverse complement.
CGCTTGCATTACAGGCTCGTGATTTAAGATCTGTGAGATACAATCATGCAACTCCAGCTCATCCAGAATGAACCGGTCGTTTTTCTCGTTCGCATATTCCGAAATCTCTTTAATATTATCTATATCATCCTGAGTAAGGATATCATCTTTATAATTCTGAACGGCAGCCCTAATCCTCAGCGCTCGGATATAATTTGCATGCTTGGCTTCGGTGAGATCATAGAATATCATAGGAACCATACAGATGACCGCGCCTATGATGCCGAGCCAGGTTACACTGGTGAACGTGCTGTTCATAACCGCAGTATCTTTCAGCGCAACATCAATACTGTCTCCGAAACCGACGCCCCCGAAGGACATGAACAGCGGCATCAGCGCACTTGTGAAAATACCCAGAAAAGTTGTTATAAACGCGCTGTAATTCTGCCAGAAGCCCTCCAGACGTTTGCCGGTCTTCCACTGCTGATAATCCAGAGCGTCCGGCACCATAATAGAGGAAATGTAGCTGAGTCCGTTAAAAAGATTCTGAAAGAATATTCCGACGAGCATAATATAGGGATTGCCTATCGTTACGAGCTGCAAAAACGCCATTGCCGTGAAGCCCACGGTGGAGCCTATCATAACCCTTCTCTTGCCGAACTTTTTGATAAGCAGAGGTCCGAGGAGCATTCCGGGAATCAGCGCATTGTTGAGCACCATATTGCAGACTGTAAGCACCGTATCTCCCGTCTTTCCGCCGATCGCATATGAGCATATCCAGAGATACATATTGATATTGCCCCTGATCCCGACTGCAACATTGTATATTGTTATTATCCAGAAATACTTATTTTTTGTCAGTTCCTTTGCGCCTTCCCAGAATTTTACCTTTGAAACAAACTCCTTGTGCACAACGGTTCTTTCCTCTGTGCCGAAATACGCAAACAAAACAAAGACAACACCTAACACACCGCAGATCGGAAAGAAAATTCGGTAAAGCAGGATATTGTTCATACCTGTTTCTGTTCCGACCGCAAAGAAAGCGCCTGCGAGCGCGGGCATGACGATATTGACGACAGAACTTGGGAGATTTGAGATCAGTCCTTTAAAGGCCCCTATATTTGCGCGTTCCTGTGAAACGGGAGAAATTGTCTGCTCTATTCCCGTCAGGCACTGCGAAAGAAGTGTGTAGAAGAAAGTGCCGATCTGAAGTATTACGAACATCACCAGTGAGCCGAGCGTAACTTCGATAACGGACTCCTCTACCGCAAATACAGGCATGGACGGGATACCGAACGAGAAAAGCGGACTTGTGGTCCATGATTCGGGAATAAAGGGTATCAGTGTAAAGCAGACTGCCGAAAGTACCGATGACCAAATGAGAAACGGCTTGAATTTCCCCTTGGATGAATTGGTATTATCTATCACCATCGAGAGTATCGGCGCACGTATCAAACCGATCACGGATCCGGCTATGCCTGCCACAAAGATGAAACCCGAAGACACTTTAAAATAGCTCAGCATCATCGGTATATTCATGGCAAGCGTTGTCCATGATACCAGAACGCTCATAAAGGAAAGACTGCCTGACCCCATAGCGAGGTTAAAAAACTCGTGGTAACTTACATAATACCCCTCCGGGGGCTTGCTCCAGTGTGATCTGAGACTTTTTAAACCAAATGAAATCTTCTCTTTAAGACTCTGACTGCTCATAATTCCGCCTCAACCCATTCAATGTTGCCGCTGATCTCCGCGCCGTCTGCTATACGGCAGTTTCTGATTTTAACGGCATTGCTGCTGTTTATATGTGTAATTTTTCCGTTATTCCAGTTAAAATCGATCCAGGCGCCGTTTACCAGCATACCTCTTACGCTGCCCTTTTTCTCAAATTCCGGAATAAGCGCGGGAAGAAGCTCTATAACGCCGTCTTCCTCCGTCAACAGCATCTCGTTGATTCCGGCAACGAAGCCGAGATTGCCGTCTATCTGAAAATATGTGGGCGGATGCTTGCAGAACAGATTTGAAAATACTGAATTGGCAAGCATGCCTTTGATTACCCTGTCGGCAATATCTGCCCGCCTGAGGCGTGACGCAAGACAAATAGCCCATGCGGCAGACCATCCTATATGCTGACCCGAGTGTTCAAGGCGGTATTCAAACAGCTTTTCCACCTGTTTTCGGTTTTCCTTATCTGAATAAAAGCCGATGCTGTTGCCCGGATAAAATGCGTAAAGCGGAGAAAAATGCCTGTGACCCTTTTCGGGTGTGTTATACGGTTTATGCCATTCACAGATACCGTTCGGCGTACTGCCAAAAGGATACAGACGCGGCAATTTTTCAAGGATCAGCTTTTTCAGTTCGGCATCCTCTGAAATCTCAAGCGCATTTTGAAAGACCTGTTTTACCAGACCCATATCGAATGCGGACGCGTAATCGAGCGAACAGCTTTTACCGTTTACGGTAAACATATTTTCAGGCGAAGTAGACGGACATACCACAAGGCAGCCGTCATGCTCTACAAGATAATCACAGCAGAAAAGCGCAGCCTGATTTACGAGCTTTTCAACATCCTCTTTATACTCCGAAAGAGCGCCGTTTTTAAAATGGGAATAAATCTCATTTGCAAGCCAGACGCCGCACAGAGGCGCAAACATATAGCTGGCGCTGCCGCATACGGGAGGCGTTTTGCGCCACAGATCAACATTATGATTGCAGGCAAACCCGCGGCAGCCGTAGTTGACCTCAGCCGTTTTTGCGCCGTTTTCCAGGACCTCAAGCATCATTTTAAGGAAAGGCTCAATACAGTCGGACAGTCCTGCGCGGGACGCGCCCCAGTAATTCATCTGCGTATTTATATTCACGGTGTAATTGCTGCTCCACGGCGGACGGACGCTTTTGTTCCAGATTCCCTGAAGGTTTATAGGCTGACCGCCCGGACGGCTTGAACTGATGATCATATATTTTCCGTAATTATAGAGAAGCTCGCACAGCACGGCGGACGGTCTGCCTTTGACAGCCTGAGAAAGCAGATCCTTGCAGAAAACGCCTTTTTCACCCGAAAAGGAAATGCTCTGCTTTGAATACTGTGCCGAATAATCACTGATATGCTCTGCCCTGAGCTTATTATAATCTTTGCCTGCCGCATCAAGAATCTTTCTGCATTTTGCAAGCGCATTTTCCGCGCAAGTATCCGGCATTTGATTAAAGCCGAGAAAACCTGTTGACGTGGCGAAATACAAAACGGCATATGTTGCATTTTTTACGACCGCTCTGCTTTTTTCAAATATAAGTTCCCCATCCGTGTCTATCTCCGCACGAAGGCAGAACCCCATTCCCTGCCCTTCGTCATATCGTATCGGACGCGGTTTGTTTCTAAGATAGTTGGGAGCGGCATAATCCGGCGCGTTGCCCAAAAGGTTCAGTCCGTCGTCACATACAACGCGGCTCTTCAGTTTGCTTGAAACGCTGACCGTAATTGAAAAACGCGTATCAGACTCAATTCTGTAAGCCGATATTTTAGCCGGATAAGATGAAAAACATTCGCGTATTGCGCCGCCGCACTGAACGGTGTGAACGGCGTTCTCAATATCAAGCATCCTGCCGTAATTATCGGTGCCGATACCGTGAAAACGGATATTGGCGGTGCCCAGCGGCATAAACGCCTCGCTGTAGCCGCCGGTAAGCGCGCTTTCACAAAGCCTGTCTGCCTGATCGTTTTTTCCGCTGAAGATAAGATCTCTTACCTCGTCCAAATACAAAAGACTTTTTGAGCTGTTATAATCTTTCGGATAGCCGGACCAAAGAGTGCAGTCATTAAAACAGAGCTTCTCTGTTTTCTTTCCTCCGTAGACCATGATTCCCGTATATCCGTTGCCAAGCGGCAGCGCCTCCATCCACCGGCGGGCGGGCGAATTATAGATAAGCTTGTTCATAAAAACCTCCGTCCGGCAGCGAGCACAAGCCGCCGGTTATATTTAAAATAAATATCAATTTACATTGTATCCGTCATATCCTGCGGAATAAAGACTTTCGTCAAACGGAATATCCGTTGCAATCCAGGTTGTGCGCTCCTCAAGAGTCTGCTCCCCATGCCCCTGATTGATACCGCCATGGTCGTTTGCGAAAACAACGAGCCATTCTTCATTATCATTCTCCTCACGCTCTTCGATCACCTGCAGGACCTGATAAGCGTAAAGATCACAATTTGAAACGGCGTTGCTATATTCGTTGTTTGAAACGGAAAATTCGTATGAATGCCCTGCTGAATCGATATTGTGGAATATTCCGCACACGATATCGTCTCCGCCCTCAATTCTTGATATGACCCAGTCTCTTATACTGGAATCATACGGCGCGCTGGGCGACGGCTGTTCGGGAGCCACAAAATTATACGCTTCCAGCGATTTTGCGTTAGTATCTTTCAGTTCATCGGCTTCAGAGCGGTCTGTATCACAAAAAACCATCGGAATCGAGGGATTTTGCATAACGTAATTCACCTCTTCACTCAGATTGACATCAAAAAACTGATCCCATTCAAAAGCAAGAGAAGAAGCAAGTCCCTTTTCCGCAAATTCGAGCATAAAAGTTTTATATTCCAGATTTTTACTGTCTTCATTGGTTTTTATTCCATGACCTGTTCCCCATACGCCCGTAAACTGTGAAGTCCAGCTTGCGGAGGTGGAAGTTGTCTGCTGCGTTTCAGTGCCTGTTTCACCGCCGCAGTATCCGAGATAGAGGCCGCCTTCTTTTCGAACCGTATCTATTGCGCTGAAGCCGTTCGCAACCGAAGGCAGGCTGCTGTTAAATTCATTTGTTCTGCTCAAAAGCCATTCGGCTGCATCGGCGCGCATTCCGTCAAACCCAAGGAAAAGAACCTTTCTTGTTTTTCCGTTTTCATCGACCGCGCTGCCGTTTTCGATTCGGCACGGATCAAGAAAATTATGTACATGATTATAGATCTGATATTCCGGAACAGATGTGTCGGCAGTATTAGTCCAAATATCCGATGAAGCAACGGACTCCAGATATCCGGGATCGGGGGCTACCCCTTCATCACCGCTGCAGGATGTTATAACACATGCCAGCAAAACAGTTGTCATAGCTATGGCTGATAATTTCAGAATTTTAGTGAATTTCATAAAAATAACCTCCTGAAATTATTATAATTTATGCAAAAAGCAAAACATATCAAAAAACGCTCATAAAGTTTAGAAATTCCGCTCAAAACACGCAAAGTTATACCAAAGCGTAAACAAGCAGTTATTTGGGAAGTTTACTGACCGTCCACATTGGTGCAATTTCTGGTATTGAGATACTTTCGGCGTGCAAAGCTGTTGTCTTTAATCACTATATGATCCGAGGATTTTGCATCAATGCAAACCCCTTTATACTTTTTAAATGTATTCTTTTTAATTGTTATATTCCTATGTACCGCGCCGCCATGCACTGAATTTTCGGGCTTTATGAGAATCGGTGTCTGACCGCAATAGTCAAACATATTGTTTTCTATCGTTACATCCGTGCACATTCCGCTTTCATACCAGCTTTTCGCGTCATCGGAAAGCAATATCCCGCTCATGGTAGTGCTGACGAAATGATTATCGTGAATCCGCACCTTACCCCTTGTTGTAAGCAAAAGTCCTCTTGTTATGATCCTGTTTATAAAATTATTTCCGAAATCCACATTCGGGCAGGCGCTGACGTCCTCTATTACGTTCTCCGTAACCGCTTTTTCGGCACTGTCCAGCTCAAGAAGCAGATCATAATCGCTGAGCATCTGGGAATTCAGCACTTCGGCCCTGCCGCTTTCAAGAAGGGTTTTAGGATCGATAAAGGCGACCGTATCTCCCTTTTTGATAGGATTGAAGCCGTAGCTCTGAGGATGCATAAACCTGACCGTAATCTTATTGCCGTCTTTTTTTACAATTTTAAAATGTATACCGTGAACATTCAGGCAGTCATCACCGGCGCCCTCAAAGGTTGAATGATTGATATTTATATTACCGCGGCACATACAGATCTGAATAAAATCGGCTGCCGAAGCAAGCGAAACGGGACAATCCTGTTCAGGCGCGAACGCAACTCCGTTTACGTTTACATTTTCACAGGACTGCGCAACGAGCGCAAGAGAATAATTAAAACGCTGCTTTATATTTTCAAGCGTTACATTTTCACACCTGTCAAGAAAGATACCGGCATACTGTCTGCGCACATCGTATATACTGAATCTATCTCCTTTTCTGAAGCGCAGAGTAGACGGATATTTGAATCGGACAACGCCCTTTTTGATCTCCTTTGCTCCCCAAGCACCTATAAGGGGGTGGCTTACCCTTTTCACCTTATTAGGAGTCTCAAGGCGCACGAGTCCGATCCAAAATGCGTTAGCTGCGTCTTTGTTTGCCGCACAACGGTAACCGTCGCCGTAAAAATAAAGTGTTTGGTTGCTGACCTCATAAAGGGAGCGTGAATCTATGCGAAAATCAACATGGAAAGCGGATTTTGAAACAACAGTCAGCTCGTGCATATCGGGATGCGAATGGCGTATCTCCATATTTTTAACTGTTATATTTTTACAGCGTACCGCCGCCATGTTGGTTGCTTTACCTGAAATGATGAAAACGGAATCTCCGCCGTCCAGAGTCAGATCCTCAGCATTTTCCAAATAGAACGGGACTTCGTTTATATGCGGCTCTTCGTCTGGCGAAAACTCTTTTTCACCCACGGTATTTGTGATAACGAGCTTTTCTTTTCTGCATTTTTCGGCAGAAATGTAATATGTGCCCTTTTCAAACACAACGGTTTTTTCTCCTTCTTCGGCACAAGCCTGTTTCAGAAGCGCACATAATTTTTTTGTTATGTCCGCTCCGTCTCTGATACCGAAATCCAATGCATTGATCATGTGCATAAACATACCTCCCTTTATACATTATAGAATATATACTAAAAAATAAATTTAGAAAAACCGCCTGAAAATTGAGAAATTCCTTCAACATTTCTGACACCTATGGCGGCTTAATCTGTGCAATTCATATAATATCATAAATTCGCGGATTGTCAAAATTAAAAAAGTATTACCCGAATGATTGAACAGACGTATTTATCATGATAAAATACAATTGAAACAAACGAAAGGAAGTTTTCTTTGAAAACACAGATAAAATATGAAAACAGAATGCAGCCCGATTTCCGAAATAAACTTTGATGAATCATCGTTTCTGCTTGAAAACCCCAACCGCGGTCTGCGCGGCGAAACGTATATCACACTCGGAAAGCATCTGCGAGCATATCCGGGAGAAAACGAAGACCCGTTTGAACGCGCAGAAGCTCTCAAAAAAAAATACAGCGAGGACTCACCGCGTGTATTTCAGGTCTATGTTTATCTGTGTGATTATTCAGACAGACCGCTTGATCCGCTTGCGTTTGAGCAGCTGGAAAAATTTTTCCGCCTTTTCGCGGGTCATTCCATACGAATTCTCCTGCGTTTTGCCTATGCAACCGAATCGCAGCCGGACGCACCTTACAAGACTGTAAAGACGCATCTGGATCAGATAGACAAATGGTTCAAAGACAACAGCAGACTTGTTGCCAAAACGCTTTTCTGCCTGCAAACGGGCATAATAGGATACTGGGGAGAGGGGCATTCATACAAGAGACTCAGAAGACGGCATATAAAGAAAGTAATCGCCGACGTCTGCCGTATCGCTCCCAAGGGGATCTACAACCAGGTGCGCACCTATTCTCTGCTGAAAAAAGTGCCGCCGGAACATACACCTGCGGTAGGAATCCATGATGACTATATAATAGGAGATACATCCCACAAATGGGCTTTTATACCGAGCGGTAAAAAAAGAAAATACGCAGAGGTCACCAACCGCGCGCGTTTTACGGTCAATGACGGTGAAATGCCATGGGGCAGAGCAACGATGAATGATGTGCCGGGAGCGGAGCCGCTCGACAGCCTGAACGGCATCAGCGTAATCAAACAGCTTCAGGCATATTCCCTCACCACATTTTCACTTGAGCATAACTACCGCGAAGATGAGGGAAAAAGTTACAGTATGGAGAAATGGAAAAACGAATATCTGAGCCTTGCGGATGCACAGCAAAACGGTATCACAGTCAATCCTGCGCTTTTCAGAGATAAGGATCTGAAAGAAATCAAGCTGTCCGTTTACGACATAATAAGATACCATCTCGGGTATCAGCTTGTATTAAATGATCTGCACCTTACGGAAAACACCGTCTCTTTCACGCTTACCAATTACGGGTTTGCGCCTCCGCTTACCTTTTATTACTTTGCACTTGTCATAAAAAACAGCCAAAGCGGAGAATTAAGGGAAGAGGAGATCGGCAGCTATAACCGCAACAAATTGCTGAGCGGAAGAACCGTTTCGTTTAAAACAAAATTACCTTTCGGCTTTGAAGCAGTGGGTGTAAAACTGGAAACCCACCGGGGCAGCGGAATATGCGCGCGCTTCGCAAACGGCACGCCTTTTGAAAGCGGTGTTCAGTATTTCCGTTTCTGAATCATTTTACTCTTGAAACAAAAGCGCTTATATGGTAAAATGATTGCGGTTTTTGAAAGAAAGCAATATAGCGAGGAGTTGTTTTAATGAGCGGACATTCAAAATGGAGCACCATTAAAAGAAAAAAAGGCGCCAATGACGCCGCAAGAGCTAAAATATTTACAAAAATAGGCAGGGAGCTTGCTGTGGCTGTTAAAAACGGCGGACCCGACCCGAATGTCAACACAAAGCTTAAGGACGTTATTGCCAAGGCAAAGCAGAACAATGTGCCGAACGACAATATTGAGAGAATGCTGAAAAAAGCATCCGGCGACAACGGCGGAGCGGATTATGAAGAGATCATTTATGAGGGATACGGACCGAGCGGAGTTGCCGTTGTTGTGGAAACGCTGACTGACAACAGAAACCGCACAGCCGGCGAAGTCAGGCACTATTTTGATAAAGCAGGCGGAAACATGGGCACCTCAGGCTCCGTTATGTTTATGTTCAGCAGACAGGGCGTAATCATAGTTGAAAAAGAGGATGTTGACGAGGACACGCTTATGATGGATGCGCTTGACGCAGGCGCATCCGATTTTATCAGCGATGACGAGGATGTTTTTGAGATACGCACCGAGCCGAACGATGTGGGGGCAATACGAGACGATCTTGAAGCAAAAGGATATAAGATTGTTTCAAGCGAAGCGGCTTACATTCCTTCCACCTACACGCGCCTTGAAAACGAAGACGATATGATGAAGATGAGCCGTATGATCGAGATGTTTGAAGAAAATGATGATGTTCAGTCTATCTGGCACAACTGGGAAAACGAAGACGAATACGAGGGCTGACGCAGAACGCTAAACAGGTTTCGAGAAATCGAGCTGAATTTCGCATTTGGCAAAAGGTGACGGAAGCTGAACAAGATATGGTTTAAAGCGAAATCTTTCCGCCGGTTCTGCGTTAAAAATCTCGGTATACGGAAGTATACCTGCGATTTTATGCCTTGACCTGACGAAAATCTTTTCGCTTTAAACTGCTTCGCACCGAAAACGTAGAATTTGCGGATGTATTTTTCTCTTTGAGACAGTATGCGTGCTGTCGCACGCATACGACGAAAAGGGGAAAAGACGCCGCAAGGGCAAGTTTTCGGCACATCCTGTTCAGCTTTCGCCACCTCTAGGCGTACAACGGTACGTTAGAATTGACAAAGGCGGAAAGCACAAACCCGCTCAAGTTGAGTACTTGAGCGGGTTTATTACTTTGTAAAATTCAAAACGGAGCGATGTGGGCATCGTTCCCTACAATTCAACATTTGTCAAACAAATTTGTTTTTTGTGCGTTTCAGTCGACTTTATCGACAGCCTGACAGACGGCACATTTTGTGCCATCTGTTTTTATTATGATTCGGTTTCAGATGCCTGTTTGTGCTCTTCGCTTTTGGGCTTTTCGGCAACTACTTTTTTCAGGATCTCCTTTTCTTCTCTCATAGCTCTCGCCTTGCTGTCTCTTACTCCGCGGGTCATTTCATCATAAATATCGGAAACTTCCTCTACATCGCCCTGCGCGATGATCCGGCCGTGATCGAGCAGGATGGCTTTATCACAGATCGCCTTGACCTGATCGATGCTGTGTGAAACAAAAAGAACGGTTACACCTTTCTGAAACATGGACTGCACTTTTTTAAGGCTTTTTGTGCGGAACTTTGCGTCGCCTACCGAAAGCACCTCATCAAGGATGAGCACGTCCGGCTCAACAGCTGTTGCAATTGAAAAGCCGAGACGCGCTTTCATTCCCGAAGAGTAGTTTTTAAGCGGCACATTTATAAAATGACCAAGTTCGGAAAATTCAACGATCTCATTGTATTTAGACTGTATATACTCTCTTGAATAGCCGAGTATAGCGCCGTAAAGAAAGATGTTTTCCTTGCCCGAATAGTTGGGGTCAAATCCCGCGCCGAGCTCAAGCAAAGGCGCTATAACTCCGCACTTTTCGATCTTGCCGGAGGTCGGCTTATATACGCCGACTATCGTTTTCAGCAGAGTACTTTTTCCGGCTCCGTTAAAGCCGAGAATCGCAAGATGCTCCCCTTTTTTTACATCAAAGCTAACATTTTGGAGCGCATGGAATTTTTTATATTCAAGCTTTTTGGTGATCAGCTTGATCACATATTCTTTAAGATTATCAACCTTTTCTTTATTAAGGTTGAATGACATGGTTACATTCTGAACCGATATAGCTACGTCATCACGCATGGCTGTACCTACCTTACACTACCTTATTGACCTGCAAAGCTGCCCGCAGGCAGCATTTGCTCAGTCCTCAAATACAGCGCCCTTTGAGCCGCTCGTAACGTGCTGGGCGTATCTCTTTATATAGCCGGTAAGATTCTGGACGGGCGGTTTCCAATTCGCTCTTCTTTCGGCAAGCACCTCGTCTGAAACATTGACTCTGAGCACTCTTGCCGGAATATCAATTTCGATCTCATCGCCGTCCTCAACAAGCGCGATATTGCCGCCCTCGGCAGCCTCAGGGCTTACATGACCGATGGAAGCACCCCTTGTTGCGCCGCTGAAACGTCCGTCCGTGAGCAGGGCTACGGAATTTCCGAGACCCATACCGATAATAGCGGAGGTCGGTGAGAGCATTTCGCGCATACCCGGTCCGCCTTTCGGACCTTCATATCGGATTACAACAACATCGCCGGCAACGATCTTTCCGCCGTTGATTGCCGCGATGGCGTCCTCTTCGCTGTCAAAGCACTTGGCAGGACCTTTATGCTGCATCATTTCAGGCAGAACCGCGCCTTTTTTAACAACGGAGCCTTCCTCAGCAAGATTGCCCCAAAGCACAGCGATTCCGCCGTCCGCAGAAAACGGATCTTCCAGTCTGCGGATAATCTCTCCGTCAGCATCCGGTGCATTTGCGATTCTTTCGGCAACCGTGCCGCTGACAGTGAGCGCGTCTGTATTGATGAGTCCGCCGCGCGCAAGCTCTTTCATTACAGCCTGCATTCCGCCGACTTCATTAAGGTCTGTGATAAATACGGAAGACGCGGGATTCAGCTTGCAAATCTGAGGTGTTTTTCTGCCGTATTCGTCAAGCTCTTTAAGATGGATATCATGACCTGCCGCATGAGCGATAGCGGTCAAATGAAGTATTGTATTTGTTGAGCAGCCGATCGCCATATCCGTGCGGATCGCGTTTTCGATTGCTTTCTCCGTGATGATATCGCTGGGCTTAATATCGTCCTTCAGCAGATCCATTACGCGTTCGCCCGCCTGCTTAGCAAGGCGCAGACGCGCGCTCATAACTGCCGGAATCGTGCCTGAACCCGGAAGCGACATGCCGATCGTCTCCGTTAAGCAGTTCATGGAATTCGCCGTATACATACCGCTGCAGGAGCCGCAGGTGGGGCATGCGGAATAAGCGCAGCTTTCAAGGTTTTCAAGGCTCATATTGCCTGCGAAATACTTTCCGGAATATTCAAACATTTCGGAAAGACCTACGCCCGTATTGGTCTCCGTGCTCTTGCCGGGCAGCATAGGACCGCCGGAAATAAATATACAGGGCAGATTGAGCCTGCAGGCAGCAAGAAGCATGCCGGGAACGATCTTATCACAGTTGGGAATAAATACTACTGCGTCAAGCGGATGAGCAGTGAGCATGACCTCGATCGAATCCGCGATGAGTTCACGTGAGCAAAGGCTGTATTTCATGCCCTTGTGGTTCATTGCAATACCGTCGCAGACGCCGATCGTGTTAAATTCAAACGGAACGCCGCCGGCGTTTCTGATGCCCGCCTTGACCTGCTCCGCTATTTTATCAAGATGCATATGACCCGGAATGTAGTCGCTTTTTGAATTGACAACGGCTACAAAAGGTCTTTTCATTTCAAGCTCATCAATGCCGAGAGCTCTTAAGAGAGAGCGGTGAGCGGCCCTTGAAGGACCTTCTTTGATCAAATCAGATCTCATATTTACATCTCCTGATTAACCGCGTAAAGCGGATTTTTGATGAATACAAATATTATTAAGCCAACGCGCCTTTAAGAAGAACTGCTGCCGCAAGCATACACATAACGGTGGCGAAAACGGAGCAACCGTTCACAAAATAGGAAAATCCCCGGTAATCCTTACGGATAAGAACAACGGAAATCGGCAGCGCAGCAACAGCAAAAGCCATCGGTATGATCCCGACCGGGTAAAGCTCGGTCTTAGCCCCCCAGCCGTCTATTCCCGCACCTGCCGACCAATGCGTGGGCACGATATCCGGGAGCTGCGCCGTTATAACGAAAAACACAATCAGAAAGCAGAGCGCGATTAGGAAGCTGAATACGGAAAACCCGTATGGCACAGCGTTATAAGGCATCATAAATGACTTTGCTTTTTTTGAAACCTTTTCTGACTTTTTCATTTGAATCTCCTCATCATATGTCTCAAAGAGAAAGATCGCCGGCTTATTAAATTTATTTATCCAACAGCAAAAAATATACAGAAAGCTCTGATACTTCTGTAATGCATATAAGGATTATATTATTTTACACTGTTTTGAAATACAAGTCAAGACCTTCAAGTGCACAACGCCCCTTCCCTCGGTGTCAGCAGTAAAAATCTGATAACAAGAAACTCGCTGTTGATAAAAACCAATACTTATATATTTTTTTGCAGGTAAACCATATCGATCAACTGCACGCCGCCATCATAAATCGGGTGGTCATAATTGTCAACAAAGAAGTTCTTAATTCTGTGAGAACGCATAAATCCGCACTTTTCATAAAACGGGATCGTTGCCGGACTGTCGCCGGTTCCGACCTGCAATACCGCGTATTCGCCTTGATATTTTTGCACAATAAATTCGATCAGCGCTTTGCCGTACCCTTTGCCCTGATACGCCGGAACGGTTGCGATGTTTTTGATTTCAAGCACACCGCCGCCCATATCCAATACAACGCATTCCGCTTTGACCCCATCATCCTCCAAAACATACATTGTGCCTTTTTCAAGATAACGGTCTATCATATCCTCCTGTTCGTCTGCCAACAGCAACAGTCCGATGTATTTCTTTTTATTTTCTTTTATTTCCTTTACGTTCATAAACGTCATCTCATTTGCCTGATTTTGAAAATGGGCAATCTCATTTGAGACTGCCCATTCACACTGTTGATTATGCGTTTTTTGTCTCTGCGCACTTGCCTGCACAAAATGCGATGCAAGATGTACGCTTCCGGCTTGAGAAAAGGCCGCAAACACGCATAGACGCCGTTTCTTTCGCTTGTTACTTATCCAACGGTTTCATTGTGGGGAACAGAAGAACATCGCGTATACTGTACGAATTTGTGAGCAGCATGACAAGCCTGTCTATTCCTATGCCGAGACCGCCTGTGGGCGGCATTCCGTACTCGAGTGCGGTAACAAAGTCGTGATCTATCATATTCGCCTCGTCGTCGCCCGCCTCGCGCAGTTTCATCTGCGCCTCAAAACGTTCCATCTGATCGATCGGGTCATTGAGCTCTGAATACGCGTTTCCGTATTCGCCGCCGACTATGAAAAGCTCGAACCTTTCCGTAAGCGCGGGGCAATCGGGCTTTCTCTTGGTAAGAGGGCTGATCTCAACGGGATAATCCATAATAAACGTTGGCTGAACCAAATTCTTCTCAACGTATTCCTCAAAGAAGGAGTTGAGCACATCTCCCCAAGTCTCCTTGCCGTTTTCAACCTCTATGCCCTTTTCCTTTGCTATTGCAACGGCTTTTTCATTGTCTGACATAAACGCGGCAAAATCCACGCCGCTGAATTTGCTGACTGCCTCAACCATCGTCATTCTGGCAAAAGGCGTTTCAAGGTCTATATCCGTGCCGCAGTAATTGATGTGCAGTGTGCCGCACGCCTCCTGCGCGGCATTTCTGACAAGTTCCTCGGCAATATCCATCATTCCGTGATAATCGGTGTATGCCTGATACAACTCAATGCAGGTGAATTCAGGATTATGCCTTACGTCCATACCCTCGTTTCTGAAGTTTCTGCCGATCTCGTAAACGCGTTCCATACCGCCTACGATAAGCCTTTTAAGATAAAGCTCCGTGGCTATGCGCAGATACATATCCAAATTGAGCGAATTGTGATGCGTTATAAAAGGTCTTGCCGCCGCTCCGCCGGGAATGGTGTTGAGCATCGGCGTTTCGACCTCGATAAATCCGTGGCTGTCAAGATAATTTCTGATTGAAGTAATGATTTTGGAACGCTTTACAAACGCGTCCTTTACATCGGGATTCATGATCATATCAAGATAGCGTTTTCTGTATCTTGTATCTGTGTCCGTGAGTCCATGGAACTTCTCCGGCAGAGGCAGAAGCGACTTTGAAAGGAGTCTGATCGTTTTTGCATGAACGGAGATCTCGCCCGTTCTTGTTTTAAAAACAAAACCGTTCACTTCAACGATATCGCCGATATCCCATTTTTTGAACTCGGCGTATTCTTCCCCGCCTATATCGTTCATACGAACATAGACCTGAATCCTGCCCATCTTATCCTGAACGTCTATGAAATTTGCCTTGCCCATATCGCGCCATGTCATGATCCTGCCGCAGATCGTTACGTCCTTGCCCTCGAGCGCGTCATAATCGTTTTTGATCTGTTCGCTTTCGTGGGTCTGGGTAGCGGTAGTGATCTCAAACGGGTCTTTTCCTGCGCTCTGAAGCGCTCTGAGCTTGTCCACACGAATCTGTCGCAGCTCGTTTTCCGAGAGCACGACTTCTGCCATAGCCATAGGAGCCGCATTCGCGTTGTTGCCTATGAATTCTATATTTTTAAGAGCCTCTTCCTCAGAGACAGCGCTGCCTGTGCAGGCAACTGCGCCTGTCTGAAGAAAGAGCGTATATTTAACCTTATCCCCGTCGGGTTCAACAAGATACTTGGGATTTGTTTTTTCCTCTTCGTTCTGAAGCGCGTTCTGCACTTTCATGCGGCTGTTCTTCTTTACAGCCTTGACTCCGCGCTTACACTCGTCCTCCTTCTGAAAAACGGGCGATTCGGCATATATCCTGTCCTCATCCTTAAAGACGAAGCTGAAAGTGCCGTCAGCACTTTTGCTGATTTCAAACTTTCCCGCCATATATCCTCCTCTTTATCACTCTATATTCAGTATCTCATATTCCAGATTGCCGATCGGAGCTTCCACGGTTACAGTCGCTCCGATTTTTGCGCCCATAAGCGCTTTGCCTACCGGGCTTTCGTCTGAAATTTTTCCGTTTGACGGATCGGACTGGGAAAAGCCAACAATCTCGTAAACGGATTCAGCGCCGTCCGAAAGGCGTTTAACGGTTACTTTTTTACCGATCGAAACCGAATCGGCGTCCTCCACATCAATGATCTCCGCATGGTCGAGCTGATACTCAAGCTCCGTAATCCTTGCTTCGATCTTTGCCTGCTCCGATTTCGCCTCATCGTATTCGCTGTTTTCGGAAAGGTCGCCGTATGAACGGGCAACCTTCAGTTTTTCCGCTATATCGATACGGCCCTCTGTTTTGAGCGCCTCAAGTTCTTTTTCAAGCTCAGCCTTGCCGACCGCAGTCATCTTAAAGGTTTTAGCTGCCATAATAAAATGATACTCCTTTACCATATTTTAATCACTTAATTATATATTATAATATATGCAATGTCAAGTAAAGATAATTTACACCGCCAAAAACAAATCTGCAGAATACAGCAAACGGCGGATGCCCGATCCGCCGTCATAAACTCACCAATTAAAATGCAAACAAATTAAGCCCTATATTTTCATCAAAACGCCTGTCAACGCTTCCGTTTATAACGGTTATCACCATCTCGCAGGTGGCGCTGACAACCGCGCGGTTGAGATGACCGCCGAAGACCTCGCCCTTTTCATTCCCGGCGCTCATATGCAAATGGCAGTAAAACGCGTTATTCATAGTGTTTATCGTGCCGGTTAACGAAACGATCTCAAAATTTCCGGCAAACGCATTGGAGTGATATTCCTTTTCATCTGTTTTGAACACGCCGACGGTAAATTCATGCACAGCGCCGATCGCCTGCACAGATGCCAGCTTAATATTTTCCTGAAGTGCGATATTCTTCACCTGTTCAAGGATCTCCTCACCTTTATCTATCCTTGCGACTATCGTGTTTTCAAATCGTCTGTATTCCATAATCTTAATCTCCGTTTCATTTTCAAATGTTGTTTGACGTATAACCTAAAGCATTGATTTTTCCGATTGCTTTGCAAATTCCCCTTATGTTCACGAAATGCCGAGTGATGTTATATTCACATGCTCATTATCAACAGTTGCACAGTAAAGAACATTCGTGTTGATACCTGTTTTAAGATAATGCTCGATAACATACTGTGCTGTATACGGCATTTTCCTCTCGGTAATCTCATTTACGTCTACCCATTCGAGAATTCCTTCCGAGCAATGCTTTTTTATTACGGCGCCTTCCGTTAAATCCGCAAAGAAATAATAATTTATACGAAGTTCATCATCAACGAGTCTTAAAGCAACATAGCGAAGGGCAAGATTTGCCAGATCTTTTTCACAAAGCCCGATTTCTTCTTTCGTCTCGCGCAAAACCGCCGCCTTTGCATCGTTGAGCTCGTTCTTTTCAAAATGACCGCCTACTCCGCACCAAGAACGTTTCACAACTCTTGAGCCGATCCGATCAAGAAGCAGGATTTGGCTGTCCTTTTTTATGTATACAGTCGCCATATTTCTGAGTTTTCCGTTCATATCAGCTGTTCCTTATCCGTATCAGTCTTCAACCTTTTCAAGAAATAGATGTTTTTCAAACCTGCCGTTTTTCACTGCTTTTTTCTCCTTGATCTTCAGCACCTCATCAAATGAGGCTCCGCCGGCAGCAGCCAGAGCGTCAAGGACTTCCGCGATATCCGCAAGCTCCTCGAGTTCTCCGCTTTCCAAAAATTCCTGCACCTCTTCGGTAAGCTTTTTCCTGAGTTCCTCCATATAGTGTGCATCATCAAGCGTGGAAATATATGCAGTCTGCCCGTTGGCTCTGATGATTTCGGGAATATGATCCCTTATTAATTTATTGTAGATTCTCATAGCTTATCTTCTCCTCGTTAAATATTTCAGCAGTTTCTCACAACCGGCGTATATATCACGGTAAGCGGTTTCAAAATCCCCCGAATACCAGGGATCTGCAACATCTCCGCCAAAAGCTGTATAATCCATAAGACGGCTTATCTTTTTCTGCGGATCGCCGCCGAAAATGCGCGCCATATTGCGGATATTCGCGCTGTCCATACCTATGAAATAATCATATTTATCATAATCACTTTTCCTGAGCTGAACGGCGCGCTTTCCGTCACATGACAGTCCATGCTGTTCAAGCTCCCTCTTCGCGGGAGGATAAACAGGATTGCCGATTCCGTTCCGGATTTCCTCCGTGCTTGTGGCGGCGGAGGCAATCAGAAAGTCCTTTTCTTTTCCCTGCTTTTTGACCATATCTTTAAAGATAAACTCCGCCATAGGTGAACGGCATATATTGCCGTGGCATACGAATAGGATTTTTATCATATATTGTTTTTCCTTCTATAATGCCGAAAACCGTTGGTATGACTGGGTTTTCGGCTTTTTATTAAAAATCTTTTCAACACACATTTTATTATAACTTCATGCATTGTTACTGTCAAATGGTGTCAAAAATGGTGTCAAATCGGTGTGCTTTTTTTCTATATATTTAACTGGATTTTAAACCCAATTATTTTCTTTTTTATAAAGTTGCTGAACCACATTATTAACATCCTCAGAAGCTAAATGAGTGTAAATATCGCTCGTTACTTCAATACTTGAATGGCCCATTAAACACTGAAGAACTTTGAGCGGTGTATTCATTTTTATCATATTGGTGCAATATGTATGTCTTAGTACATGAGGTGTTACGTTCGGCAGAGGTACGTCGGGATGAAGCTTTTTATATTTTTTCATTGCCCAGCGCATCTCGTTTTCAATGTGAAGCGCAACCTTTGGATTTTGATTTTTGTCAAGGAGCAGAAATTCGCTGTAACCATCTACAACCATTTCTTTTTTTGGATTATTTCTGCGTTCTATAATGTTCTTCAGGCTTTTTGCAACATCATCTGTTAAAGGAATTCTACGGGTACCCGAATTGGTTTTAGTTTTTTCAACATAATATTTTCCGTCTTTGGTCCTGCTGAGCTGATGATCTATATTTATATATTTTTCCTCAAAGTTAATGTCCTTTTTAGTCAGCCCGCAAAACTCGCTTACTCGAAGTCCCGTTTTTAGCAGTATATAAAACTCATCATAATATTTGCTGTAAGTCTTGTCATTCTTAATAAAATTCATCCAGATCTTCTGCTGTTGAGAGTTTAAAGCATCACGCTTTTTTGAATTGTCTACAATAACATCCTTAAGAGGAAAGTCAAAAGGATTTTTTAAAATCACATCCTCTTTGACGGCCATTTGAAACGCAGGTTTAACAACACCTCTTATGTTTCTTATTGAGCTGAATCCCTTGCCGCCGTTACTTAACTTGACTAGCCACTGCATAGCGTCAGACATCTTTACATCTCTTACTTTTTTATGTCCAAACTCTTCATCTTCGATTATGTTAAGAGCTGAACTGTATCCTACTTTCGTGTTATATCTTACACCCTGTTTCAAGCTGGTATATCGTTTTACCAATTCCAAAACCGTGATATTTCCTTCAGCATAATTAATGCCGTTTTCAATAGATTTGCGAACTTCTTTCTCTTTCTTTCTAAGGTCATTTAAATCTGAAGAATAAATAGTACGTCTCTTCCCCATATTATCGGTATAGCGAAACTGATAACGATTGTCTTTTCTTTGACTTTCTCCTTTTTGGAGAACTCTTCCTTTATTATCTCTTCTTTTTTCTGACATAGCATCTTCCTTTCATTTAGAAAGAGCTGATATGACGCGTTTATTATATCATATCAAGCTCATATTTTCTGTTTTGTGTTATATGTAAATAGTTTTAAATATCAAAGTACATTTGAAGTTAATATTACCTTTGCCAAGACATCTTTCTTTATTCTTGTGCGATTTCCTATGTGTAAAGCAAATTGGCAATCAGGATCTTTCGCCAAACTGCGCAATTTATTTTCTCCGATACCAAAGTATTCGGCAGCCTCTTTGAAATTTAATGTAAATTTTTCATTTGTCATACAATTACCTCCATATTAATTAAATCATTTTTATTAAAAAGACTTAAAGTTTAAAGATGGTAAGTCTGTATGTCATCTCGGAAATGTTTTCCGACCACTCCTTTCAATGAAGTTTTGGGTTAAAAAACCCTACAATATAATATAGTGCAAATTCAACCTAAAATTACAAAAACTTTTTCAAAAACATTAAAAAATTTTCAAATATGGGTATTTCGACATTTTTTTGTTTTTAGGTTAAAAAACCCCTACAATATAATATAGTGCATTTTCAAAAAAAGTGACAAAAAAATTTTTCAAAAATACTAAAAAATTTTTGAATATGGGTATTTCGACACTTTTCTGTTTTATGGTTAAAAAACCCCTACAATATAATATAGTGCATTTTCAAAAAAAGTGACAAAAA
>UQDP01000019.1 GCA_900539845.1 uncultured Oscillospiraceae bacterium | reverse complement strand
CTTGTAGACCATTCCAGACGGTAACCGTGGCTCGTTGTTACATCCCATTCGGCTTGAATCGAATGCATTCCCGTAATGGTTGCCTTAAGATTCTGCACGGTCGGGCAAGCTGCGCCGAACGTATACCCTTCGCTTTCCGAAGTCCTTCCGTCGCTTCCGTATGCTATGATCTTCACTTCATATGTCCATCCGGGCACAAGATCGGTAAATGTGAAATTGGTGTCTGTTGTTTCGCCTTTGAGTCTGTTTACACCGTTTGTGATCTCATAGACTTCATATCTCACAGCTCCGTCGACGGCATTCCACTCTATTTTCGCTCTTTCGCCGTCTCCGCCGCGCGCCGTGATCTTGATTCCGTCTGCCCTGAACAGACTGTTTTTAGTTGAAACCGTCTCTGTAAAGGCGCCGTAGATTGTTTCGGAACCGTAAGTGCGGAAGGCTCTTACACGAACATAGTAATTTTTGCTGAATTGCTTTGTATTTATTGTATATTCGGTAGCATTTCCATCATATATATAGCAGCCGTCTGCATTTTGCGTGAAGCTGCTGTTTGTAGCCCACTGAATGTAATATCCGCTTGAGCTTACCTTATCCCAAGTCACTTCGATCCTTGAGGGGTCAATGGCAACAGCATCAAAATCCGACGGTATATCGCAAGCCGTATAAGTTGTGTACGAATTGCTGAGCGTGCTTGTGTTCGTCTCGCTGCCTCTGTATGCCGCCACGGCAAAGGTGTACTGCGTGTTGGATTTCAAACCTGTAACCGTGTAATATTTTGTCATATTTCCCTCGAGAGCAGCCAACTTTTTCCAACTGCTGCCCGACTTCATATAGATAACATAACCGTTGGAATCAAGCTGAAGACCCCAAGTCAATTTGATCTCGGTACCGTCAACCGACCGTGCGGCAGCGCTCGGCGCTCCTGCCTTATGCGGTAATGTGTAACAGGTTATCCTGTCTGAATAGGAATTTGAATAGGTGCGCACATTACCCGAATATGTGAACGCCCGGATACGGAAAGCATAAAGCGCTCCGCTCTGAAGCCCGCCCAATGTGACGGAATTTTGACCGAACACATCCGTGTACTGGTGCCATGCTCCGTTATACTGATATTCAACGGCGTATCCTTTAGCGCCTGAGACACTGTCCCATCTCAGTGAAACAGAACGGTCGGTGTTTTCCGTAACACGAAGGTTTCTTGCCCAAGAAATCGAATCGGAATACGCAACATCATAATCAGAGGAATGATAGCTGCCGCTTACCGCCTGTTCTATTCCTTTGGCGATATTTCTGTAATTTGCGCTTGAAGGGCTTCTCAGCTCAACAAGTGCCGAACGTGCTCCGAGGTTTTCCTTTGCCCAGCCGATAATATATCCCTGTGAAGTACCGTATGAGCCACTCTGGTCTCTTGAGAGCCCATTGGTGCTGCGGAATATATCCACAAGGCCCGAATCACCGAGCACAGTGTTAAGCCAGCCGTGAATATCAAGATATATATTCATTTTATACTGCTTCATCAGATCTCTGAGCGCGCGGCTCTCCTGCCCTTTAAATTTGCCTGAAATAAAGTCGCGGTTCATATCAACATGAGCTGCGGTGCATCTGCCGAAAGCGTTTGAGCCGGAGCGAAGATTGTTTACGCCATCAATCGTACCGTCCGGATTTCCGCAGGGCACAACAACAAGCCTGTAATCCCGAAGTTTTTCAGGATTCTCGGCAAAATACTCTATGATATTGTTTGCCGCCTCAACAAGGACCTTTCCGTCTTTTGCGTAACTGTCTTCAAATCCGTGAACAGCAAAAGTGCAGAATATGGTTTTGCTGTTATTTCCGTTTCCCTCTATTACGAAAGCTTCCAGATTTCTGCCGCGAACGCTTGTGCCGTAAACGATCTTCTCAACATTGTCGTAATCCATAGCAATCTTTGTTGCTTTCTGATTGAGAGATATGGCGTTGTTATCATATACATAAACCGTGCAGTATGCACGCAAACCGTTTTCCGTAAAGGCGGTGATAACAGCCTTGCCCTCTCCTACGGCAGTGACCTTTCCGCCGGTCACAACAGTTGCAACAGAGCTGTCGGACGAAGAATAATAGACCGGGGTCTGATATGCGGAGCTTTCCACCCTGCCGTTAAGACTAAAGCTCTGCCCTTCGTTAAGGGTTTTGCTTGTTGCGGAAATACTTATCGAAGTCGGCATCGCCTTAACCGCGATTGATACGCTCTTTTTTGAGTTTCCGTCCGGCGAGTATGTAATCGTTGCCGAACCCGTCCTATTTGCAGTCACAACCCCGTCTGATGTCACTGTGGCTACAGAAGTGTTGCTTGAGGTGAAGGACTGTTTATCTGCATCGGCTCCGTTTCTGAGGACCACCTGAAGCTCCTGCTTTGTGCCGACAGCCATGACCGAGTTGCCGCTCAGAGAATAATCATCAGAACTCACAGCCGCCCGGGCTTCATAGGCAAAGACCCAGGATGTTCCCGCGATAACGGCAGAAAACACAAATAGGGATAAGATAAATGTAAGCAATCTTTTTTTCAACGCCCGTCTCTCCTTTGCAATATAAATAAATTAAAAAACTGTTCATTTTATTTTAACATATATGACAACGCTTTGGCAAGAAACATTAAAAAGTTTTTCCTTAATAAGCGCCATCAAATTACTGAAAATATTTTTTTCTACTTTTTGTAAAGTTTTTCTGTTATTTTTTTACAAAACGTGTTATAATAAGAATGTATCTAAAAATCGGTAAAGCGTATTTTACGGTTTGTATTATAGTCAGGAGGGAAACAATGTATAAAATAGGGGACGTGTTTATCTACGGTTCAAACGGGGCCTGCGAGATCACAAATATCAAAGAGGAGAAATTTGCGCGTGAAACAAAGATCTATTATATACTTTCTCCTTTCTTTGATTCGAGGGAAACTATTTTTGTGCCGGTAGACAATACAGCGTTAACCGCAAAGATGAAAAAGGTGCTGAGCCGCAGTGAGATCATGGAAATGATCAGATCTATACCGGATTGTGATACAATTTGGGATGAGAACGCCAATACGCGCCGCGAAGAATACAGAAGAATCATCAGCGCAGCGGACAGAAAAGAATTGCTCTCACTTCTTAAGACACTGCATGACCAAAAGCAGAAAATGGAAGAATGCGGAAAAAATCTTTCCGTGCTGGACGAAAAATATTACAGAAAGGCCCAGAATATAATCCACAGTGAAATCGCCATGGTAATGGAGCTTGAGCCGAAAGAAGTTGAACCGTTTATTGAAAAGATCATAAACGCAGCTTAACGGACCGTATTTATAATCACAGATTTTTTATATGGATTTTCAGCGGTCCGAATATATTTAGTACACAACTATGAGGTGAAAATATGTCTTTTTTTACTCCGATATTAAAACTGTTTTGGAAAGAAAATGAAAAAAACGACATGAAAAGGCTGAACCGGCAGACTCCTCCGCCGGGCATAACCGCAAAGACGGATCTTTCTTATGAGGATGACAATCTTAAAGAACACCTGCTTGACGTTTATTACCCGCAGGAATCTTTCGAAAAGCTCCCCGTAATCATCGACATCCACGGCGGCGGCTGGATGGCAGGAAGCAAGGAAATCAACAAATATTACTGCATGAGCCTTGCAGCCAAGGGCTTCTGTGTATTCAACATGAACTACAGATTGGCAGGCCAATACAGATTTCAGGACCAAATCGAGGATATATTCTCAGCTTTCGACTGGATCAGCAAAAACGGTAAAAACTACCCGGCTGATATGAACAACTGTTTTCTCACAGGTGATTCGGCGGGAGGCCACCTTGCATTCTGCGCTGCGGCAGTTTCATCTTCCTACATACTTCGGCAGGATTTTTCCGTGGGAGAACCGCAATTAAGATTCAGAGCTGTCGGAGCGGTCTCGCCTGCCGCAGACCTGACCGGTCCTGATTTCATAATGAATATAAATCTGCCGGAATTGCTTGGAAAGAATTATAAAAGCAGCAAATATTATAAATACATGAATGTTGATCATATTGCCGTTAAAAATCTTCCGCCGTTTTACATAGTAACTTCATCGGGAGATTTTCTCAGACGACATTCCTATAAAATGAAAAAAACACTTGACCGTTTCGGAATAGAAAACAAGCTGCATGATTTCAGCGGAAAATACACGGGCAGAAAACTGCCGCATGTTTTTTCCGTTCTGGATCCGCAGCCCACGTATTCACAAGAATGCATAAACGAAATGACTGATTTTTTCATCGCGCATTCGGCTGCCAATGAGCTTGCGTTCAGATAAAACGAGCCGCTCCGATAACGGAGCGGCTCAGGCTGTCGATAAAGTCGGCTGAAACGCGCAACAAACAAATTTGTTTGACAAATATTGAATTGTAGGGAACGATGCCCACATCACTCCGTTTTAGTCCTTACAAAGGAATAAAGCCGCTCAAGTCCTCAACTTGAGCGGCTTTGCGCTTTCCGCCTTTGCCAATTCTAACGTACCATTGTACGCCTACGAATTGCCAAATGCGAAATTCAGCTCGATTTCTCGAAGCCTATTCAGCGTGTAGGGATACATACTTTTCTAAATTTTTAACTTTTTCTACACGCTGAGCCGCTCCGATAACGGAGCGGCTGTATTTTTTATTAAAGAACTTTGGAGAGGAAATCGCGCAGTCTGGGATTTTGAGGATTGGTGAAGAATGCTTCGGGGGTGTTCTCCTCCTGTATGATTCCGTCGTCCATAAAAAGAACTTTTGAAGCGACTTCTCTTGCGAAGCCCATTTCGTGAGTCACGACAACCATCGTCATACCGTCATTCGCAAGATCTTTCATCACCTGAAGCACCTCGCCGACCATTTCAGGGTCAAGAGCGGAGGTAGGTTCATCAAAGAGCATAACTTTGGGGTTCATAGCAAGTGAACGCACGATTGCCGCCCTCTGTTTCTGACCGCCGGACAGGCTGGAGGGATAAGCGTCCGCCTTATCTTCAAGCCCAACCCTTCTTAAAAGGGAAAGCGCTTTCTCGTTTGCCTCTTCCTTGCTCATCAGTTTGTGATGAACGGGAGCAAGCGTTATGTTATCCATAATAGATTTGTTGTTAAAGAGATTGAAATGCTGAAAGACCATGCCCATGTGCTTGCGTACTTCATTGATATCGGTCTTTTTATCGGTGATAAGCTTACCGTCAAACCAGATCTCGCCCTCTGTAGGCGTCTCAAGCAGATTAAGGCATCTTAAAAAAGTGCTCTTTCCCGAGCCTGACGGTCCGATAACAACGATCTTTTCATTTTTATGTATCTCGTAATCGATGCCCCTGAGGACGAGATTGTCGCCGAAACTCTTTTTAAGATTACATACTTTTATCACTTTTGCGCAGGCTCCTTTCCATAAGCTTGATAAGCATTGAGATCACAAATACCACAACAATATAGATCACAGCCATGATAAGATAAGGCACCATAAACTCATAGTTGTTCGAGCCCATTCTGTTAAACGCAACATAGAGATCCATTGCGCCTACAAAGCTTACGACCGAGGTCTCTTTAATAAGAGATATGAATTCATTACCCAGAGTGGGAAGTATATTTTTTACCGCCTGAGGAATGATGATCTTCATCATAGTTGTGCTGTAGCTGAGGCCAACGGAACGTCCGCCCTCCATCTGACCCGGATCCACAGAAAGTATGCCGGCGCGCATGATTTCCGAAACATAAGCGCCCGAATTCATACCGAAAACCACTGCGGCCACGGAAACAGAATTCATATGTATTCCAAAAATAGGCATCAGTACATAGTAAAACACCAGAAGCTGAACGACCATAGGCGTGCCCCTGAAAAGGGATACATAGATTCCGCAGAGCTTATCAAGCACTTTTATAACAGGATTCGTCTTTGGAACGACTCTTACAGCACCTATAAGCGTGCCGAGCACTATACCTATTATCAGACCGATAACAGCAATAATAAGCGTATTCTTCAGGCCGGTTAAAACATCGTTATAACCGCCTCCGTCAATGAAGCTTTGAAGAAAAACTTCAAACTTTTTGTCAAAATTCTGCATAACAATTCCTTTAAACACTTAAAAACAGCCTCACCCGCTTGGCGGGGCGAGGCTTTTTGAATTGGATCTGATTCAGTGCGTTCAGTTTACTGAGTTGATTGATGTTGTGATGGCCTGTGCCGGAGCAGCATCAATAATTACATAATTAACATTGCCGTTAAGAAGATCCTGAACAGCAAGAGAACCGTTTGAATAGCCTACAAACTCAGCCTTGAGACCGGCAAAGCCCAGATCTTCGCTGCCCTGAACATAGGACTGACCTGTTGTGCCGTTCTGACCGCCGATCTTAACATCGGAATCAAAGCCGTTGAGAATCGCTTCCGCATCCTCTTTTGTCTTGCAGTTATCAAAGGTTGTGTCGTCACTTCTTACGATAATGCGCTGAGAAGCCGAATAATATGAATCCGTGAAATCAACCTGAGCTGCGCGGTCGGGAGATACGGTAAGACCTGCCATGCCTATATCGCTCTTCTGCTGCTGAACAGAAAGCAGAACGGCGTCAAAATTCATATCCTGAATGACGAGTTCTTTACCGAGACGGTCAGCAAGAAGCTTGGCGATCTCCATATCAATTCCGTAGAAAGTATCTCCGTTCTTATATTCAAACGGAGCAAATTCAGCGTTTGTTGCAACAACGAGCTGGTCCTTTGAGGTATCAAGCTGTGCTGAAGTTACACCGACAGGCTCTCCGCCGGCAAAATAGCGGTTGCAGATCTCGTCCAGCGTACCGTTTGACTTAATCTCTGCAATAAGAGCATTCGCTTCTTCCATAAGTTCCGGCTGATTCTTATCAACGCCGAAAGCATATTCCTCATCGGAAAGATTGATCTCTATAACTTTTGCAGTAACCGATCCGCCTGAGCATCCTGCAAATGCCGCTGCGATCACGGCTATTACCAGGAGAACAGACAAAACTTTTAAAACTTTTTTCATTTGTTTCTACTCCTTTTATGTAAATGATTTATAATTTTACTACAAAACGAATAAAAATGCAAGAAAATATTAGTATTGATTGATTTTGATAGAAATGTTATATTTATGTAAAAGCGGAAAGAAGGTATCAAAATGAAAGAAATCAAACTTTTCAGCACAGGTCTGCCTGAAGAGGCAAAGCAGATAAGAACAGCTGTTTTCGTTGACGAGCAGGGCTTTCATGAGGAGTTTGACGAAACGGACGATATAAGCATCCACGCAGTACTTTTTATTGACGGGAAAGCTGCCGGTACGGCAAGAATGTTTACTGAAAACGGCGGCGAAAGCTATCATATCGGCAGAATGGCTGTATTAAAAGAATACAGAAAATCAGGTCTTGGCAGCGATATTATGAACGCGCTGTGCGAAAAAGCAAAGGAACTCGGCGCAAAAGGCTGTGAGCTTTCCGCGCAGTGCCGAGCACAGGGCTTTTATGAGAAACTGGGCTTTGCGGCAGAAGGAAATATCTACCTTGACGAAAACTGCCCGCATATTTATATGAAAAGAGCACTTTAACAAAGATATTATATACAGCGCGGATATACGGAGAAAAGTTATGAATATTGAACCCGTAGGTTATATTAAAACAGATTTCACTTCAAAATTCGGCATTCCGCGTCAGAGCGGGAGAATAAAAGGAAATATCGGTGAAATCATTTTTAAGAAGCCTTATAACTCTTATGATTATATAAAAGGAATCGAGCAGTTTTCGCATCTCTGGATAATATGGGGATTTTCAGAAAATGAAAATAAGGAAAAGCACGCCACAGTTCGCCCTCCGCGTCTCGGCGGAAACAAAAGGATAGGCGTATTTGCAAGCCGCTCCCCTTTCAGACCGAATAATCTTGCGCTGTCCTGTGTAAAGCTGGTTAAGATCAACAGAACAGGGAATGATTATTCGCTTATAATAGACGGAGCGGATATGCTGAACGGCTCCCCCGTTTTTGATATAAAACCTTATATAAAATATACGGATTCGGTTTCTCAGGCAAAAAGCGGCTTTGCGCAAGATGCCGAGCACCACAGGCTGACTATAACATCGGGGGCGGAACTGCTCGATATACTGCCGCAGGAAAAAAGAGAAACGCTTGCCGCCGTTCTTCAGGACGATCCCCGCCCTTCCTATCACAATGATCCGAAAAGAATATACGGGTTTGAGTACTCGGGATATGAAATAAAATTCAGAGTCAATGAAAATGAACTTCAGATCACTGATATTACACAACTTTGACCCATTCTGCTTAACGGGATTTTTTGATAAGAAAAAGCTGCCGATTGCGTGATGCAGTCAGCAGCTTTTATTTTATGTATAGATCTTACTCGTCAAGAGACGGAGCTCCTACAGGGCAAACACCGGCGCAGGCACCGCACTCGATGCAGGTATCCGCGTCAATTTCAAATTTACCGTCACCCTCTGAAATAGCGCCAACAGGACATTCACCTGCGCAAGCGCCGCAAGAAATGCAATCATCTGAAATTTTATAAGCCATTCCGATACACCTCCTATTTAGTGTTAGAAAGCAATTTCATCAACTTTCACTAATAATATAACACAAAAAATCTATTTTTCAAGAGGTAAATTCAGTTAGTATACGCTAATTTTTTAGTGATCAGAGGTCTCGGAATTCTGATGTTTCGAATCCCGGCGGAAATGCCCCGGCGAGCTTACAACAACACATTCATTTCTGTCTACCACTACCGGCGCGGCGCCTTCAACAGAGCTGTTGAGCATGACCTTGAGCTTCCCGGTGACCAGTGATGAATCCACAACGGTTCCCCTGCCCTCTTTGCAATCTACAACGCTGCCTTTGGGAGGCGTTATTTTTTCAAGATATTCATACGAATTCTGCTCATATTGCAGGCAGCACATCAGCCTGCCGCAGCTTCCGCTTATCTTTCCGGGAGAAAGGCTGAGCCCCTGCGTTTTAGCCATCTTGATTGAGACGGAGTGAAAATCTTTTAAAAAAGTGGAACAGCAAAAAGGCCTGCCGCAAATACCGAGTCCGCCGATCATCTTTGCTTCGTCTCTGACGCCGATCTGGCGAAGCTCGATGCGTGAATGGAAGGTTGAAGCAAGATCCTTTACAAGCTCCCTGAAATCCACTCTTCCGTCAGCAGTGAAATAAAAAGTTATCTTTGAGCCGTCAAAAGAGTACTCCACTTCGGAAAGGCTCATATCAAGGCCGTGGCTTTCTATCTTGCCAAGACATATTTCATATGCTTCTTTTTCCTTTTTTCTGTTTTCTTCCAGCACCTGAAGATCTCTTTGTGTAGCTATGCGCAAAACGGATTTCAGCGGTGAAACGATCGAAGCTTCATCCACTGTTTTATTTCCGGAAACGGCAACAGCACATTCCGTGCCTCTGGCAGTTTCCACAACAACATGCTGACCGGCGCTGATCTTCAGATTGCCGGGAGAAAAATAATATACTTTTCCCGAATCCTTAAACCGAACGGAAACAATTTCTGTCATTATAATTCCCATAGCCTTTCCGGCTACAAATAAATAATAAAAAAATTTCTAACGCCTTACTGTAGCCGGATAAGGCGTTGATAGGATTGCAGCCGTCTCAAAATCATGCCGAAACAAATCTTGAGGGCAATGCAATCAGAACAGCGTGATCTTCACGCGCATTTTATCTGCCTGCCGCTTCACGAAGCGTGTAGCAGATCTTTGTAATAAGAAGCTGTGAATTAGCGTTTTTTGCAGCCATATCGGAAAGGTCTTGAGCTGCTGAATAAAGCGAAAGCAGCTTTGACCGTGTAAATTCACGCTTCAGGGTTTTTACACATTTTTCTCTGCCCGACAGTATCTCGCCGCCCGCGAGCGCATCTCTGAAAACGGTTTTGAGCATATTCAAAACGGCAGCGCAGTCCTGCCTGCTGCCGGTGAGGGGACTTAGTTTTTTTAGCAGTTCATACTCTCTGTCCGCGGCGATGCCGGCGCATATCTCATCCGTAAGCCGCAGCATATCGCCGAATTTTCCGCCGTTGATACTTTCCGCAGCTTTTCCGATATTGCCTCCGAAAGCGCACAAAGCGCTGTACGCTTCATCATAGTCTGTTTCGGGAAAATTTTTCACGATATGATCGGCGCCCTGCTGCGGCGAAACGCCGTCCACCGTGATCGTCACAACTCTTGAAAGCACTGTAGGCAAAAGCGCCGTTCTGTTTTCCGCAGTCAGAATAAAAACCGCGTATGACGGCGGTTCTTCAAGTATCTTAAGCAATGCGTTTTGCGCATTTTCATTCATGCAATGGGCGTTAGCGAGAATATACACCTTATGCTCCGCCTCATTCGGGATCATATAAGCGTCTGCTATAACGTCGCGCACCGTATCTATATGAAACGAATTGGCGCCGCCCGGAGCGCTGTATTCATAAATATCGGGATGCACCCCTTTAACTGCCTTGACACACTGACTGCATGCATGGCATGGGCGTTCCCCGCCGGAACGGCAGACAAGCGCCGTTGCCATTTCCCTAGCAAGAGTTCTTTTGCCGATGCCGCTTTCACCCTCAATAAGTATCGCGTGCGGCAGTCTTGCGGAATCAACAAGGGAAGAAACGCGTTTTTTCAGATTTTCATTGCCTATAAAATATGTAAAATTCATAATCAGAACTTTTTGAATTCCTCAACATCAATTACGAAAGCTACACCGCCGAACTCTTCAACATCGACCGGCTGCTTGAGCAAAGTTCCTTTCAAGGTGCTCTGAACGCCATGGCGTGTAACGACCCTTTTTGTGACAGAGCCCTGAAGCACCCCGAACGCTTCATCGACTTTTTCAGGCTCAACGCCGATAAACAGACAAGTGTGACCGCCCTCAAGGAACTGGCCCATAGTGGCGATCTTAGTAACTCTGAAGCCTGCTTTACTGAGCGACTCCAAAACATTTTCTACATCCTTGTTTGAAACGATCGCTATAATAAGTTTCATCTCCGACCTACCTTTCCGCCCGCAAACGATCTGCGCATCACGGCTGCGGGCTGCCCGATACGCTGCGAAATATTAGCTTAATATACCGTCTATTATAACGCAAATGATATAATTTTTAAACCAAAAATAAATTAATTCAAATAAAATTAACAAATAGGATAAGTTTATATTCCAATCTGTAAACATTACATGACGGAGGCAAGCGCAACAACAACCGGCATCGTTATCACCGAAAGTACACTTGACTGCGCCGCAAGCTCAGAGCCGAGACCAGCGTCATTATCATACTTTGCGGCATACATAGCCGTATTTGTGGCAGTCGGCGCGGCGCTCGAAATAGCCATAGCAACAAGAAGATCTCCCATAACGCCGCATAAACGAAACAGCAAAGTCATACATACGGGAATCAAAACAAGACGTAACGCGGAAACGAAATAAATCTCTTTCTTTATAAAAATATTTCTGAAATTTGAATTGGCAAGAAAAGTGCCGAATATAATCATTGCAAGCGGCGAATTGATACCACCTGCCAGCTCCATAGGATAACTTATGATATACGGCAGTTTTATCCTGAGCAGAAACAGCGGTATTCCGATGAGAACAGAGACCGAACCGGGATTCAGAAAGATTCTTTTCACATTTATCTTGGCTTTTTTACCGCTGATCTCATGAATACCGTAAGTGAAAGCGAAAACATTAAACACACCTATATACACCGAGCAATAAAACACACCTTCGCTTCCGATAACGCTTTGTGCAAGCGGAAGCGCCAGAAAAGCGGCGTTTGAAAACACCGCAGCGTAGTGAAACAGTCCTTTTTCAAGCAGACTGCCGCGTTTTCTGAACGTTAAGGACGATATGGCGATGCCGAACAGATGCGTTGCAGCGGCGCACAAAAAAGCGATAAAAAGTCCCCGAACATGTTCTGCCGTATACTCAATGCTTGCAAAGCTGTGTATTACGGCAATGGGAAGGATGATATTAAACAGCAGATTGATGACTTTTTTGGCGTCATTTCTGGTGAACACGCCCGTTTTATCCGCCGCAAAGCCGATACCTGCTATTATATACAGCATAACGACCTGCAGCGCAATGGTTTTAAGATTTTCTAAAAACAAAAATCAAGCCCTCTTTTGCGCCGAGATTTCAAAGGATAATGCGAAAGCAAACATGCCTGTGAACAAAAAAGTTACTTCTGAATAATCCGCTGCGTTCAGACCCGTACCTGCTGCCAAAGCAATCAGGCGCGGAAATGAAAGTATAAACGAAAATGCGCCGTAACAAAACCCCGAAAAAGCGAGCGAGCGCTGTCTTCTCAGATCATTCTCCGATATGCCTGAGAGAAACAGAAAAAACAGCAGACCGGCAATAACAGTGAAATATTTGAGCACGGAATCCACGTCATAAAACACATCGCTGTGTTCAGTCAGCCCAAGCAAAAGATTACATAAAAACCACATAACAGGCGCAAAACGAAGCGGCCAGAGCCTGCCGTAATCAAAGCTGCTTGATCTGAATGCTTCACACATAACAGCATAATAAACACAACTGAACAATGCGAACACCGTGCAGGCTATCATCGTTGCGAGCCTGTTTGCTGCAGGGTGCGCAGTCTGAGACATATAATAATAGCAATTGAGGCACTGATGAATAAAATCATAAAACATCCCTATGCACGACAGTGCGGAAAACCAAAGCACAGACTTGCCGGGCATGAAATATTCAGGGCACTCACTACGTTTTTTACTGAAAGAATACAGACCGTAAAGCAAAGCGGCGGCTGATATACTTACATAAAAAACCGCAACCGTGTTCTCACCGCCCAGAGTAATATATCCCGTTGCGGTATCCGTATACAAAATCAGCTGCACACATCTGAAGACCGCCGAACCGACCGAAACGATCATTGCCAAGGCAAGAAGTATGCCCCGCCTGAAACCGTCGTTTGTCACTTTCTTTTTCCTAACGGAGTATAATCTCTTCGCTGTGAAACGCTTTTATAGGCAGGCCTTATGATACGCTTGCTTGAAGTAAGCTCTTCAAGACGGTGCGCACACCAGCCAACGATTCTTGCGCCCGCAAAAAGCGGTGTGAACAGATCCTCCGGAATCCCGAGCACCTTATAGCAGAGACCAGAATACAGATCAACATTTGCGCAGATATCTTTATCATCGCCTTTAATTTCATGCAGCAGATCCGGTGTTACTTTTTCAATATTTTCAAGTGTTTTAAATTCTTTTTCAAATCCGGCATTATACGCAAGCTCTCTTGCGCTGTTTTTAAGGATAACGGCACGCGGGTCGGAGACCGTATAAACAGCATGACCCATACCGTAGATCAGACCGAGTCCGTCCCCTGCTTCTTTGTTGAGGATCTTTGCAAGATAGTCCTTTACCTGCCCCTCATCCGTGGGGTCGGAAACATTCTCTATTATCTCATACATCATATTCGTTGTTTTAACATTCGCTCCGCCATGACGAGGACCTTTGAGCGATCCGATACCGGCTGCGATCGCAGAATAGGTATCCGTTCCGCTGGAGGTAAGCACTCTTGTGGCAAAGGTGGAATTGTTGCCGCCGCCGTGATCGGCATGAAGCATAAGGATAATATCGAGCAGCTTTGCCTCAGCATCGGTATACGTCTTATCCGCCCTTGTCTGGCGAAGTATGTATTCGGCTGTTGAAAGCCCGCGCTTGATGGGATGCAGAAACATCGTCTTGCCGTAAAACGCCCTTCTTTTAACCTGATAGGCAACTGTAAGGATCGTCGGGAACTGCGCTATGAGCTGCAGGCTCTGGCGAAGTACGTTCTGCACGGAGATATCATCGGGATTCTCGTCATAGGAATAAAGTCCGAGTATGCACCTTGCAAGCTTATTCATAATATCCTTTGAAGGATTCTTGATCATCATGTCCTCTATGAAATCATCCGGCAGGAATCTGCATACATCAATAACCTCATAAAGCGAACTGAGCTGTGAGGCAGTCGGCAGTTCACCGAAAAGCAGAAGCCATACTACCTCTTCAAAGCCGAAACGGTTCTCGCTCACACAGTTTTGAACAATGTCGTTGATATCATAACCGCGGTAAGAAAGCTTACCGTCTTTAGCAACCTTTTCTCCGTCAAGAATATAATATCCCTCTACCGAACAGATCCTTGTGAGTCCTGCCATAACGCCGGTGCCGTCTTCATTTCTGAGTCCGCGCTTAACATGGTATCTTTCAAAATCGCTCGGTCTTATTGAATTATTTTTTTCAAGTTCGCCGCATAATTTGGAAATCGCATCCATAGATATAGGTGAAATATATTTTGATGACATTCACATCACTCCTTTTGTTTGCCTGCCAATATAGTAAACTAAAGATAATTATACAATAGTTCAGCCACTAAAGTCAAGGAGGCGAAATCATGAAGAAAGTGCTCATCATTTTCTGCATACTGTTTGCGCTTACGCTCTCCGTTCCGGCAATTGCCTGCCTGACGGACACAACAAACAGCAGCACAAGGGAACTTGTAACGATCTTTTCAGATTCCGAAGCGGAGAGCGCTTAATAACCCCGTGCGTTTTCGTTAACGATTTTGAGCTTGCTCGAACAGCTTACATCAAGAACAGTCTTGCTGATATTTCTGCCCCAGTCATCACTGAGGGCAGCATAATCGGCGGGGCTGTTTTTTGCAAGATTCTCCCCTATTCTCAGGCAGTCACTGGAATACAGAACGCAGGAATCAAATGCTTCTGCACATTTTTCCTTCAGCTTCTCCTCCGCCGAATGTGCAATGCTTTTCAGCTCCTGCTCCGATACAGCAGCCTCCACTCCGTTTTCAAGCTCTTCCATAGAAAGCTGAACATCTATATCCGCATCAAAAACCACAGCGCCGTTTTTTAAATATGCTTTTGTTTTTGTTGAAGAACTTATGATCTCAACACCGATCTTGCCGTACTGCTCATCCTCAAACTCAAAATACCCCTCGTCGATCTTGTCCGTTAAAAGCAAAAATCCCATTATCTGTGAATCAGGCAAGATATTTGCCAGCCTTTCGCCGCTGTATACAGCTATGCCGGAAACCGTAACATTCTCGTCGGTAGGAGTAATTACAGGAAGATATATGTCTGAGGTTTTGTCTTTATATAAATTCAGCATCTCATTAACGGTAACATATGCTGCGAATCCGTTTTTTTCACCGTTTTCAAGAAGCTGAGAGATCGCCTGCGCAGGCACAAGGGCGTCATTCTGCTTGCTTTCCATTGCCGCTGAGGCTTTACCGTCAGAAATACACACCGCCACATCGGGCCGGGAATCAGAGCTTCGCAGCAGATAATCAAAGCTGTCGCTCAAATTGCTGCGCGCAAGCTCGCTTCCCAAAACAAGTATCTGGTTCTGACCGAAAAACAGTTTTTTTGAAAGGCTCTCGGCAACTTTCTGAACAGCGGCCGATATATTTTTGCCGTCTCCGAAAGTATTCATGGTTATATTGCCGGACAACGCCTCCGCCCCGTTGCCCTCTTTCGCAAGATTAAGACTCTGAACAGTGACGCTGATGCCTTTTTCCGTATAATCTATACCCATGCCCTCAACAACGCTCAGATCCTTTAGGTTTTCTCCGTTTGAGCAGCCTGTAAGCAGAAAGGCGGCAATCGCACAGCAGGCTATAATTTTATATATCTTCAACTTGTCTTTTCTTCCTTCCGAAAATCAGATAAAGCAGCGGCAAAACGAACGCAAACACAATGAAAGGCAGATAGGAAAACGCTTCCTGATTGCTCTCAAACGCATTGCTGTAAAGGATCAGCGCGGAAACAGCAAACATGGCAAGACCCGACGCCGCGCATTTCATATTGTGCGATCTGCCGCCGAAGCATATCGCTCCGCAATAGAGAAACAGTGCTATCTTAAGAAACGCCGCGAATATCCAAAGCGCAGTAAATATGACCTCTATACGCTCTCCCGAACCCATTTTTGAGATCTGGGCAACCTCAAACAACGGATAGGAAGAAAGCGACGCCGTATCGCCGAGTATGCCTATTGCAAAAGCTATAAGCAGCATTACGGCGGCATAAGCCGCGGACATAGAAATCAAAAACGGCTTTTTTACACCTCCGTTCACCTTGGGCGCAAGAGCTATCAGCAGAACGATCTCATTTGTGCTGCAGACCGAAAAAGCAATATTCATCAGTATGTTATCGGTCTGATTCTGCGTGATCGGAAAGATATTGAGAAGGGAGAATTCGCTTGCTCCCTCAATCATCACTCCGACAATACCGATCAGCGTTAATACGAATACCATAGAGCCGAAACGTGAGATTGCCTCTATTCCGAGCGAAGCGGCGTATGCGCAGGCAATGATCATAAATCCCGCAAGCGCTATGATCTTGGCATTCTCATTTAGTTCGGTGGATGAAAACACCGCAAATTTACAGATATTCACTGCGCCTGAAAAAATAAAATACGCACCGTACAGCGAGCTTAAAATTTTATTATCAAGTATATTTTTTTGCTTTGATGTCATGATCACAGCGGGCAGTGAAACAATGATCGTTACAACAAGTGATATCAGAGCGCTGTAAATCAAATCAAACGAGTATCGGCTTTTAAGAACCGCGCTGCTTACTGTAAAGCTTATTAAAGTTCTGGATACAAACAGCAGAAAAAACAGGTTCAGCGGCGCTATCCTGTTTTTTTTATAGATCTTCAATATTCGCACCCCGCAAATTCTGAACTTTCACATTTCTTTTCAGCAGTTTCTTCCAGTCTTCCCTGTAGAAAACATCTCCGATGCTTTTTTTATTGAGCGGTGAAATCGGAGCGGAATACGGAACACCGTAAGGATTAAGAGCAGTAATATTGACGCAGAGTATACAGACGCCGAGCACCACGCCGTATATTCCCGTAAAGCCGCCCAGCAGAATAAAGATTATCCTTAAAACCGAAATACTTTCATATAGAGGATAAATGACGTATGAGGCTATTGCCGTGACTGCCACAACAACAAGCATCGGCGCACCCACGAGCCCGGCATTCACGACTGCGTCCCCTATGACCAGCGCGCCTATGATTGACACGGCATGCCCGATCGACTTCGGAAGCCGAAGCCCTGCTTCTCTCATGATTTCATAAAGGATCAGCACCATTACCGCCTCCTGCATAAGCGAGAACGGTGTTGACGCCTCTGCCGCGGCAACAGTATACAGCAGTGATGAAGGCAGAAGCTCCTGATGATATGTGCCCACAGCCACATAAAAACCGGGCAGCACAACGGATATAACGAATGAAAAGTATTTTAATATACGATTTAGTGTTGCGTAAAAGGGTCTGTTATTATAATCATCAACCGTTGAAAAAGAATCGGTAAACAG
Organism: uncultured Oscillospiraceae bacterium; assembly: GCA_900539845.1. Lineage (GTDB taxonomy): Bacteria > Bacillota > Clostridia > Oscillospirales > Acutalibacteraceae > Eubacterium_R > Eubacterium_R faecavium. The sequence goes on along the minus strand of UQDP01000019.1, from coordinate 16,869 downwards.
ATAAGGAACGTAAACGGCATAGGGCGACCCGTCCACAAGCACAGCGACCCTGCCTTCCATCAGCTTGGAGCAAAGCGTGTCGGGTCTCTCCGTATTGCCCGTTGCGGTAAAATATGATTTTACATCACTGTCAAGAAAAGAAGCAAGCTCGCCGTAATCGCACAGATTATTGATAGGAGCGCTTATAATTCTGCTCTCCACATCGGCAACAAGGCGCATATCGGCAATGCCTTTCATATAGCAGATGACAACGGAAGTCTTTACGGAATTGCCCACTTTTAACTGTTTCATTTTGAGATCGGGCGATTTTATTCTGCGGTGCAGCGTTGCTTTATTGTCGTTCAGCGTTTCGGTAAAGCATTCCTTCGCGCCTTTGATATTCGCCTCATTTGACGGTTCGTTAACGGCTCTCTTAACGAAGCCCTGTATTCCCATAACAAGGCATTTTGCGTTTCCGTCCAAAAAAACGGCGGCAAAACCTGAAGAGAGAAAAAAATACACATCCTCAAAATTCTCCGCCTCATTCATCTCCAGCGAATTGACCACTTTAAGCTTAACGGTCTCAAAAAGCTCTGCCGGAGTTTCGCATTTGCCTTTAAAATTAAGGAGCGGACTCATGATCATCTGTGAAAGCTGGAGTGAATTGATCATACCGTCCAGCACACAAACCAAGCATTTGCTGCCGCCCACGATACATTCTCTGAGGAGAAAATCCGAGCAGTCCTGATATGCGCTCTTCATTTTATTCTTATTATCTTCAACGGAGGAAAAGATCGTTTCCATATTCTCACCAGATTTTTATTTTCTGAAAATATTTTTTCAATAAATCCGTCTCTTATGCAAAAAATACTTTTGGTGATTCAAATGAGCATAGTTTTTATAAGAGCAATCATAATTTACGTTACCGTTATTCTGGCGCTCAGAATAATGGGAAAAAGGCAGATCGGCGAAATGACGCCGCATGAGCTTGTTATAACGATACTCGTTTCACAGGTTGCCATCATTCCTTTGCAGGACAACTCCATGCCGCTTACCAATATGATCATACCTATTATGATATTTGTTTCGCTGGAGATCATAGCGTCGTCGCTCTCAATGAAGAGCATCGCCTTCAGAAACATCATACAGGGAAAGCCCATATTCGTTATCAAGGACGGAAAGCTTGACGAAAAACAGCTTCGCAGGCTGCGCATAACGATCGACGATCTGACTGACGCGCTGCGTGAAAAAGGATATTTCGATATTTCAAGCGTTCAGGACGCCGTTGTGGAAACGAACGGCACCGTTTCCGTTTTGCAGAAAGCAGAGGATGCTCCCGTCACACCGAAGCAGCTCAAATTGACCGTTGATGAAAACTCGACTCCCATTCCCGTTCTGGTTGACGGCAAACCCGTTACCGAATACTTTGGACAGAATGTGATAAAAAACAGCGAAATAGAGCTCATTACAAATCAAAGCGGTAAAAAAGCGTCTGAGATCATGCTGCTCACGATCGATGACAACGGAAAGATATTTATAATACCGAAAAGGAGCAATAAATAATGAAAAGACTTTGGTTCTCAGCAGTATTCATACTGGCGGCAGTCGCGCTTTGCGTAGTTGAGCAGACCATGATCTACGATGACTGCGGCGAAATCATTGACCATATTGATACGGCTATCCAAGCGCAGGATATTGATGAAAAAAAGGCGTACTGCGATGAGATAGAAGAGATGTGGATAGATTTCGAAGACAAAGCCTCTTATGTTATGGACCATGCGATTCTGCACAGCGCCGAGATATCCGTGGGAACTCTCAAAGATCTGAACGACCTGAATCTCGAGGACGCAAACGAAGCGCTTATAGAAGCAAAAAGCGAAATAAAACAGGTCTATGACCACTCGCGGATATCGCTTTCAAATATACTGTAGCAAAAATACAATCAAAAAAGCGCACCAAAAGGTGCGCTCAGGCTGTCGACAAAGTCGGCTGAACCGCACAAAAAACAAATTTGTTTGACAAATGTTGAATTGTAGGGAACGATGCCCACATCGCTCCGTTTTGAATTTTACAAAGTAATAAACCCGCTCAAGTACTCAACTTGAGCGGGTTTGTGCTTTCCGCCTTTGTCAATTCTAACGTACTTTTGTACGCCTACGAATTGCCAAATGCGAAATTCAGCTCGATTTCTCGAAACCTTTTAAGCGAAATATTTTAAATAAGATCGTTTAAATTCAAAGCACGGAAAAAATTTTTTTATCCAGACCGCGCTTGATGATTATGTAGTACAGTACCGTTCCCAAAACGAGCATCACTCCCAGCTCGCCGAGAGCTACAAGACCGCCCTGCAAAAGGAAATCCGCAAAAATAAAATCGCCCTCGACAAAGAACGTTTCTATCTCCCAGCCGACTATAACGCCGTTCCACACTGCCGGCATAAGCATTGCAGGCAAGGGATATGATTTTATCTTCATATTCCTTGCAAGATAAATGCAGACCGCAGCGCCCAGAGTGGCAAGCGAACCGAATATCATATCAAGCGGAAGCCCGGAACCGATATTGTAAATATTGGACAGCACACACCCAATGGTAAGACCCGGAATCGCGGCAGGTGTGAAAAGCGCAAGAATATTGAGCGCCTCCGAAACACGGAACTGGACCGCTGCCGAAGTTGTGCCGGGCAGAAGGAAATTCTGCGCATAAGTGAGCGCGGCGTACATGGCGGCGATCACTGCCGCCTGCACAAGGAACATCAGTTTTTTGTTTTTCATCATTCAGTTTTCTCCTTAGTTTTGTTTTTAGAAGCTTCGCAAAGTGTACGAAACTGGTCAGGATTTCGCGAACTGACAGGGAGTATTATAAAGCAGTACGATATGAAATGCAATAAAAATTTAAAATATTGATAGACATCATTAGTTATGCTATAATTGCCTTGACAAAGCTTTATGCTTTGAATCGTTACTGAAAAAGCAGAGGGAAAAGAAATGAAAACAATATCGCTGAACGGTAATTGGCAGATGACAATGCCCGGAGGAAAGACCTACGGAGCCGAAGTTCCTGTATCGGACTACAATGTGCTGCTGAAAAACGGAGTAATCGACGACCCGTTTTACGGCACAAATGAAAATGACTCGCTCTATATCGGCGAGACGGACAAAAGCTTTTCAAGAAAATTCAGCCTGGAAAAAGATTTTCTTGAAAACGAGAACATTATGCTGCAATGCGACTGCCTGGACACGCTTGCCGAAATATATATCAACGGCAGCCTTGCCGGTAAAAGCCAAAACGCGTATATCGGATTCGAAAAAGATATAAAAAAATTTGTTAACGAGGGCGAGAACAGCATAGAGATACGCTTTTCCTCCCCTGTTGAATATGTAAAAAGAAGACAGAAAGAAAAAGCGCTGCCCAGAAACGCGAACGGCATAAACGGCGTGCCGTACATCAGAAAGCCTGCCTGTCATTTCGGCTGGGACTGGGGAATCAATATGCCGCTTTCGGGTATTTTGGGCAATATACGCCTGATTGCATTCCATGATGAGATCCGCGATTTTTCACTGAACCAGACACATAAAGACGGCGTGGTAACCCTTAAAATACATACGGACATAAAAAAGGACTCCTCAGGAGAACTGACCGCCCCGGACGGTGAAAAACGCACATTTAAAATTGAAGACGGCTATGCTCAGATAACGATCGAAACTCCCGAACTGTGGTGGACAAGAGAGCTTTCCGGCAGGGATAAACAGCCGCTTTATACCGTGAAAATCGAAAACACAGCCAAGCGCATAGGACTCAGGACGATTGAGCTTGACAGATCCAAAGACAAATACGGCAGCAATTTCCGATTTATTTTAAACGGAGTGCCGATATTCGCAAAGGGAGCCAACCTCATTCCGCCGGACGCTATGGCAGACCGAATAAACAAAGCTTCCTTTGAAAAGATCACGAACGACGCAATACTGGCAAACTTCAATATGCTCAGAGTGTGGGGCGGCGGATACTACGGCAGCGATGAGTTTTACGATTTGTGCGATGAAAAAGGCATACTTGTCTGGCAGGATTTTATGTTTGCCTGCCTTATGTATCCGTTTTATGAAGAGGATTTTCTTGCAAATGTTCTGAACGAGGTCAAATACAATGTTTCCAGAATAAGCCACCATGCTTCGCTTGCGCTTTGGTGCGGAAACAACGAGATAGAGTTTATGTTCACCTATCTCCCCGAAAATTCCGAGATTGTAAAATGGTATCGCAAATTCTTTTATGACATACTTCCCGGCGAACTCAGAAAGTATGACAAAAAAACGCCGTATATTGAGACTTCGCCTATCGGTGCCGGGTTCAGAAAGAACATCACTGCGGACAAATGCGGCGACACGCATATGTGGCATGTTTGGCACGGCTGCAAGGACCTCAAATATTACACAAAAAGATACACCCGCTTTATGAGCGAGTACGGTATGGAATCTCTGCCAAGCAAAGACTGCATCGAACAGTTTGCGGAAAAAGAAGAAATGAATCTCTTTTCCGAAACGATGCTCAGCCACCAGAAATGCCTCAGCGGCAATGCCAAAATGAGATATTATCTGCTTGAAAGATATAATGAGCCGGACAGATTTGATGATCTTATCTATCTTACAGGACTGATTCAGTCGCAATGTGTAGGAAACGCGGCGGAGCATTTCAGGCGCTGCAAAGGCAGATGCAACGGTGCGCTTTGGTGGCAGCTCAACGACTGCTGGGGATGCCCGAGCTGGTCCTCGGTGGATTACTCAGGCAAGTGGAAACCTCTTATGTATGAGGGCAAACGATTTTTCAGTCCCGTCGCGCTGTCTGTTAAGGAAAAAGGCTCAAACGCGGAAATATACCTGCTCAATGACACTCTTGAAAGTGCTGAGTATACAGTTACGGCAAAGATTCGTGATTTTCAGGGCAGAATCTTCGCAGAGGAAAGCGAGAAGGTATTTTCAGCCGCCGGCAATCCGCTCAAAGCGATCACGGTTTCTTTAAAAGGAACCGACAAAATAAGAAACGTTTTACAGGCGGAGCTTTACAATGCAGAAGGGAAAAAAATATTTGAAAAGACAACGGTTTTCGCCCCAGAAAGAAAGCTTGATCTGAAACGAGCGAAGATCAGGGTGCTTGTTGACGGAAATCAGCTGACTCTTGAATGCAACACATACGCAAGATCCGTTTTTGTGGATATCAAAGGCGAAAGCACTCCTCTCTCAGACAATTCCTTTGATCTGATCCCGGGCGAACCGAAAACGATCCGCCTTGAAAAGGAATGCAGGATAAAGCCTGAAAGCATATCCGTAAAATGCGTAAACAATGTCAGATCCTCCTCAACCGAGGCAGAAAGAACCGCATACAGAGTCGGATTTTCCTTAAAGCCGGAAAACATTGCAAATATGTTCTATTACACCTTCAGCTGACACGGAAGCAACCAGCAAAAAACGCATCGTACGTTATAAGTACGATGCGTTTTATTTTACGTCAAATCAGCTTTAGTCTATCGCCGTCATCCCACACTTTTACAAAACACGGATGCTCCAATCCCGTTTTATTTGGTGAGTGAAAAGTCAAAAGCAGGTCTTTTTCCGCCTGAAAGATCATGCCATGTCCGCCGTCATCTTTAATCAGCGGCGGAAGATGGAGAAAATCACCGCTTATGCTTCCGTTTTCGGAAACGGCGATGCACTGCGCATATTTGTGCTTAATAAAAGTTGACCACATCATCAGAAGCGTACCTGCTTTTGTGCGGTACATAAAAGGTCCGTCCGTAACATAGTGTTCACCTGGAAGTTTCCTGTCTGCCCACCATGGGGAAGAGGCGGTAAACATCTCCTTTGGCTGACCGCTGCTCTTTTTCAGGTCATTGCTCAGCGCAACAAAGCATATCTCTCCATCGATCGCCTGCGTATGCTCGTGGCAGAAAACAAGATAAGGCACACCGTTTTCAACATATAAGGTGCCGTCTATGCATTCCCAGCAGTCAGGTGTAAGCGCGCCTGCCGAGTGAGGACGAAACGGACCGAGAGGGCTTTCGCAAACAAGCGAGTATGTGCCCCTGAGACCGTTTTCCTGTGTGAATGAGGCAAACATATAGTATTTATCTTTATATTTATGCACTTCCGGCGCCCAGTTTACTTCCCTGTTCAATCCGTATTTTTCGGAATCAAAGCATTCTGTCGGTCCGCTCCAATCTTTCAGATCATCTGAGGTGTAAACATCAAACCCGCCGGTGTGTTTTCCGAAATCCGCCGCGCGCGTACCATACATATAATATTTTCCGTTTTCGTACAGCACGAACGGATCCCTTATGTTGATCTCACTGCATTTCATATACAATTATTTTTCTATCTTCTGCGCGATTTTTCTCATAGACGCTCTGCATTCATCCGTAATCGGAAGAAACGGCTTTCTGCATTCGCCCATGTCCACACCGAGTTCTGTAAGTATGGCTTTTTCAGACTGGAACACGCCGTATTTTATCATTTCCGAAATAATCTCATCCGCTTCGTTCTGCCCCTGCTGCGCAGCTTTAAGATCGCCGTTCCGGAAATCATTCATGATCTTTTTGAACTTTTTACCCATAAAATTATAAGTGCTGCCAATCGCGCCGTCAGCGCCCATTGCAAGACCTGCGAGCAAAGTTTCGTCAAAACCGTTATAAACAACGATATCCCTGTCAAGCTGCTTAAATCGCTGCAGAGCGAACATATCGCTTGATGTGTGCTTTATACCTATAAACTTTTCATTTTTAAACAGCTCGTTGGCAATATCCTTTGTAAGCGAAAAGCCGCTTGAATTCGGGAAATTGTAAATGATCATCGGCAGTGAGGTGCTGTTTGCAATATCCTTGTAATAGCCGAGAATCGCCTCAAGAGGAAAGCCGTAATAGAAAGGCGCGACCGCCGACACAGCGTCATAACCAAGCTCCTCGGCGCACTCAGCCATATTTACGGCCGCATCGGTGGAAATGGTGCCTACGTGGGCAATGAGAGTAACTCTGTCACCGGCCGCCTCTTTAACGCATCTGAACACTTCTTTTCTTTCCTCATTGGTGAGAAGAAGTCCCTCGCCGGTGCTGCCGCCGACATAAAAACCGTCAATACCGTTTTTGATATTGAATTCAACAAGGTCCTTTATGGAGTCGTATTTGATGCTTCCGTCTGCGTTAAACGGGGTGAGCAAAGCCGAAAATAAACCTTTAAACTTCTTTAGATCCTGCATTTTCATTTCTCCTGTTTATTATAAAAATTATTCTTCTTAAAAACGCTTTCAAAACGCTTTGTAATATCCAAGGGTCTAGTGATGGCACTGCCTATAACAACGGCATAAGGATCACAAGCAAGCACTTTTTCAAGCTGCCCTGTCTCCCATATACCGCCTTCCGCTATGACCTTTGCCGAAAGCTCGCGCGTCATCTTTCTCAGCAGCTCATAGTCCGGTATTTCAATTCCGGCAGTATAAGGTGTATAGCTTCTCATAGTCGTTCCGACATAATCAAAGCCCATATTGTCTGCCGCCTCAGCCTCTTCAAAATCCGAGCAATCCGCCATGATCTCAACATCAGGCGCATTTCTGCGTATGTAGGCGACAAGATCCTCCAGCTTTTCGCCGCCCGGGCGCGATCTCTTTGTTGCGTCCAGCGCAATCACCTCGCAACCCGTTTCTATAAGCTCTTTTACCTCTTTAAGAGTGGGCGTGATATACACATCGCTGTCCTCGTATTCAGCCTTTATGATTCCGATCACGGGCACGTTTACCTGCTCTTTTATTTCCTGAATATCCGAAACATAATTCGCCCTGATACCGGCAGCTCCGCCGAGAACTGCCGCCTTTGCGAAATGCCCCATCATATGAAGGCCGTAAAGCGGCTCGCCTTTAACTGCCTGGCAGGAAACAATAAGTCCTCTTTTTAAATTTGCCAAAATACCACCCGCCTTGTTTTTTTATATTCTATCACAAGGCTGAAAGCTTTTCAATGATAATATTAATGCATTTATTCAAATATAAATCAAATTACTTGCAATTATAATTAAATAATGATATAGTACATACAACGCATCCGTTATGCTGCGGTCACGGAAGCGAAAAAGGACTTCAGCCTGAATAAAACGGGCTGAAGTTTTTCTTTACAAACTCAGTTTTTAAATGATTTTCTGACTGCTTCCAGCAGAGAGTTTATACCCTTACCGCTGTTTGCCGTTGCTTTTATTACAGGCGCTCTCAGCAGCGCTGAAAGCAGCTTCACATTCAGCGGAATTTTTCTTTTTTTGGCCCTGTCGCAGAAATTAAGCAACAAAATAAATCTTTTCGCGCTGCGCGAGCACCTCAGTGCTCCCAACAGCTCATTTTGGGTCTTTTCGGCATTGAGAACGTATACTACACAGTCAAAGTCGCGAGCCGCGTCCTCTTCGGAATATGTATCGGGCAGACGTATAATTTCATATTCACAGTACTTGTAATAATAATACCCTTTTAAAAGCTCCCGTCTTTTTTCACACACGAAACAGCCTGTGATCTCCTCAAAAACCGTTGTTTTACCCGCTCCGGGCGCCCCCGCCAGCGCTACGGTGCGAAATGCCTTGATATTGCCGCCGCGCATAAAAACACCTCACCATAGCAGGACAAAGCAGAATCGCTTTTATCCTGTAACTCATAATATGATGAAATCTTATTTATGTTAAATTGCACAATTATTTTAATTTATTTTATTACAGATACCGATTGAAATAAAAACTCTCCGATGTTAAAATAAAAGGTGAAAAATTTATGTGAGGTAAAAATATGGAAAAGCTAAAATATTTTGTGAACGGCGAGTTCAGGGAGTCCAAAACCGATAAATGGTATGACCTGCATAATCCTTCAACCGGTGAGGTAACAGGTCAGGCTCCATGCTGCACTAACGAAGAATTGCTTGAGGCTATAGAGGCTGCAAAAGCTGCGTACCCTTCATGGAGAAATACTCCGGCAAGAAAAAGAGCGCAGATACTTTACAAAGTGCGTGAACTCCTTATCGAGCACAAAGACGAGCTTACTATGCTTGTTTGCGAAGAAAACGGAAAAGCCTGGGGAGAAGCTGAGGGCGACGTAGGAAAAGCCCAGGAAGGCACAGAGCTTGCCACGCAGGCGCCTTCTCTTATGATGGGCGAGAGTCTTATGGATGCCTCCACAGGCTTCGACACAGTAAAATACCGCGAACCTCTCGGTGTTTTCGCAGGTATCGTGCCTGTAAACTTCCCTGCCATGATACCTTTCGGCTGGATGACGCCCGTATGCGTTGCCTGCGGCAACACAATGGTGCTCAAAGCCGCATCGCTTACACCGAGAACCGCTATGCGTATCGGCGAGCTTTACAAGGAAGCCGGCATCCCGGACGGCGTTATCAATATAGTCACCTGCTCAAGAAACGAGATAGATACCATACTGGAACACCCGGACGTCAAGGGTATCACCTTTGTAGGCTCCACACCCGTAGGTCTCAAGATATATCAGAAAGCCGCGGCAGCAGGAAAAAGATGCCAGGCTCTTTGCCAGGCTAAGAACCATGCGCTCGTTATGGAGGACTGCGCGCTTGAAAGAACGGTTGCAGGCGTTATAAACTCCGCTTTCGGCTGCGCCGGCCAGAGATGCATGGCGCTGTCCTGCTGTGTTGTTGAGGAATCTATCGCAGATAAATTTGTGGCAGAACTCAAAGAGCAGATAAAATCCGTAAACTGCGGCCCTGCATGGGATAAAAATACAAGACTCGGACCGATTACTTATGAGAAACATTACAAGGAAGTACTTGCGGATATTCAGAAAGGTATCGACGAGGGCGCAGAGCTTGTTGTGGACGGACGAAATCCAAAAGTGCCCGAAGGATATGAAAACGGTTACTTTATCGGCGCAACCGTATTTGACCGCGTTACCGAAGATATGACCATAGGCAGAGACGAGATCTTCGGGCCGGTGCTTTGCATAAAAAGATGCAAGGACTTTGACGAGGGACTTGCAATCATGAACGCAAGCCCGTATGCCAACGGCTCCGTTATCTACACGCAGAGCGGCTATTACGCAAGAAAATTCGCAAGATATACAGACGGCGGTCAGGTAGGTATAAACGTAGGTATTCCCGTACCTGTCGGCTTTGTTCCGTTCAGCGGACACAAGCAGAGCTTTTTCGGCGATCTGCACTGTCTCGGCAAGGACGCTTACAGATTCTTTACGGAGAGCAAATCCGTGACACAGCACTGGTTTGACGAAGATGAAAAGAAAGCCAAAGAGGTAGACACCTGGGACGGTCTTCTTTAACAAATATAATAACCCGTTTTATAAAATTCCGCAGACTGTTGCTGCGGAATTTTATTTTATCTTCAACTTATCAAATATTTCGGATAAAACTCCGTGTTCTTCACTATTGACATTTCTTATTTTTATATTAAAATATATATTTGAATTTGCGGTAAAGAGGATGAGAAAAATGGGAAATCATTTTATAATGCCCGGCAAGATCGTTTACGGCGAAAACGCGCTTATACAGGCAAAACCGCTTATAGCCGATCTCGGCAAAAAAGCGCTTATCGTTACGGACCGTTTTATGGTGCGTTCGGGAAATGTTAAGCCGGTTGAGGACATATTAGATGAGCTTGGAATCGAATACTGCGTTTTTGACGGAGTCAATGCAGAGCCAACCGATACAATTATAGATATGGGAATAAAGATCTACAGGGAGGAAAGCTGTGACTTTTTGATCGCGCTCGGCGGCGGCTCGCCCATAGATGCGATGAAAGCAATCGGAGCAGTTGCAACAAACGGCGGAGAAATAGACGATTATTACGGTAAAACGATCTCCGTGCCCACCCCTCCGATGGTTGCTGTGCCCACAACAAGCGGAACAGGATCTGAAGCAACACAGTTTACAATCATAACGAACACAAAAAGAGATATTAAGATGCTGTTAAAAGGTCCTGTGCTCATGCCCACGCTTGCAATCGACGACCCAAAGTTCACACTGACTGCACCGCCGTCCATAACTGCGGCAACAGGGCTTGACGCACTGTGCCATGCTGCTGAGGCATACACTTCAAGAAAAGCGCATCCCCTCACTGATGACCTTGCGATAAGCGCCGTGAAAAGGATATTCAAAAACCTGCCTGTGGCGTATGCAGAGCCTAAAAATATAAAAGCGCGCGAAGAAATGAGCCTTGCCGCGCTTGAAGCGGGAGTTGCTTTCAATAACGCTTCTGTTACCATAATACACGGAATGAGCAGACCTATAGGCGCATTGTTCCACGTTCCGCACGGGATATCAAACGCAATGCTTATCGGCGAATGCTTTAAATTCGCAATAGACGGCGCATATTCCAGATTTGCGGATCTGGGCAGAGCCATCAATGCCGCACACCGCGCGGATGATGACAGAACAGCTGCCGAAGCGTTTCTGAATGCATGCATAAAGCTGTGCAGAATATGTGAAATACCCACTCTTGCCGAATACGGCATAGACAAGGACAAATTCTTTGAGGCAATAGAAAAAATGACGGACGACGCCATAGATTCCGGCTCGCCCGCCAATACGATCAAAAATGTTTCAAGAAAAGACATTATCAAAATATATAAAAATCTTTGGAAATAAAATGAAAACTCCGAAAGCCATTTTGCGGCGGTCGGAGTTTTTTATTTCAGGTCTTAAAACAATAATCACACCTGTTCATCAGATCATAAGCGGAAAAATATTCTTCCTCAAGAGGTATCCATTTTTCTTCAAATACCTTTAAGCCGTCGGCTCCGTTTCTTGCTTTTATGCGCTCAAGCTGCGTGCTTTTATCAACATCCATAAAAATATGAACATCATAAAAATGCCATAGTTCGGGATGGCAGCAATAGGAGCCTTCAACAATAACCCCGTTTGAGCCATTGACCGATACTGCGTCTTTAAATGTGAGCGAATGGCAGTCAAACGGAAAGAACCGCGCTTGCTCTCCCCTGCTCAGCGGAACGAGCACTTCACGTTCAAACCGTTCGCGGTCCGCATTTCCGCCCGGCGTTTTCAGTCTTTCTTCCGTGCGCTGAAAAGGCTGCAGAAAAAAATCATCCATGTGCACCACGGACACGCCCGTCTTCCGTGCAACGCATTCGGCGAAAGAGGTTTTGCCTGCTGCACATCTGCCGTCTATCGCAATGATAAGCGGTTTGTTCTTCTTTCTGCCATCTTCGATTCTTTTAATGATGATTTCTGCCCCGTTCATACATCACCCGCAGCATTCTTATTTTTCTTCTGATGCTTTTTATAAGGCACAAGACCTGTGCGGTTGAGTGCCGCCATGATTGCCGGAATGAGTATAAGCTGGATGATAATACCCGGTATCGCATTGAGAAACGCGCCTGACATAAACATAGACCATGTGAATTCGCTGCCCGAAAATCCCAGCTGCACTACCTGCACTATGCCCCAGACCGCTCTGCCGGCAAGCATAGCCACAATAAGGCTGCGGTATAGCGCAACAATGCACTGCCAGCGTGAGAGCCCATACATAAGTCCTGCCACCAAACCGTATGTCATCAGCTCAAAAGCCATTGCGGTCGCCGTGGGAAACATCGGAGGCGCGCCGAAGATCACTGAGCGCAAAAGAGGCATAATAAATCCCACAACGCCGCCGTACTGCCAGCCGCATATTAGACCGCAGAGTATAACGGGGATATGCATGGGGCAAAGCATATTTCCGATCTGAGGGATCTGCCCGGTCAAAAACGGCAGAACAAGACCTATGGCAAGAAACATTGCAGATAATGTCATATTTTTTGTAGTTTTTTTCATTCTGCATCACCTTTCTTACAAGCTCTTCAGCCGTTCGATTGAAATACGGCTGTTCAAACACTTTTATATGGGTCTCCATACCCGGTAATCCGTTCGATTTATATTCTATACCATAAATAAAAACAATGCAAATACTTAAACCGAATGACCTGTTATGGCTAAAAGTTATGACAGTCCTTGATATATTTCTCTGTTTTTCCGGAAACCGGATTCAGAAATCTCAAGCTCTCCGTCTTAACATTCTGAGCATGTCTGATAAAAAGGCCGTAGGAAGGCAGATTTCTGAAACGGTTTGCTTCGGGATATTCTGCCGCATATTCGGGAATGAACAGACGTTTATCCTTTATGAAGGGTCTTTTCGTCATGCTGATTTCAATATTTTTAAGCAGCACATTTTTAATGCGCTTCGTTTTTCCTTTCTGCCGAAAGCCGCAGATCATGATTGGTATCTCTGCCTCCTGCGCAGTTAAATTTTCAACGGCAATATTGTTTATCTCACTTTTAAAGTTATATGTATCCCTGTTTGCTGAACCGCCTTTTTTCGCCTTTTCTCCGAATTCTATCGCACGAGCGCTCTGCGCGTTGACTTTTGCCGCTCTGTTTGTGTTTCCCAAGCGGATAAAAAGCGGGCAGGAACAGCGTTCTGTCTGAACGTCTTTTATATGAACATCTGAAAGCACAGCGCCGTCCACCGCTTCAAGCGCTATTGCGCTGACTGTGCCGGGATAAAGATCGGTCATAAACAAGCGGCAGTTTTCTATCGTTATCCTGCGTATATCGTGGGTGGTCTCTGTTCCGACCTTAACTGAATTTGTTCTTGATATGATTTCGCAGTTTTTAATATAGATGTTCTCCATAGGACGGTCACAGCCCTCCCACAAGGCGTTTTTGATAACAATTCCGTCATCAGCCGTGGAAATAAAGCAGTGTTCAATTCTAACATTGCTCGTACCTACCATATCGATCCCGTCGGCATTCGCAACATTTCTGTTATTATTAATTATGAAATCGTGTATTTTAACGTCTCGGCACTTGTCAAGACGAAAGGTCCAGTAAGCGCTGTTTTCTATTATAAAATTTTCAGCGGTCACATTTATGCAGTTTTTCAGCACGATCACGCTTCCGTACTTACTTTCGTGCGCAAAGCGGAGCTGTTTTCTGTAATCATCACGCATTTGAACAACATCAACATATCCGCGCGGCTCGGTCATATTCTCTGCATAAACAGGCTTTCTGCCGAAATAATTGCCGTTTCCGCACAGCTTTCCGCCGCCGGTTATCGTGATATTTTCAAGATTCTCTCCGTATAAGAGCGCGCGATTCGGATAGCCTTTTCCGCTTTTATTTGCCGAAAGGCAGGCACCATTCGCAATAAACAAAGTAACACCTGACTTCAGATTCATTTCAGAAGAAGTATATTCCCCATCCCGCACAAGCACCGTACCGCCGGTTGCGCAGGCAGCTTTGATCGCAGCGTTTATTGCCGGGGCGCAGTCAAAACCTTCATCACCCGCCCGAGCTCCGAAATCGCGAATGTCATAAACATTTTCTAATGGCGGCTCGGAATACTGTATATAATCAGATTCAGGGTAATAAGACGAAAAATCGAAGCTTCTGACCTCGCTGTAAACACCACCCTGTGTAACGCGCACATCTTTGTGAAAAAGAAGTATTTTTAACTTTTGCAGCAGCGTTCTTTTGATGGTATTCATATAAATCTCCGCCCCGTCACTTTCTTCAATTCTGAATATAACATATTTTTTAATAATTTTAAATATTTTTGTTGATTTATTTCAAATGTTGTGTTATATTATTAAAGCAAATTGAGTTCGGGGTGTAGCGCAGGTGGTAGCGCACCAGACTGGGGGTCTGGGGGTCGCAAGTTCAAGTCTTGTCACTCCGACCAAAAAGAGCAGGTCAAAAGCCTGCTCTTTTAATTTTATATTTTTGTTTTTCGGCTTGGTTATGCGGAATTTTTTAAATATGACTGTTCTAACTTGTTCTGAGAGTGTTATAATCTGTCTCATTCATTGCTCCCTGCATTGCTCCCCATTTGCCAAAGACAAAAAATAACGGGCGCGTAATGCGCCCGGAGCACAGGGAAAGATTTTTAAGATTTTATGATTGATGTTTTGTAAGCTTAAGTAAAAGCTCAGAGGATTATGTAGTCGATATTCTCATACGACTCAAACTCATAATCATCCTGTGTTACGTAGAACTTCGTATACAGGCTGTAAATGCAGAAGTGCAGCTCTTCCGTTTTCCCGTTTCGGCGTTCAAGCTGCATACTGTAGAAGAATTTACCGATGGCGATATGATCGTCTTCATAGATCAATCCGCCATCAACATCGCTGTGCTCCACTATGGAAAGTTGCCCGTCAAAGTCTGCGTCCGTTCTGTAATTCTCTTTTATGTGTTTGACAAACCCTTCTCTTGTCATATCCATTCTCCTTTGCTGTTTCCTGCGCCCACTAAATTAATTCTGTTTTTTAAGGCGCAAGTGCGATTTTCGGAGCAAAAAATATTTATTTTTTCAAAAAAAGCCTTGACATACTCGTACAAGTATGATATAATTATATCAGAAAGTGAGGTGAGGAAAACGATTGAGCTAATAACAAATATAGCTAACTTGATAAGCTCACTGTTAGCGTTAATAACAGCGATAATAGCTTACAAGTTAGCTAAACGAGAATAAGGGGAGGGAGCGAAAGCTCCCGAACCCTATTAATAGTATAGCTCAACCTATAATAAAATGCAAGAAATTTCTTTGATTATTAGTATCACGGCTTTATTAATCAGTATAATGGCAATTGTTACCATATCTAAAAAAAGGAAGTGAATGTATGCCAGGAGAGAAACGTAAAAGCAATACAAGCAGTGAAGTCAAAAGACGCTATAACAATAAGGTTTATTCCAGAATCGTTGCAGAACTTCCAAAAGACCTTGTTGCCGACTTTAAGGCTGCCTGCAAGGAACGCGGCGTTTCACAGGCTTCTGTGTTAAAAAAGGCAATTGAAGAATTTTTAGCTGAGAAATAAAAAACGCCCCGACTCGTGAGAGCCGGGGCTTGTCATTTTGATATTCGTTATTTGATATATGTATCACCGTCATAGTAGGCGGCTACCCAGCCGGAAGGAATCTGAAGCCAAGTATCGCCGTTTACGGTCTTGACCGCTTTCGCAGTAACCTTTGTGCCCTTTTTCAGCACCGCACCGCCGCTCTTGGCTGTGGCGTTCTTTTCGCCGTCCGCTGTCAGCTGTGAGACTGTTTTCTGTGAATAGCTTGTTCCTGCGCCTGTTCTGACCTTAACATTGGTCTGCAGCGTGTAGACATTCCCTACTTTGTATGCCGGCGCTCCATTAATCTTGCTCTGGTCTTTCGGACGGAGCACGCCGTAAACATCATCATAATCGTGCTTTACTTTATGCATCGCTTTGCCGTTCCAGTTCTGATCGTAAGAGTAGAAATAAGAGGTCGTCCCCTCTCCTGTGCAGATCGCCACGTGTCCGCAGCCGTCTCCTACGCTGCCGTCCCACACCATAATATCGCCTTTCTGCGGCACGAATGACGGTGTGTTCTCTATCTTGGTGAAGTTCTTTGTCAGCTCGAAATGCTTGCTGAAGTTCAGCCAGTAATACTTAGCGTTGCCCCAACTGCCGGGCTTAATGCCAAACACCTTGTTGAGATACACTTTGATAAGATCAACGCACTGCGCGCCGTATGCGCCGTCATAATCCGTTGCCTTGCCGTTATAGGCTTTTACAAATTCGTCATACGTCATCAGTCCGCCCTTTTCCTCATCCTCTTTCGGTGTATCATATGTAAGCGCCTGCTGACTGTCTGACACGCCCTTTGTGGTCGGGTCTGTTATGATACCAATTGCCGCCGGGATCATCAGAATCAGCGTTGCGGCGTTCATGATCTCGTCCGCCGTTACAGATGTTTCTACTTTGCACAGCTTCAGTATGGCGAACACTGCCACCACAACGGCGGATATGATACCCATCCACCAAGATCCGCTTTGCAGCCTTACTTTCCAGTTAATGTTTTTCATAATTATCTCTCCTTTTTATTGTTTTTCT
>UQDP01000018.1 GCA_900539845.1 uncultured Oscillospiraceae bacterium | reverse complement strand
GCGGCCCTTTTAGGGCCTGTGCAAACCACCAGTTTAACTGGTGGTTATGATTTTCTTGTATTTTTTTATTCTTTAGAATTTTCACTACCGTCATTTTCTGTTGCGGACTTCTGCGTTTTTTCTCGTGCCGCTTTGCCGACTATGGCTGTCTGGACCTGATGATTTTTGACGCTGAGGACCTTTATGACAAGTCCTGCTGTTTCGATTTCGAAAGTACTGCCGTCATCCGGCACAGAGCCGAGCGCGTCAAAAACAAGTCCGCTGAAGGTGTCGCAGTCCTCGGTTTTGAAGGATACGTTCAGAGCCTCTTCAATATCATCTATGGGCGGATTGCCTGTTATCTTCCAGGTTTTTGAATCAAGACTTTCAATGGATTCCACGGTCCGCGGCTCATTGCTGTCATCATAATCAAAATCGCCCACGAGCTGTTCAACAAGGTCGTTGATGGTGATGATACCCGTTGTGCCGCCGTATTCGTCCAGAACAATCGCAAAGGAATTTTTGCTTTTTTTCATATTTTGGAAAAGTACGTCCAGTTTAACGCTCTCCGGCACGAAATATGCAGGATGAACCGCTTTTTTCATCACGGTTTCCCTGTCTTTTGTGTTCAGCCTGAAATAATCCTTGGCGTTCAGTATGCCCACAATATTGTCAACGGTCTCATCACATACAGGGTAGATCTTGTGCCTGCTGCCGTGGATCGTTTTATCCCACTCTTCAGGGCTTTCTTCCAGCCAGAGCAGGGATACTTCCGTTCTGTGTACGGCAACTTCCCCGGCAGTCAGATCATCAAATTCAAATACATTCTGAATAAATTCTTTTTCTGTTTTATCTATTGTGCCGTTTTCGCTGGCGGCGTCCACCATCATTCTGATGTCTTCCTCGCTGCCCTCGTCATCTGTTGCGTTCGGGTCGATCTTGAACATTCTGAGCACAAGATTGGTAGATGCCGTAAGCAGCCATACCACCGGCTTGAATATTTTTGAAATTGCAAAAATAAGACCTGATATCCCGAGCGCGTAAGACTCCGGATTGCGCATGGCTATACGTTTCGGAACAAGCTCGCCGAAAACGATATTCAAAAACGAAATGATCAGCGTGATCAGAAATACAACGATGCTGTTTAAAACACCTGCCGAGATGCCTATACCTGTACTTAATATGGCGTCAACTATTACGTCCGAAAAGCTTTCCGCTGCCGAAGCGGCTCCCAAAAAGCCTGCAAGGGTAATGGCGATTTGGATTGTTGCAAGGAAGCGGGAGGGCTGGCTTGTAAGCTTAACGAGCCGAATAGCCTTTTTGTTTCCTTCTCTTGCCATCTTTGCCATTTTGTTGTCATTCATACTGACTATTGCAATCTCCGCAGCCGCGAAAACGGCGTTGAGTGCAATTAATACCACCTGCAGTAATAGCAGAGGCACAACTGAGTCGTCCAAAATTAAACCTCCGTAAAAAAATATATTTATATCCATAATACAATAAGCGTATCGTTTTGTCAATATTTATATAAAAATATATGTCGGGTGAAATAATAAACGGGGCTTTGCTCCAAATAATAAATTTGCGGACAGGTGAAGGCAGTATTCTTTTTCGTCAATATAGCCTAAAAACTTTGTAATATTTTTGTAATTTAAACAAAAACAGAGAAATTTCAGCCAAATAAAAAAATTTTTTTATCACAGTATTTTGCACGTGTTTATGCATATTAACCATATATATTGTTGTTTTTTTGTTAAAATTATATGTTACAAAAGTGTATCGAATTATTAAAAGGTCTTTATTTTTACGGTTTAGTCTGCTATAATATGCAAGGTTGGAAAAACCATACATATTCTGATTTCAATTTACTTAATATATATTATTCCAATTTTAAAGAGGGAAGAAATTTGGAAAACTTTGTGATTAACGGCGGCAAAGAGCTTTTCGGGGAAGTCAATATCAGCGGTGCGAAAAATGCGTCTGTAGCTATTATTCCCGCTGCTATTTTGGCGGATGATAAAGTAAGAATAGAAAATATACCCAATATATCCGATGTTTCGCTTATCATTAAAATTCTCAGCCAGATGGGCGCGCAGATAAAAATGATCAGCAAAGATACGATAGAGATAGATACGCGCACCCTTAATTATCAGGATGTGCCGTATGAGTTTGCCTCCCATTTCAGGGCAAGCTATTATTTGATCGGCGCTATGCTCGGCAGATTTAAAAAGGCAGAGGTGGCATTGCCCGGCGGCTGTGATTTCGGAGACAGGCCGATCGATCAGCATATAAAGGGTTTTGAAATGCTCGGCGCCGATGTAAACATAGTAAACGGCATGGTGTGTGCGGATGCCGAAAAGCTTGTCGGCACAACCGTTTATATGGATGTTGTCTCAGTCGGCGCAACGATTAATGTTATGCTGGCGGCAGTGCTCGCAAGAGGGCTGACCGTTATTGAAAATGCGGCGAAAGAGCCTCATATCGTTGACCTTGCGAACTTCCTTAACTCCATGGGAGCTGATGTCAGGGGTGCAGGCACTGACGTTATCAAGATCCGCGGTGTTGAAAAAATGCATGGTTGCACCTATTCCATAATTCCCGATCAGATCGAAGCCGGCACATACATGGTTGCCGCCGCTGCCTGCGGTGGTGATGTGCTGATTAAAAACGTTATACCTAAGCATCTTGAGTCAATCAGCGCAAAGCTGGAGGAAGCCGGTGCAGAGATCATTGAATATGACGATGCTGTTCGCGTAACACGCTTTAAGCCGCTTACAAGGTGCAATGTTAAAACGATGCCGCATCCCGGATTTCCTACCGATATGCAGCCTCAGATGGCTGTCCTGCTTTCCGTTGCCAAAGGCACATCGATCCTTTCCGAATCCGTGTGGGACAACAGATTCCAGTACGTAGGTCAGCTTCTCAGAATGGGCGCAAATATTCAGGTGGACGGCAAAATAGCCGTAATTGAGGGCGTTGACCATTTAACGGGCGTTAAGGTAAAAGCCACGGATCTGCGCGCAGGCGCGGCAATGGTTATCGCAGGCCTTATCGCTAAGGGCGAGACGGTTGTTGAAAAGATCCAGTATGTGGACAGAGGCTATGAAAATATAGTTGAAAAGCTGACTCAGCTCGGCGCAGATATAAAAAGGGTTCAGGTGCAGGCTGACAGCAGCGTTGCACACGCCGGTTGATAGGGATTTCGGGGCGAATATTCGCCCCTTTTTTAAATATTTAAAAATAAAGAAAAGGCAGTTTCAGACAGGTAGATAATATGGCAAAGGTGTGTCAGCTTTTTTCGGGCAGTAGCGGAAATTCAATATACATAGGTATGAATGATTCAGGGATCCTTGTGGATATAGGCGTATCGGCAAAGCGCTGTGAGGCAGGGCTGAGAAGAATAGGTGTTGACCCGGACAGCATTAAAGCAATACTTGTGACGCATGAGCACAGAGATCATATTGCAGGTGTGCGCGTATTCGCGGCAAGGCATAAAACGCCGGTGTTCGCTACGCCTGCAACGATGGAGAACCTGCGCTTCAACGGCATTGCGAATAATACGGTCAGGTCGTTTGAAATCAGAAACGTACTTGATCTCGGCAATATGTATGCCGAGTATTTTCACAATTCCCATGATGCTGTGGACTGTGTGGGATACAAGCTTCATCTGTCGGACGGGCGCACGGTTTCCGTATGCACCGATACAGGCTATATCACAGATGAGGCAAAAAAAACGATCGCAGGCTCCGATCTTGTTTTTCTTGAATCGAATCACGAGATTTCCATGCTTCAAAACGGCGGTTATCCTTATCCGCTGAAAAAAAGAATATTGTCTGACAAAGGTCACCTGTCCAATGTTGCAGCCGATGCGTTTGCCAAGGAGCTTTTGCAGGGCGGCACAACACGATTTGTGCTGTCTCATCTGAGCCGTGAAAACAATGTGCCGGAGATCGCAAGGCTGTCTGCACTTGCTGCTCTGGGTGAACTCGGCGCAAAGGAAGACGAGGATTTCCGGCTTTATGTTTCAAAGCCCGAAAATGACGGGGGGCTGATCGTTCTGTGATAAGCATAAGTGTTATATGTGTCGGAAAACTTAAGGAAAAATATTTAAAAAACGGTTGTGAGGAGTATCTGAAAAGGTTGTCTGCCTTTGCGAAAACGCAGATCATTGAGATCCCTGAGGAACGCTGCGGCGATGACCCGTCCTTGGCCGAGATTGAAACTGTAATTGAAAAAGAAGGGGAAAGAATCGCCGGCAAGATACCCAAGGGCGCGGCGGTCATTCCTCTTTGTATCGAGGGGAAAGAGCTGCGGTCTGACGAGATAGCGTCGGAAATCGAAAAAATAAGTCTTGCCAATTCAAAGATCGCTTTTGTTATAGGGGGTTCTTTCGGTTTATCCGAAAAAATCAAAGCGCTTGGCAGGGTCAGGCTTTCTTTCGGCAGAATCACGCTGCCCCATCAGCTTGCGCGCCTCGTGCTTCTTGAGCAGATCTACCGTGCTTTTTCAATTCTAAATCATTCCAGGTATCACAAATGATAAGATCGTTGCAAAGTAAAGATATGAACAGTGTTATGGATATATGGCTCCGTTCCAATATACAGGCGCACAGCTTTATTCCCAAGCAGTACTGGCTTGATCATTTTGATGACGCCGGAGCAGGCATCCGTTCCGCTGAGGTCTTTGTTTATGAGGATAACGGGCACATAACCGGCTTTGTAGGGCTGAACGAAGATTATATTGAAGGCATTTTTGTTTCAAAAGAATGCCGTTCGTTAGGGATAGGAACAAAACTGCTCGATTTTGTAAAGAAAAGAAGATCACGCCTTACTCTGAATGTATATTGCAAAAACACAGCGGCAGTAAGCTTTTACGAAAAAAACGGATTTAAGGTTCGGAAAAGGATCTCAGCAGATGTATCCGATGAGTACCTTATGATATGGGAGAAAGAAATATGAGCATCCCTGATATGGAATCCTATGTAGTAAACTATTATAATGGATATGATGAGGACAGCAGATTTTTAAGAAGATCCAATTTGGTTGAATACCTCACAACCATGCGGTATATTGAAAAATACCTGCGCCGCGGGATGCGTGTAGCTGAGATCGGTGCGGCAACAGGCAGATATTCGATCGCTCTGGCGGATAAAGGGTATACCGTTGACGCGGTCGAGCTCGTTGAACATAATATCGATGTGTTTAAAAGCAAGATAAAACAGACGCATGCTGTCAGCATAACGCAGGGCAATGCCGTTGATCTTCCGCTGAAAAGTGATACTTATGATATAACACTGCTGCTCGGTCCCATGTATCATCTTTTTTCAAAGGAAGAGCAGTTAAGGGCACTTTCGGAAGCGCTCAGAATAACAAAGCCGGGCGGGACGGTTTTCGCGGCGTATGTTATGAATGATCTGACGGTCTACGATTATCTGTTTCAGCGCGGGAACCTCAAGGCGTACAGGCAAAACGGCTATATTGATTCGGATTTTCACGCGCAGCCTGTGCCGGAGCTTGTTTTTGAGCTTTACCGAAAAGAGGATATTGACGCCTTGATGGAGAATATGCATGTGCAGAGGCTTCATTTTGTCGGCACGGATATGCTCTCTCCTCTGCTTAAAGAAAGGATCAAAGAAATGGATGAGGAAACCTTTGAAGCATATATGGATTTTCATTTTAAGCTGTGTGAACGAGCGGATATGGTGGGTCTTTCAAGTCACACGCTGGATATATTCAAAAAAAATATAACAGATTTTTAAGGGAAACAGCATTCATGAACTGCCCCAAATTGTGCAGACAGCACAAAAAAGGCACACCCAAGGTAGAAATTAAATATTAAGCAACAAACTGATTTCGTTTTTCTAACGGAGTCAGTTTTGTTTTAGTTTGAATACGGAAATTGTTGTAGTAGTGGATGTATTCACCTATGAGGAGGCTAGCCTCATCATAGGTAGCGAGTTTAACTCTATGGATGCACTCTGTTTTAAGAATAGAAAAGAAATTTTCTGCTAAAGCGTTATCGTATGGATTTCCCCGTCTTGACATTGAAGGCGAAATGCCGTATTCTTTAATTAGGCGATAATACGGTTCGGAAGTGTATTGAAAGCCTTGATCACTGTGGAGCTGCAACTCTGCAGTGATTTTTTCTTTTCTCTTTGCTTCTCTGATTGTATCTAATACAAGTTTGATTGCTCTTTGGCTGTTTTGTATGCAACAATGCTGTTATCATACAAATCTCTTATGATTGATAAGTAAAGGAATCCTTGTCCTGTTTTGATATATGATATATCCGTTACCCACTTTTGATTTGGTCTGTCAGCAGAGAAATCACGATTAAGTGAATTTGGATATCTGTGCAAATATTGACTACAATAGTGATATTTCTTTCTGCGTACTGCTGACAGCAAATTGTACTTTTGCATTACACGAAGTACAGTTTTAGGATTCTTGTATATTCCTTGTCTTTCAAGCCATATATGTACTCTACGATATCCGTAGGTTCTGTGACTTTCCTCTTGACATTCTCTTATCTTTTCTGCAAGCGGTAAATCTCTATCCGGTATATTCTTTCTCTTTAGATATGCATAATATCCGCTTCTTGATACATTGAAGAACTTACACATTTGGCTAATACCGTATTTGTCCTTGTGCTTGAAGATTACTTGATATTTAATTGTTGGCTTCACTTCCTTTCTGTGTGCGAGAGAAAATCCCGCATCAATTCATTTTCCATTTCTAATCTTTTGATATATCTATCCTTGCTTGCCATTACATATCTCATTTGAGATAGTTTATCTAACCTTTGTATTGATGGTGGTAAACTGCCGTCTTGATTTTTGCACCGTCTGCCTTTTTTATGAATTGCTTATCCGGCTTCAATTGTTCTTTGCTTGGCTCTATATCTCTCTAAAAACTTCCTGACTTCTTGTAGGCTGAATCCTAACTGTTCGCCTATTTCTCTGTGCGTTAAGCCTTCTTCTCTTAATATTAATATTTCTTTCTCATATTTTTGAACGTGTTTATACTTTCTTGTCATAAAAATATCCCCCTATGGTAGTTATTTTATTCTTCCATAGGGGGTACCTTTTTTCTATTGTCCATTTTTACTGAACTTGTTCATGAATGCAGTTTCCTTTTTTTATGTTTGATTTCGCTTTTTAAGGCTTTTAATTCCGATTTTTGCATTGTTTTTATTTTTAAAAATGTTAGAATAAAATTGAACAGGTGATGTTATGAGCAAGGTGAAGAAGATCGTTATAACAGCAGTCTGCATTTTTTTATGTGCAGTAATAATCGTTCCCACAATCGTTTTTAAAGTAAGAGGAAATATTTCAGGCGCGGCTCTGCCGCAGGGTTTTGCGGATTCGCTTTCACAGGACGCTTCACCTGCCGAAAACGGCACTGTCAGAATCATGAGCAGCAATCTTCTTGTCGGCTATGAGAGCTGGGGAGGACTTCCCGTAAAGCCGCGTGCCCAAATGTTTAAAACGGTTCTGGAGACCGTAAGACCCGATGTTGCGGGTCTTCAGGAGATGTGCGACGGATGGTATTGCGCCGTTAAAAACAATCTTCCGAAAGGCTATAAAATGCTTTTCCCCGTTTCTACGGGCGTATTTGTCCGTATGACGGCTATGATATATAACTCAGAAACGCTCGATCTTGTTAAGAGCGGTCAGCTGAAATACGAAAACGGGGATAACCCGCGCCTTCGCAGAGCGGTCTGGGCAGTGTTTGAACATAAGGAAAGCGGAAAACGCTTTGCGGTTACAAACACACACCTTGATCTGCTGAGAGAGGGGCAGGAGGCGCGGGAGATGCAGGTGATGCAGTCCCAGAGCGACGAGCTGATCTCGCTTGTCGGCGCTCTCGGCTCGGAATACAATTGCCCTGTTTTTTCCGTGGGGGATTTCAATGCGATGGAAAGAACTGCTGAAACGGGTGAGCTTGACGCGCCGGAAATCTATGAGAAGCTCGCAGGCAGTCTGACGGATTCAAAATATTCGGCGGTGCAGACTTCATTCGGTACGGAATGCTCTTTTGATCAGCCTTCCTATGATCATATATTTATTTACGGTTCTGCTTCGGCGCAAAGCTTTACGATGCTTTCCGATGATTATATGAGTGCTGTGTCAGACCATTATCCGGTCTATGCGGATATTGTTATTGATTGATGCAGGAGGTATGTGTATGAAAAAAATCGTTTCTGTTGTTTTAGCGGCGGCAGTTGTTTCCTCTCTGGTTCTTTTAAGCGGATGTCAGAGCAGTAAGAGCGCTGAAATACAAACGTATACTGTGGATAAAAGCACATTGAAAATAGGCATTTTAAGCGATCTTCAGCTTGCGCCGGAGGGCGGTTCCGATGTATATGACCAAAGCTTTCAGAGCGCGCTTGAATTTTTTAAATCACAGAATGTGGATATGCTTATAAATGTCGGGGATTATACCGATGTCGGCAATGAGGAAAGCTATAAGAATTATAAGCGTATTTATGACAGCGTATACGGCGGTGAAGATATCATCAGCTCATACATACTCGGAAATCATGATTATTGGCTTCAGAATTTTGTGGATTGCTGGGAGATCCCGTTTAAGGGAAAGATGCGCAGCCGTTTTGAAAAATATACCGTAAATGATAATCCGTGGACGCATAAGGTGGTAAACGGTTTCCATTTTATTGCCGTAAGCCCTGATAAGGGCGGTATGGACGACAGCGCTTACAGCGATAAAACGCTTGAGTGGGCAAAAGAGCAGATAGAGTTAGCGATAGAGCAATCGCCCGATAAGCCCGTATTTGTGCTTACGCACCATCCGCCTAAAGGGTCTTTGATAATGAGTCAGACAGATGGCTGCGAAAATCTTGATAAGCTTTTTTCTCAGTATGAACAGGTCGTTTCCATAAGCGGTCACACCCATGCGCCGCTTATAGATGAAACTTCAATCGTGCAGGATAATTATACGGCTATCAACACCCAATGCGTGTCCTATATATGTTATGCAGGATGTGACCTTACGCAGGATGACGGCTCATTCATAGAGGATAATCCTATGGTGATGATTCTTGAACTCAGCGATTCGCAGGCGGTATTCCACCGTTACAGCGCGCTGACCGGCGAAGAGCAGAAAGAGCCTTGGGTGCTCAGTTTGCCGCTTTCAAAAGACAGCTTCGCGTATAATTATGATACACGCAAATCTCAGTCCACGGCTCCCGTATGGGAAAGCGGTTTTGACTGCTCGATCGGTACGGTTGAGGGGGAAGAGGGAACGAAGCTTGACGAGATAACATTTACAGCGGCGCAGCATCCTGACGCTGTGGCATATTATGATATTCAGCTTGTTGATGGTGCGGGGAATCCTGTTTCGTTTAAGATAAATGAGGAGGAAACAAAAGATACGCTTCGTGTAGGCTCTGATTATATTCTGCCGGCAGAAAACAGAAGCAGCACCGTAAATGTCATTTTCCCTGCCGAATACACAAAGGATCTGAGCGGTGAATATACGTTGCAAGTGACTCCGCTTGACTGTTATGAAAACGCGGGAGAAACGGTTTCGGCAACGGTTACGTTCTAAATAACCATAATAAAAGCGGTCCCAACCGAATTTACAGGTTAGGACCGCTTTTGTCATGCTTTGGATATTATAAATTCATTAGAAGGGAGCAGAAAACGTTGACTCACGCTCTCAGCGCTCGATCATTCTTTGCCGTTCCAGCAATAGGTGCAGAGCTTTTCTTCGCCTATACCTACCGCTTCTAAAAGGTCGTCAAGCCTGTTGTATCTGAGTGAAGTGAAGTGAAGCTCTTTCCCGATCTCTTCCACCATTTTATTATACTTTTCACTGTCCGGGTCGGCGTATTCTCGGAGCACTTCGTCAGTCGGGTCCTTGCCCTCAAGCTTTTTGATGACCCTTCTTGTGATCAGCTCCATTTCAGATGAAGTGCGCGAGAAGTTCAGGTATTTGCATCCGAAAAGCAGGGGCGGGCAGGCAGGTCTGATATGCACCTCTTTTGCGCCGCTTGAGTAAAGGAATTCCGTTGTTTCCCGAAGCTGTGTTCCGCGCACGATCGAATCGTCTATCAGCAGCAGGCTCTTGCCCTCGATAAGATCATGGATTGGTATCAGCTTCATCTTTGCGATAAGGTTGCGTTTGCTCTGATGTGTGGGCATAAATGAACGCGGCCAGGTGGGTGTATATTTAACAAATGGGCGTGAAAACGGAAATCCTGACTGGTTCGCGTAGCCGATCGCATGGGCCGTGCCCGAATCAGGCACTCCGGCAACGATATCCGGCTTCACGTCGTCTCTTTTTGCAAGCAGTTCGCCGCAGTTGTAGCGCATTTTTTCAACGCTGATTCCCTCGTAAGATGAGGACGGATATCCGTAATATACCCAGAGGAAAGTGCATATTTTCATATCCTTTCCCGGCGCGACAAGCGTTTTTACTCCGTCCGCCGTCATAACCACAACTTCACCCGGACCGAGCTCTCGGTAATCGCTGTAGCCGAGATTGAGATATGCGAAACTCTCGAAGCTCGCGCAATAGCCCTCATCCTTTTTACCGAGCACTATAGGCGTTCTGCCCAGTCTGTCTCTTGCGCAGTAAATACCCTTTGGGGTAAGAATCAGCATGCTCAAAGAGCCGTCTATGATCTCCTGCGCATAGCGGATGCCCTCAATAAAGTTATCCTTCTGATTGATTATTGCCGCAACAAGTTCGGTAGGGTTGATATCGCCGTTTTGCATTTCAAAAAAATGAATGTTTGATTTGATGATGTTATCAACGATTTCATTTGCGTTGTTAATCTTACCCACCGTGGTGATGGCGAAGGTGCCATGGTGTGAACGCACAAGTATCGGCTGTGCCTCGAAATCCGAAATGCAGCCTATTCCGAGTGTTCCATGCATCTCGTTAGATTCTTTTGTGAATTTCGTGCGGAAAGGCGCGTTCTCAATGTTGTGGATAGCCTTGTCAAATCCTTCGTTTTCATCATAAACGGCAAGACCAGCACGTCTTGTTCCCAGATGTGAATGGTAATCCACGCCGAAAAACAGATCAAAAACGCAGTCCTCTTTAGATGCTGTTGCAAAAAAACCGCCCATATTTTTAAACTCCTCCTTTTGTTTCGGCAATATTATATCAGAAAAGCAAGAAAACTTAAATACATATTTGAAAAATTTATAACGAAATTATACTGTTATTTTAAACAAAGATAAGTTTTTAATCTTGTGCCTTTTATACATATTTTTATCCGGTATAATATGCTACAATTAGATCAAAGAGGTGATGGTAGCAATGAAATATATTTCAAAAAAGGAAAAGATAAGTTATTATTTGGGTCTGAGCGGGCAGAATATGGTCTATTCGCTGATAGGCGGTTCGTTTTTTAATTACTTTTTGACGGATATTGCGTTATTTCCCGCGCTGGCTGTTTCCGTTATGCTTATCGTCATGAAAGTGTGGGACGGTATAAATGACCCAATCGTAGGCTCGTATATAGATAAGCACACCTTTAAAAACGGCGAAAAGCTGCGCCCGTTTCTGAAATACACGCCTCTTCCCGTCGGTATTTTCACCGTGCTGATGTTTATTGTTTTTTCCACAGATGATGATCTGCTGTGGCTGAGGATATCCTATTTTATAATCATGTATATATGCTGGGACCTTGCCTACACGCTTCAGGATGTAGCGATATGGGGAATCACCTCCTGCGTATCTCCCGAAACGAATGAAAGAGACGGATTTGTGCAGTGGGCAAGAACAATCGGTTCCTGCGTTTATTCGGTTTTAAGTGTTGGTATACCTATGGTGCTTGAAATGATCGCAAACGCAACAGGCGCGAGCATGGCGCTTATGACTATAGTGTTTGCCGTTCTATTCGGTTTGGGCGGCGCCATGATCAGCTTGAAATGCAGCGCCGCGCAGGAACGGGTGCGTGTCGTGAAGGCACAGCAGCAGGAATCGCTCAAAGAAAGCTTTTCGCTCCTGTTCAAAAATAAGATGCTTATGCTTGTCACTGCGGCAAATCTGCTCGGTTCGCTCGGTTTCGGCGCAAATCTGGTTACCTACTTTTTCAAATATGAGATACCGGCAGATTTTCTCGGAGAAAACAGCATAATCGGCGCGCTCGGACTAACAACGATTTATTCGGTTATAACCGGGCTTCCGGGATTTATCGGAATGATTTTTGCCGATAAGCTCAAGAAATGGTTTAAAGGGTATGTGAACGTGCTGATTATGATGCAGGCAGCCAATATCCTTGTGCGTGTCATCGCGTTTTTCATAGGCTATGAGGGTAATAACCTTTGGTTCGCGCTTGCGCTTATCGGATTGGGCTGCATACCTATGGGCGCCAATTCCATAGCGCAGACATCTGTTTTCTGTGACAGTATTGATTATATGGAGTGGAAAACAGGAAAAAGAACAGAGGGTGTTACTTTCTCTATGCAGACTATGTTCACAAAGATATCAAGCGGTATTATGGCAGGTCTTGCGGCGCTTGCGCTTCATCTGCTCGATTACAGGGCAATAGACGGCGCAGAGGTCTATATCGGTACGCAAAGCGCGGCTTTTGACAAATGGATATGGCCTCTTGTAATATTAACGCCGGCAATAGCCAGCCTGCTTTATATCATTCCGCTGCTGTTTATCCGATATACACCGGCACAGCGCGAAAAAGTGGAAACAGAGCTTGCCGCACGCCGTGCTGAGCAGGTTCAGTCTCAATTAGCTGAATAACACTTGCTCACCAATAATTCACTTTAAAAATACAAGGTCACAAGTAGAAATGTGAAGTAGCATCTATCTATATATCTATTTTCTGAAATTATTAATAAAGTTATCAAATGTCGGAGAGTTTTTGTCTACTACTACTTCTTCTGTGCTTGCAGCTAAATTAGTATTGTGTTTTAATAATTCTAAATTTGCAATTATTTCACCAAATCCATAAATTAAAATAGAATCAATTATTGCAGTAACACCTGAGATTATAAATACTGCAAAAAATGAAATAATTAAAATTTTGTTTTCATTAAAAATTATTAAAGCAAAAATTCCAGCAATAAGCGCTAATAAAGCTATAGCTAAAAAACATAAAAGATCACTTTAGATAAGGTTTTAATGCTTTTTACAATATCAAAAGTTATCAAATCGTATAACACCAAATTTTCCTCCCTTAAAATGTTAATGTTTATTAAAATCAGTTTCGTTTGTAACTACTGGAAATACTTATCTTCCCATCATTTTAATTTTTCTATTCCCCCTGATAGGTAGGCGCGTTTTTCGGAGATTTTCCTTTGATTACATTATGGTAATAGGCGTATGTCATCGGCGTATCGCTGTTTAAAATATCCGCGTCCGTGATCTCGCCCAAAAATACGGTGTGGGTAGAGGTCTCCATTTTGTCAATCACTCTGCAGGTGATATATCCGCTTGCCTGCGGAATAACGGGCAGCATACTTTTTACGATCGGTTTGTAATCGGCGAATTTATCCGTGTCTTTTCCGCTTTTGAATCCGAAATTGCCTATCACGAGCGGATCGCAGTGCTCGCCGAGAATGTTGATTGCAAAAACACCGGATTCGTTTATACATTGATTTGTGAAGTTGTCATGGTTTATGGAAACGGCAACCGTTGCGGGCGAAGAGGTTATCTGCATAGCGGAATTCGCTGTGCACCCGGTTGCTCTGCCTTCAGTCCAAGTTGTTATAACATATACCCCGTAGGATAAATTGTACAGTGCTGATTTATTCATGGCGTTCTCCTTATTATCAAGCAGTTCTGAGGGTGTTTCTAATAAAAATGCGGCAGAAAAGAACTGCCGCATTTCATATGTATTTCGTTTTTCAGATTATTATTCGCCGAAATATCTCTTGAGAAGTCCTTCAAAAGCTCTGCCGTGGCGTGCTTCGTCTCTTGCCATTTCATGAACGGTGTCATGAATAGCGTCAAGACCCTGCTCTTTAGCAAGCTTTGCAAGATCGGTCTTGCCCTGCGTTGCGCCATGCTCTGCCGCTACGCGCATTTCAAGGTTTTTCTTTGTGGAATCGGTTACGACTTCGCCGAGAAGCTCTGCGAATTTTGCGGCGTGCTCTGCCTCTTCGTAAGCAGCCTTTTCCCAGTAAAGACCGATTTCGGGATAGCCTTCTCTGTGAGCAACTCTTGCCATTGCCAGATACATACCTACCTCGCTGCATTCGCCGTTGAAGTTCTCACGAAGACCCTGAAGGATCTCTTCGCTTACGCCCTGAGCAACGCCGACAATGTGCTCGGCTGCCCATGCTCTTTCACCGCCCTCTTCGCGGACTTTCATAGCAGCGCCGCAGAGGGGGCATTTTTCGATAGGTTCGTCACTTTCGTATCCGCATACGGGACAATAATACTTTTTAGCCATAATAATTACTCCTTCTTAATTAATTTGATTTTTTATTGTTACAGCTTTTGCAAATGCCGCTGTAATAAACGTCTTTTTGGCGGACGGAAAATCCGTCCGGCACACAGTCATACGGTTCGGCGGCTTCAAAATCATAGATCTCTCCGCACCGGCTGCAAATGAAATGACCGTGAAAATGAACATTTGCGTCATAATGCGTTTTGCCGCTTTCAATGGTAACGGGCATTAGAAATCCGCTTTCACAAAGCGATTTTAAAGCATTGTATACCGTGGTTTTTGAAAAACTGGGATTGTCTTTAAGAACGCTTTCGTAGATCTGCGCCGCATCCGGGTGGGTACGGTGCCCGTAAACATATTTGTAAACTGCAATCCTCTGTGGGGTTGCACGGAAATTCTTTTCCTTAAAAAGTTCAAGAATCTGTTCGTTGTGCATCAGACACCACCTTGCATTAATTGTTAGATTGTATTAAGTACAATTTAAGTATATCATAAAAAAACGATTTGTCAACCCTTTTTTAAGAAAAATTTGACTAATTTTTTCATATCTGGTATTTTATGTAAGAGATATGGGGGGGATCCTTTTGGTCAGGGTAGATTGGAAAAAAATAAGACCATATGAAAAAGCTTCTTTTGCAGTGCCGGTAACGGTCATTCTTTTGCTGGTTCTGCTCCTTTCCGTGATTATTGCTTTTGTGAATCCGCTGGTATATATGCCGCTCAAGGTCTTGACCGCGGTTTTCGTGTTTCTTACGGTTGCTTTCAATGTGCATGTCGAATCGCGCATGCTTCAGATCTATATGCTGCTCGGCGTTCTTGATGTTTCTATGCTGGCGGCTGTGCTTATGCCTTTTCCTGCGGGGCTTACCGTGTTCTTTTTTGTGACCGGCGCGCTCGCTTTTGCAGCGTCGCTGATCGCGGCTGCGGCAGGAACTTTTGCACTGCCTAAGGGCACGCTGTATCATTATCCCGAAGCGGACAGAAAAAATATTTTTTCAGGCAGAAGCGTGATGTTTTTTGCGCCTCATGAAGACGACGAAGTAAATCTTTACGGCGGTGTGATAGAACAGTATGTAAAATATGGTTCTGATGTAAGAATCGTATTTTCTACAAACGGCGATTTTTACGGTCTCGGAAAGCTGAGAATCAGGGAGGCGCTTCATGCCGCTGAAAGCTACGGAATACCGAAGGAAAATGTGGTCTTTCTCGGCTTCAGTGACAGCATTGCGGATGAGAAGGGTCTGCACATTTATAACGCAGAGGAGGACAAAGTGCTCACATCCCCTGCCGGATACAGCGAAACCTACGGCGCGTGCGGCAAAGAGCCTTTTATGAAATGCAGCTTTACAAGGCGCAATTATCTGAATTCGTTTGTTAAGGTCATTGAACGCTACAGGCCGGATACGATCTTTTGCTGTGATTATGACGCGCATGCGGATCACCGCGCGCTGAGCCTGTTTTTTGAGGAGGCGCTCTCAGATATCCTTAAACGTGATCCGTTTTACAAACCGCTTGTTTTTAAAGGCTTTGCTTATTCCACTGCTTGGGACGGAAAAGAGGATTATTATTCGTTGAATGCGCCGTCCACCCATCTCAAAGAGCCGTCTGATCATATGAGAGAAACGAATTTTTACGAGTGGAAAAAAAGAGTCCGTTTTCCCGTTGCGTGTGAAAGCCTTTCGCGTGTTATGCAAAACAGTTCAAGCTATCGCGCCATGGCTGAATATTCCAGTCAGACAGCAACGGACCACGCCTGCGGAATACTGAATTCCGATAAGGTCTTTTGGCTGCGAAGAACGGACAGCCTGCTGTATAACGCGCAGATCACCGCAACAAGCGGTGATCCGTCGCAACTGACTTCTTTCAGGCTTGCGGACAGTGATGATATAATAAACGATCGCAGGCTGCCTGTGAAAGGACTGTGGACGGCCGATCCTGATGATGAAAAACGGATCGTTGCGTTCAGACTGCCTGAGGCAAAGAGAATCTGTTCGGTTGCTGTTTACGAAAGTCCTGAAGCAGACAGCCATATCGTGAACGCTCAGCTTACTCTGGGTGCGGTCTCGTATAATACCGGCGAGCTGAAAGCAAACGGGGGAGCAACTGTTTTTGCGTTTCCGCCTGTTACCACCGATATAATCGGTATAAGAATAAAGAATTTTACCGGGAACTGCTCTCTTTTAAAGGTAGAGGCGTTTGAAACGCCCGAAAGCGAGCGAGCGGAATTTATTAAAGTGCAGAATCAAAACGGGGATTTCTGCTATGATTATATAATCAACAAGACCGGCAGAGAGGAATTCTCCGTATATACGTTTCCGAATCAAAAGGATTTTGCATTCACGGCAGAGAGCAGCAGCGATGGCGTTGTATGCAGTGTTGAGAACGGCGTTCTCAAGGTGAACTGCCCGGAGGAGGAAGAAGCGGTGATAACAGTCCGATCAGAAGATGATCCTCGAATCTATGATTGTTTTCGGGTCAGGAATCCGGATGAAAGAGAAAGGTATATTATGTCTTTAAAACAAAATAACGAGCAGAAGATACTTTCATTTCCTATGCAGTGGGATTATTACCGCGGTCTTGTCCGCCGGCTTGGCGTTTACAAGCCGAAAAAATGATCTTCAACATCAAAAAGCCCGTCAAAACAAATGTAAGTTGTTCTGGCGGGCTTTAAAATTAACATTTTCAAAACATTTCGTCATTATTTTCAAAACATATCTGCTGTAAGCTTTTCTTAAAAGTTTAAATTGTTTTTATTTTTACTTAATTTTTATATGCTAAACTGATTGTAATAAAAAATGATATGAATAATGTATAAATTAAATATTTTTGTTAAAACTATAAAATGAGTATCAAATATTCTAATCTCATCAGGAGGTGATTTTCTTGCATACGTCAGATAAACAGGCGTTGATAAACCTTGCCGTTTTAACCGTTAAGTATATGAGAAACTGCGGCAAAACAGACGAGGAAGTCAAATATATACTGTCAAATCGGCTCAATTTTTCCGATATTATGATTGAGCAGATCATGTAGGGGCGTTATAAGGAGATATAATGATTACAGAAAAAGGACGGGAAATTAAAGAAAAACTCTTTGATACGTTCGATTACAGCTATTCCGTGTCAACCCATACTATAGATTCGTTTGAAGAGTTTATGGAGCAGATCTATTACCCTTTTGCAAAGAAAGAGAAAATTTATTACAGAGGAGAACGGATAAACAGCAAAAAAAGGTTTCTGATTCCGTCTCTGCTTAGAAACGGCGGCTGTTTCAGAGCCGAATCTCAGACGGATGTTACATATTTAAACAGAGAAACGCTGTTTGCATTTTACACAAAGCAGAGCAACTTTATTAACGTTTTCAAAACCGTAAACGGAAATTTAAGCGAAAATTCCATGTATGAAATGCTCGCCTTTGCACAGCATTATTTAAAGTTCAGTCCTTTTATTGATTTTACCAAAAGTCTTTATGTGGCGCTGTCTTTTGCCCTGAAGGGCAGGGAAGCGTTTCATGATGATATCGTTCTTTATACCGTTGTTGATGTGGATGACGACGACACATCGGATGATATTGAAGAAGTAAACGGCTGGATAAACCATTATAATGTTGCTGTTGTTGATACGGAACGAAACGCATTTTTGAAATCGGCTTTAACCGAGAATATGCTTTTGCATCCCGGCAGTCTGTTAAAGGACAAATCTCAGCGGATTCATAAACCGCAGCCTGTTAAAATAGGCGATATTATAAATCAAATGTATCCGCAGGCAAAGCTTATAGACATACCCACAAATGATTTGATGAAATATCAGCAGGGGGTATTTCTTCTGCTGAACAACTTTACGCTTATTTCGTCCAGATATTTAACGAAATCAGTGCGGCAGAGCTTTATTCTGAAAAAATATGTGATCAGCAAATCTGTTTGCCCGGAACTTAACGATCTTATTATGGCAGAAGCTCCCCATTACCGCTATGAGTACCTTTTGGATATTTCAAAGGCCGTTAAATAATAGGATCCCCGTTCTTTTATCGAACGGGGATCGTTTTTATACCGATATTTTTTTACGAGTTTTTAAGCGCTTTGATTATTGAACTGATCTTTGGCGTTGTGCCGTAAAGCAGGACTCCCACTCTGTAAATCTTTGCGCTTAAAACGCCTATGCCGATCACGCTTGCGGCAAGGATAACGACCGAAATGATAATCTCATACGGCGGCACCGTGCTCATAGCTATCCTTGTAAACATCGCCATAGGCGAAGTGAACGGAATGAAGGAACAGATCTTCAGAAGAACATTATCGACTTCTCCGCTGCTCATAGAGAATATTACCACCATGAATGCCGCAACGAACAGCAGAGTCAGCGGCATGGAGAGCGTGTTTATATCCTCCACTTTTGTAGCCGTTGATCCTATCGCTCCGTAAAGACAGGCATAGATCATAAAGCCCAGGATGAAAAACAGTACCATATAGAGCAGCAGTGAAAGCGGCATATCGAATATAGAGGCAACGATTGCATTGTCTGCCCAGTATGATCTGTTCATATTGTAAAACAGAAACGCGCTGCCGAACACAGCGATAAGCTGAACGAATCCGGCAAGGCAGGCGGCTGTTATCTTGCCGAACATCATAGCTGTGGGTTTTGCGCTTGTTATAAGAAGTTCCATAGCGCGCGAGCTCTTTTCCGTTGCCACACTTGTTGCCACGAGCTGTCCGTACATAATGATCATCATATAAAGAGCGAAGATCATAATATATGTGTAAAAGAAATTCCGGCTGTGGTCTTTGCCCAGACTCTCGACGGTGCTCTGCGGAGAAACGCTGAGTATATTCTGCGCGTCATCATGCGAAATGCCCTGAGCGGAAAGCGAATGGATTCTGTAAAGCTGCTGCAAAACAGAATCTGCCGTTGCCGTATTCGTGTCATACATAGTCAGATTGCCGACAAGGTATGTGTAATCTGTCAGGCTGTGAATGATAAACGCGCAGTCCGCTTCGCCGGAGATGATTTTGTTTCTCGTCTCGTCCTCGTTTTGTGCGCCTGTAACGTTATAATCGGTAAAAGCCTCCTGAAATGCCTGAACGATCGCTTCTGTTTTTTCGGTTTCTGAAATGATATACATGATCGGCAGATCGCTTTTAGCCGGCTGCGCATTCTCTGCGCCGCCGCTTTCTTTATCCGCCGCAAAACGCGGGAAAAACATAAGCACGGCAATGAGAAGAACGGCAAAAATGGTTATTCCGAGAAATACTTTATTCTGGAAATAGTTGTTCAGCTCAAATCTGAGTATCGTTTTAAACTGTTTCATATCTGCACCTCCTAAATTTGGTCTCCGGCATATTCAACAAATATGTCGTTTAAAGAAGGCTCATAAATTCTTACGGAATCGACCTTGCAGCAGGCAGTTATCCTTTGCATAGCCGCCTGTGCGGGTTCATCTTTGTTTAGCCGAATTATGAATTCGCCGTTTTCATTTTGGCTGCACCGATCACCGTAAAGTTCTGTTATTTTTTCTTTTTCATTTGTGAGAACGGCAATTTTATTGTTTGAAAAGCTATGCTTTATTTCCTTTAGATCACCGCTCAGAACGATTTTGCCGCCGTTCAATATTGCTATGGAATCGCAGAATTCCTCTATATAATTCATCTGATGGCTTGAAAAAAGAACAATCTTTCCGGCAGCAATCTCCTCTTTCACAACATCCTCAAGCAGCATGGCGTTGACAGGGTCCAGCCCTGAAAACGGCTCGTCAAGTATGATGATATCCGGGTCGTGGGCGATTGCGGTTATAAGCTGTATCTTTTGCTGATTGCCCTTTGAAAGCGTATTGAGCTTTTTGTTTTTGTACTCGGTCATGCCAAGGCGTTCAAGCCAGAAGTCTATTGTTTTCTGTGCTTCCTTTGCCGTCATTCCGTTCAAACGAGCAAAATACATGAGCTGATCGTTTATTTTTTTCTTTGGATACAGTCCGCGTTCTTCAGGCAGATAACCGAGCTTTATTTTTTTGTAATCGATCTTTTTGCCGTCAATAAGGATCTCTCCGCTGTCGGCAGGAAACACATTCATAAGGATTCTTATGGTGGTGGTCTTTCCTGCGCCGTTTCTGCCGAGGATTCCAAACGCCGTGCCGCTGTTCGCACTCAGCGATATGCCTTTAAGCACCTGCTTGCCGGTAAAGCTTTTCGTTATTTCTTTCAGTTCAAGCTTCATATTCTTCCTCCATATGCGCTTATTAAAAAAAGTGCGCAGCCAAAGCCGCGCACCGAAAAACGCAGCCCTGCTCTGTTGCGACACAGTTCATTTCAAAGCAGAAAATGAAAACGGGGCATACATTTTTACCTCTTTGTTGATAATAGTATGCCTGCTTTGAAAATGATTAAACTGTGTCGCACCCTAATTATATCAATTAAATATCTTATTTTCAATACTGAAAATATTACAATTTGTTTCATCTGCGCAATTTACCGTATGGTTGCCGATTCAAAAAACGACGCAGCAAAAAGAGGAGTAAGCAAATTTGTTTACTCCTCTTTTTTATATTCAAGTATCGTAAAGCTCAGCGTTGTTTCGAGCGATTCCACGCTGTTTATCTTTTTCCTGTCTCTTTCACTTGTGCGGTAATTATACGGCGTCATTGCAAACAGCGTTTGCAGATCGTTTACGGGAATGTCGGCCCTTTGGCTTACGGTCTGTTTTGATACAAGCGTTAATCCGCTGCCGCCGGGATGGTTTTCATCGTTCAGATACGGCGAGTCGTAAACAAGCTTTTTAAGCTCAAACAAATGCTCCGGGGCGGGAACAACGCTGTAAAGCCTGCCGTCCTTTTTCAGCACACGCGCAAACTCCGCCGCATGAAAAGGTGCAAAGATGTGGATAGCCGTGTCTATGCTTTCCCTTTGGATCGGAATGGATTTTAGATTCGCAACAAAGTAGCATCCGCCGTTCCTGCGCTTTGCCGCAAGGCGCACCATTTCTTTGCTCAGATCAAACCCGTAAAGCTCGCCGCCGTAATCATCGTAATACCCTTCGCCGCAGCATATATCAAGCACTGTTCCGCAGAATTTTCTTGATATATCCTCTTTTAAAAAAGAAAAATAACCCTTTTGCAGAAATGTATGCCGCGCGCGTGCGGATTCTTTACTGTCGCCGGTTTTACTTGCGCTCCTGCTGCCTGTAAGCAGGTTTACATATCCCTCTTTTGCAACATCAAAACTGTGCCCGCTGCGGCAAAAAAGGCGTTTTTCTTCTTTTTTCAGTTCATTGCCGCACACGGGGCAGATCAGTATACCCATCATTCTTCACCGTACAGGGGCATATTAACTGTTCTTGGCTCGTGCGCAACAGCCTTAAGAAATTTATTTAAAATATCACTTGTTTTTATCGCCAGGCTTGATGTATTTATGCATGGGTGGCAGCCTATGTATTCGCTGTTTAATATATCTTTGTCTATCACAAGGCGCACCCTGTTTTCCTTATCGTTCATAAGCCCTAAAACAGAGACAGACCCCGGGGTGATATTAAGGAATTCCTGCATAAACTCCGGCTCTGCGAAAGAAAGACGCGCGCAGCCGAGCTGTTTTGTTATATCCTTTGTTTTAAACGGCTTTGCGCCCGGCATCATCAGCAGGTAGAATTCGGTTTTCTGCCTGTTGCGTAAAAAAAGATTTTTGCATATCTCAACACCCAAAACTTTTTCTATTCTCTCACAGTCCTCCATAGTCCGGGCGGGGGAATGGTCGACTCTTTGATATTCGATTCCGAGTTCATCCAGTATGTCATAAACCCGTATTTCTTTCTGAAGCCTTCCGCTCAAATCTGCGGGTCTGCCGTTAAAAAGCTGCATATTTTTAACCTCTTTTTCATTTATCAGTACAAATAGTTGGTCGAAAAAACAAGCTTTCCGTTTCGATAGTATGTGCGCGGCACTCTGCGCGATATTCGGCAGGGCAGCTCATAGTTGAACGAGTATGCGCTCTCAGAAACCTCTTCCATGCTCAGCTCGTTTGACCCGCTTTTTCCCACAAGGATAACTGTGTCTCCGATGTCGGCGCAGATCTGAGTGATATCCACCATAAACTGATCCATGCATACTCTGCCTACGATCGGAGCGCTCTGCCCGTTTATAAGCACGCTTCCCCTGTTTGAAAGGCATCTCGGGTATCCGTCCGCGTATCCCACGGGAATCGTTGCTATCCTGCGTGTTTTATCCGTTGTGTAAGTTCCGCCGTAAGATATCTCGCGCCCTGCTTCAAGCTCTTTGATGTGCGAGATGTGTGTTCTCCATTCCATAACGGGTCTTATTTCAAGCAGGCTTTTATCCACCTCGTGGGAGGGATAAAGCCCGTAAAGAATGATACCCATACGGCACATATCAAAATAATCGTCAAAATTCATTATCCCGGCGGAATTGTTTATATGCTTGACGGGAATATCTATCCCGCGCTCCTCCAGCAATTCTATGAATTCCCTGAACTTATCCCTCTGCGCAACGGCTTTTGTCAGATCTTTTTCATCCGCCGTTGCGAAATGGGAAAACAGCCCTTCTGCAGTGATCATAGGAAGCCGGATTATTTCCTTGCAGATATCGGCGCTCTCCTTGTTCACCTGAAATCCTATGCGGCTCATACCCGTGTCAACGCAGAAGTGAAAAGGAACGGTCTTTCCCTGTCTGACCGCCTCCTTAGAAAGCGCTTTTGCGTCATCATAGCTGAAGATAGGAATTCGTATATCATATTTTACAATGTCTTTGTAAAGCTCGGGCGCGACCGCTCCCAGAATAAGTATCGGGGTTTTTATATCCGCCTTTTTCAGTTCAATCGCTTCTTCTATGCAGGCAACACCGAAAAAATCCGCCTTGCCGTCAAACAGTCGGGCAAGCGGCACGGCACCGTGACCGTAAGCGTCCGCCTTTATCACGCAAAGCAGTTTAACATCTTTTGGAAGCTTTGCCCTTGTAACATTAAAATTATGTTCAGCCGCATCAAGATCTATTGCGGCTTCGGTTCTGAAAAACATGAATCAATTACCTCTGAAAGTGAAACTGTCTCGATATGATTATCCCGGAAAGCCGTGTTCAGTTTTTTTACAAATTCGATGGCTTTGGGTCCGTCTCCGTGCACACACACGGAATGCGCTTCTATATCGATATTCTCGCCTGTAAAGGCTTTTACTTTACCGAATTGTGCCATTCTGATAACACGATCCACCGCTTCGTTCTCGTCTTCTATCATAGCCCCGTCAAGCCCGCGTGATCTGAGCGTACCGTCCGCTTCATACGCACGGTCGGCAAAGACCTCGCTTGCGTATCTCAGCCCTGCGGCTTTTGCCGCGTTTATCATTTCGGAACCCGAAAGAGCAAGCAGAATCAAATCTTTGTCATAATCGTACACGGCTGCGGCAATCGCGTCTGCAAGCGCTCTGTTCTTTGCCGCGGCGTTATACATTGCGCCATGGGCCTTTACGTGCTCAAGCTTAACGCCTTCAGATTTTGCCATTGCGCCCAGCGCTCCGAGCTGATAGAGCGTTATATTGTAGATCTCTTCGGCAGTTAGTTCCATTTTTGTTCTGCCGAAATTTTCTTTGTCCGGATACCCTGGATGCGCCCCCGCGCCGGTTCTGTGCTCTTTGCAGAGCCTTAGGGTATCCGCCATAATATTTGCGTCACCTGCGTGAAATCCGCACGCAATGTTCGCACTGTTAATGTGGGGTATTATTATCCCGTCCGCGCCTGCGCCCTCTCCGAGGTCGCAGTTTAAGTTTATCTTATACACCGTATCACACTTTCTTACTTAAGGCTTGCATTTTTAACATCCGTTATAAACATATGCCCGGGCGAATGCGTTATCGCTATCGGAGGCTTTGCGTTCATAACAGTATTCTGCGGAGTTACTCCGCAGGGCCAGAAAACGGGAACTTCTCCGTCTCTGACGGTGACGGCTTCTCCGTAATCGGGCTTTGAAATGTCGTTTATCCCTATGCGTTCAGGGTCTCCTATATGTATCGGAGCGCCGTGTACCCTCGGCATTGCCGCCGTAACATTGACCGCCTTAACAACAAGGTCATAGGGGATAGGGCGCATAGATACCACCATATTTCCTCCGAATATTCCGGCTTTTTTCAGCGGAATGTTTGTATTGAACATGGGCACGTTCCTGTTTTCTTCTATATGGCGCACGGGTATTCCGGCTTCAAGCAGTTCTGCCTCAAAAGAAAAGGAACAGCCTATAAGAAAGTAAACAAAATCATCCTGCCAAATATCCGAGATATCCGTTACTTCCTCTGCTAGCAAACCGTTTTTCCAAATTCTGTATTTTGGAAAATCGGTCGCAACGTCAGCATGGTCAGCCATTTCCCTGATGACCCTTGAGCCTGCGTCTCCAACCTCGAGCACGGGGCAGGGTTTCGGATTCCTGTTGCAGAAAAGAAGAAAATCAAAGGCAAGGTCTTTCGGCAGTATGCAAAGGTTTGCCTGCGCGTATCCGGCGCACATTCCGCTTGTCTGCCCGGTGATCTTCTGTTCTTTTATAAGCGTTCTGATTTCTTTCGGGTTCATTGATGAATAGTCCATATTTTCACCGTTCTTAAATATTGTTTATATATTCTTTTAATTTGTCGAATTTTTCTTTTCGGGCTTTTGCCGCGTTTTCGGCTTCTTTGACGGATACTTCTCTGAATCTCACATAATGCCCGGGCAGAACCTGCGCCAGCAGCGGCATGTCTGCCGATATGACCGTTGCGATCTTGGCGTAGCCGCCTGTCGTCTGCCTGTCTGCCGCAAGGATTATGGGAAGTCCGCTTTCAGGCACCTGAACACTGCCCGGTGCAATGCCGTCCGAAATTATGTTCATTGTGCCCCTGCCTTGAAGCGGCGTGCCGTTTAAACGAACGCCCATTCTGTCCGCTTCGGCGGAAACTTTGTATTCGCAGGAAAAGAAAGTCTTCAGATCCTCTTCGGTAAACATGGAATCCTGCGGACCGGGCACGGCTCTGAGCACAATCCCCATATTATATTTGAATTCGGCGGTTTCACGCTTTTCAATATGGTTCGGTTTTTTATGGGGCAGAATTTTAATATCATCGCCTGTCTTCAGCCGGCGCCCCTCAAAGCCGCCCGCCTTTGCCTTCAGATCGGTGGAACGGCTGCCCAGATATTCCGGCACGTCTATTCCTCCGCTGACGGCAAGATAGGATCTTGCTCCGCTTGTTGTTTTTCCGCAGATCAAAACATCTCCTGCCGAAACCGCGTAAACCTTGTTTGTGCGTATCGGTATTTTGTTGAGAGCCGCTTCCATACGCGCGCCGCTGATGCAGATCGCGCAGTCCTGTGTGAACACGGCGGCAATTCCGCTCAGTGTCATTTCCAGCACGGCGGCGTTTTCCTCATTTGAAAGCAGAATGTTTGCTGTTTTCATGGCGTCAGCGTCCATCGCGCCGCACTGTGAAAAGCCGTATTTCATGCGGCCTGTGCGGCCCGTATCCTGAACGGTCGTGAGCAGACCGCCGCGCACGATCTTAATCCCCACGGCGCACCTCCTCGCATTCGGCTGTATATACACCGTTTTCACATTCTTTCTCGATTTTCAGAAATTCCTCTTTGGATATCCTGAAAAATCTGATGCGGTCTCCCGCACGGTAAAGAATGGGCTCGTCTCTTCTGTCATCATAGACTCTTACGGGCGTTTTGCCTATCAGCCGCCATCCGCCCGGAGAGTCGGAGGGATAAATTCCCGTCTGGCTGCCGCCGATTCCAACACTGCCGCGCGGTATCTTCACCCTCGGCGTTTCAAGACGCGGCGCCGCAATGCGCGCATCCATATCGCCGAGATAGGCAAAGCCCGGCAGAAACCCGAGCATATAAATCGGATAGTCGCGCGATGTGTGTATATCGATGATCTCTTCTCTGCTCAGACCCGTGATCTTTTCAACGCTCTCTATATCGGGCGCGAATTCCTCGTCATAGCATACGGGGATCTTATAAAGCACAGGCTTGAAATCGTTTTCACCCGTATGCTTTTTCTGCGCCTTTTTCAGCCGTTTTATCAGCTCTTTTTGCGTTGTTTTAAGCGGGTCATATAGAACGGTAACACTGCAAAACGCAGGTATATACTCTGTTACTCCGGGAATTTGCGCGGTCTCTGCCGCCGCAGTGAACCGGGTGACCAGCCTGTTTATATTTTCGTTGATCTCGTTCCCGAAATGAACGGTTAAGCCGCAGTCGCCGCACGGTAAAAATTTTGCCCTCATCGTGTGAAGTATCCCTTTTCAATCGTGTGTTCAAACCACTCGCGTGTTTTTTCCTCAACTGTGGAGGGGTATTCTATCAGCGCGCGCATCATAGCTACGAGCGGCAGATTTATGTTCTTTCCTATGCCGTCTATATATGGGCGCGGTTTGCCGTACATATCCAGCATGCCTGCCGCCGCAGCAGCGTCCATAGCCGCCGACTGCTCTTCCGTGTCATGGAAAAGCTCGGGCTTCTTCAGCAGAAACGCCGTTGCCGCCATAAGCGCGTTGCAGCCCCAGTCGGAAACCGTGGCGGTGATAATGTTGTCCGCAGCCGTGTCTGCAAGTATTCCAAATCCGCTGCCGGCTTTGCAGCCGCCGATTTCGGCATAGGGCACATATTTTCTGATGTGGTCTTCGATTGCCGCCATGCCTATCTCATTACCCAGATCTCCTATGGAAAGATTATAGATTCCGGCGTCACGGCACATTTTAAACAGCACGTCGTATTTTGCCTCAACGCCTGTTGTGTTTACGCCTACAGCATTATGGTAATATCCGTTTTTGTTTCTTCCCGGCGCTTCAATGCTTATTGCGGCGCAGGGCTTTCCGTGGGAAAGAATTTCCTTTGCCTGAATGGGCGCTTCCTCGCGTTCCTTTGTGAAGATCACATAGGTAACGGTGTTTTCGCTCTTGTCGTCAATATCGTCCGTCACAGCGAAATCAAGCACGTTGGAGATTGCCTTAACCGCTTTTTCACACTGGCTCGGAATCAAAAGAACAGGCTTTGCCCCAAAGGCTTTCATGATGAATTTCGCAAATATGCAGGAGGAGATTATGCCGTCGGTTTCCGCCTCCTCCCACGGCAGCAGAACGAATCCCGTAAAAATGAACACCTTTTTGCCCTTTTTTATGTGCTTTATAAGTCCTTTTGCACCGTTTGTGGAAAGCGGCTCACCCGTGAATTTGCGCGCGCCGTCATAAAGGATGCGGCAAACGCCGTATCCCCTCGGGTCAAGGTTCATGAGCGTATCCAGATTGCAGCCCACATTAAAAATCGTAAGTTCCTCTTTCGTCATAGTTAACCTCTTTTAAATGAATTGAAATTGCAATTAGTCTGCCTTGCACTGCTCTTCAAAATCAGCAACGAGCGCGTCCTGTATCCTTTTCAGCATTTCCGGCGCTTTTCCGCCCACGGGCTTTCCGTCCACCGTTTTAACGGGTATGCAGAACGAGCCTGTGGAATGCACAACGATTTCATCCGCGTTCATAAGCTCGTTGAGTGT
This sequence comes from uncultured Oscillospiraceae bacterium, assembly GCA_900539845.1. Taxonomy (GTDB): domain Bacteria; phylum Bacillota; class Clostridia; order Oscillospirales; family Acutalibacteraceae; genus Eubacterium_R; species Eubacterium_R faecavium. The sequence goes on along the minus strand of UQDP01000018.1, from coordinate 6,945 downwards.
ATAGTCGCGTTCCTCCGTTTCATAGCCGAGCTTTTCGGCAAAGGCAAGAAGCCTAAGACGGGCAGTGCCGGGAAGCACTTTATCGTCAAGCTGATGTGTGATTACTTTTCCGTCCTTGAAAATGGACACATTGGAATGTGCGCATTCCGTAACAATATCGCCCCTGTGGAAGATCGCCTCATCGCAGCCGGCTCTTTGCGCTGCTGTTGCCGCAAGGCAGGAGGGAATCAGGTTCAGCGTTTTGGCGTTGCAGTATAAAAATCGTTTGTCCTCATATGTAATAACGTCTATTGGCTTGTAGGTGTCCGCAACGGGGCAGGGGGTAAGTGTTATCCAAAGATTTGATTTGATATCCTTTTCATAAATATGTTTTCTGAGTCCGCTGCCGCGCGTTACCTGCATATATACAAACTGGTCGCCGTCGTCAACCTTTGGAACAAGTTCGTTCAGCAGTTTTGCAAGCTCCTCCTTCTCGATCGGCATATTTATATCAAGAAGCTTTGCGCTTCTGTAAAATCTGTCCAGGTGCGCCTGCAGATCAAAAATTTTGTGATTGTGCGAATAAGTCGCGTCATAAATGCCGTCTCCGAACCAGCAGACACGATCCGTCATCGGTATCTTCATTTCTTCAATAAGCCCGTATTCGCCGTTGTAATAGCCAAGATTTTCCATATCAGCACTCCTCAATTCATTATATTATTATATGTATTATTATTAAAAAAGGGCATACGTTGCTGATCATAGCGCCGTTGCCCACTAAACCTTATTCTAATACAAAATTTTCTAAAAGTAAATACAAAATTTATTATTTATATAAATTCTTTAACAGCAGTTTTATTTTTATTTCCTAAGATTTTATATAAGACTGACGGTCCATACACATTGCCGATTTATTTGCTGAATGTAATAAGATCGTAAGAAGCGGATAATATACTGAAATCACAAAACAGATTTGGAGGTTTTAGCTATGGCAATACTTGAAACAAAGGATTTACGAAAGATATACGGCAGCGGAGAAAACGAAGTCCGCGCTTTGGACGGTGTATCGATTTCCGTGGACGAGGGCGAATTTGTCGCTGTGGTCGGTACTTCCGGCAGCGGCAAGTCTACGCTTCTTAATATGATCGGCGGATTAGACCGCCCGACTTCCGGCAGTGTAACGATCCGCGGAAAAGAGCTTTTGAAAATGAAAGACGAAGAACTGACCATTTTCCGCCGCAGGAATATCGGCTTTGTCTTTCAAAATTATAATCTGCTTCCCGTACTCAATGTGTACGAAAACATCGTGTACCCCATTGAGATTGACGGAGCGAAAGCCGATACGGAGTTTGTCCGGCAGATCATTCATACGCTCGGTTTGGAAAAAAAGCTGAAAAATATGCCGAACAATCTCTCCGGCGGTCAGCAGCAGCGTGCAGCGATCGCCCGTGCCCTTGCAACCAAGCCTGCGATTATCCTTGCCGATGAACCGACAGGAAATTTGGATTCCAAAACCAGTATGGATGTCATCTTGCTTATGCAGTCTATCAGCAAGCAGTTCCATCAAACAACCGTTATGATTACCCACAACGAGGAAATTGCACAGATGGCGGATCGGACAATCCGCATCGAGGACGGGAAAGTGGTTTCGGGAGGTGTTCAGTATGCACGCTAACCGAAACAAAGGTGCTATTAAAAAAGTGGAAAAAGGAATGATGAAAGCAAACCGTATTCGCAATACATTCGCGGTGCTTGCGGTTGTCCTTACCACCTTTATGATTACAACGGTTTTCAGTTTGGGCATTAACTATATTCAGAATATGGAATTATCAGCCGTGCGTACAGCAGGCTCTAATGCGGATGTCACATTAAATGCGCCCACCGGCGAGCAGGAACAGCAGATCCGTTCTTTGGATTATGTGAAAACAATCGGTACTCGATATACGGTCGGCTCTGCTGTCCGGACAAATTCGGAGGGTAGAGAGTCGTCCATAGTGATTCAGTTTTACGATGGAATAGAATGGGAGCAACATTTTAAGGAAGCAATCAGTAATATCAACGGCTCTTACCCTATGCAGGAAAATGAAATCATGCTGTCTGAGGACGCTCTAGAACAGCTCGGTATTACGAATCCAACGCTCCAAATGGAAATACCCTTATCCTACTATGATAAAGACGGAGAACAGCAAAAGACATTTTCATTGTCTGGCTGGTTTCGTTCCTATACAGGTGTGGGAATGGGATTTGTGTCGGAAAGCTATTGCCAAAATGCCGGATATACCTTGCAGGAAAACGGGACTTTGTCTCTAACTCTAAATGAAATGCCGGGAGACTTTTATCAGATTCAAAAAGATGTATCTCTAAATGACAATCAGTATTTTAACGGATCGGTTTCTATGCGTTCTTCCAATGGCTCTGTGATCGCAATGGTTATTCTTTTGGTACTGTTTATTGTCGGAAGCGGTTATCTTTTGATTTATAATGTCCTGTATATTTCCATTTCAAAAGATACCCGCTTTTATGGTTTGGTGAAAACGATCGGCACAACACAGGAGCAAATTAAATCGCTTGTAAAGAAGCAGGCCTTTAAGTTCGCCTGTATCGGAATCCCTGTCGGCGTTGTATTAGCTGCGGCGGTATCCTTTGCCCTTGTCCCGTTGTTTTTACAGCAAGGATATGAACAGGGTAGATCAAGTATGGACGCCGTTGTATTTTTCCATCCTGCTATCTTTATTCTGTCCATTATTTTCTCTGCGGTAACCGTTTGGATGGCTTGTAATGCGCCGGCAAAGGCGGCGGCAAAGATTTCTCCTGTTGAGGCTCTCCGTTTTCAAAACTTTGCGCCTAAAAAGATGAAAAGCAGGAACTCAACCAACGGCGGCAAGCTGTCTGTGATGGCGTTCCATAATGTTTTCCGTGATAAGAAGCGGGCTGTGCTTGTGTTCCTGTCCCTTTTTATGGGTACGGTCACGATTTTAGGTGTTAACGGCGTTTTGGGAAGTATCAACGGAGAAAACTATGTTGATAAATACATGAAATATGATTTTCGTTATACGGATTCACAGTTTAGCCGGTTTGAAAATCTCGAAGAAGAAACGCCGCAATTTGATGAGCATTTTATAGAACAGCTTTCACAGGTTGACGGGATTGCAAACATTTTCACCAGTAAAATTACTTGGGCAGAAATCGGCTTTAATGCTTCGGAATTTGAGAGCTTTTTGAAAATGCAGCACGAGGAGTTATATCAAAATGGCAAACCCTATGAGCAGATGATTTCAGAGCTGCAGGACTATGCCAAGGCCGGAGATTATGGCTGCTATGTCGTAACCATTGATGATGAACTTGTGGAACAATATAACGATACCCATACTACGCCGATTGATATGGAGGCTTTCCGAAACGGCGATACGGTCATTGTGGGTATGGATACGGACACCTTTGCGCCGAATGCTACACTGGTTGGTAAAACTCTAAATTTGACTTCGGATAACGCAGATGGGCAGTCCGCAGATTTTCAAGTGGCAGGAGCGTTCAACTACAAAGACCTTGATGATAGCTTCAATATCGGGCATCGCAAATGGATAGGCGCTGTTCCTGATATTATTTATGTCAGTGACGCAGGAATGGAGCGGTTGACAGACACCGCGATCCTATACGATATTGGCGTGGACATGGAGAGCACAGATCAGTTGCAGAAAGTAAATAACGAACTTATAGCCATCAACAATACTTTGCCTTCCGGTGAATGGAATTTTCAAAGCTCTGTTTCTGTGTTGGAGGAATTCAATCAGATGTATTTTTCCATCGGTCTGCTTGGTAACGGTGCGGCGATTCTGCTCATCGTAATCGGCTTAATCAACTTTGTGAATGTTATGCTTACCGGCGTTATTGCAAGAAAAAATGAATTTGCCATTATGGAAAGTATTGGGACTACCAAAAAGCAGATCCGAAAGATTTTGACACTCGAAGGTGGATTTTATGCGCTTATCTCAACAATACTGATTATGACTTTGGGTAATGCTTTCCTTTTGCTGGTAGCAGACGCAGTACCGAGCATTGCAGATTATGCAAGGTTTGAGTACCCTGTGGCGCTCGTTGTCGGCCTTATCATTGCCATTTTTGTAATATGCCTCTCTGTTCCGTCTTTGGTTTATCGGTTTATCTCAAAGGAGACAGTGATAGAACGGCTGCACGATTTTGAAAACGAATAAGATTTGCGGGGCGGGCGCAGCACTGCTGCGTCTGCTCCTGCAATTCTGCATATTGAGGAAAGGTGGCGTGCTTTGCGGTTATGGCAAATATCTTTTTACTGGAAGATGACAAGATTTTGAGCAAAGGAATTTCCATTGCTCTTGAAAAGGACGGGCATACCGTTACAGCGGTTTATGGCTATATGGAAGCCTTGCAGACCTATCAAAACCAAAGGTATGATCTGTTTCTGCTCGACATTAACCTGTCCGACGGCAGCGGATTGAAATTTTGCAAAAAAATCCGTGAGACTTCCGAAATCCCGATCCTTTTTCTAACTGCGAACGATACAGAGCAGGATATGCTGGAGGGCTTCGGCGCCGGCTGTGATGACTATATTTCCAAGCCCTTTTCGATTGAAGTTTTGCGGAAAAAAGTACAAGCTGTCTTAAAGCGGACAGGCGGCGGAAAATCCCGTATTCGATATAGAGATTTAGAAGTGGATACAGATAAATGCCTTGTTCTGCTGAACGGAGAAGAAGTACACCTTACCGCAACGGAGTACAAACTGCTCTGCTATTTAATAGAGAACAGAGGCAGGATTGTGACCAAAGCTATGCTTTTGGAACAGCTTTGGGATATGGACGGGAACTTTGTTGATGAAAATACCATTCGTGTAAACATTAAGCGGCTGCGGCAGAAACTAAACGATGATAAGCAGGAATACATTGTGACCGTATTTGGTATGGGCTATACCTTTGGAGAATGATGATGAAGCGTTTTGAAATATATCGAAAACTGATTTTGATTGCAGGTACTGTCATAGCGGCGGTATCGATTGTCGGTGTGCTTTTTATGGAAAACACTTCTGCCCTTATGCTTTTTTTCATTTGTGCCTTTGCGATTTTATGCGGCTTATTGTTTTTGCTCGATTTCCTGCACAACCGCTATCACGATGATTTGTTAGAGCAGATCACGCTGCTGATAGAGGCTTTGGTAGAACAGCAGGAACGGATTGTTTTTCCTGAAAATGAGGATACGCTGACTGCCCGTCTGCAACATCAGCTTCTAAAGCTCCGCAATATTTTAACGGCTCAAAATCAAATGCTGGCAAAGGAAAAGGAGCAGATCAAGACGCTGATTTCCGATGTTTCCCACCAAATCAAAACGCCAGTGGCGGCGGCAAATACCTTTGCACAGCTATTGGATGACAAAGAATTGTCTGATGAGGAGCGCAGCGAATACATTGCTACTTTGCAGACTTCCCTTGAAAAACTGACCTTTTTAACAAACAGCCTGATTAAAATGTCCCGTTTGGAGAGCGGCATGATCAGCCTGAAGCCCGACAAAAACAGCTTAAACAATATTATTCTGCAAGCAGTAAAGACCGTCTATGCCAAGGCAAAAGAGAAAAATATAACGATTACCTTTGACTGCGGGCAGAATTTTGAAGCGCTGCTCGATTTCAACTGGACGGCAGAAGCAATTACCAATGTGCTTGATAATGCTGTTAAATATACGCCAAGTGGTGGAGTTGTTGAATTAAAAATTACCGAGTACCCGTCTTATCTGCGGCTGGATATATCCGATAACGGGATCGGCATACCCGAAGAGGAACAGGCAAAGATTTTTGGACGCTTCTACAGGGGAAAATACTCTGCCGGTATTGAGGGTGTGGGAATCGGGCTGTATCTGACCCGTGATATTATCCATAAACAACAGGGCTATATCAAGGTTATGTCTGATAAAAACGGCAGCACTTTTTCTATATTCCTAAGAAAAAACACAGCGGATTGAATGACCGCTGCGTTTGAATAAAAAACTTATGTTAAGATATGTTGCTTATATATCCGCTTCCAGCATAACGGGGCAGTGATCGGAGCCGTAAATGTCTGTGAGAATATCGGCGCTTTTCAGCTTGCCGTCAAGTCGCTTTGAGGTGATGAAATAGTCAATTCTCCAGCCCGCGTTCTTTTCCCTTGCTTTAAACATGTAGCTCCACCAGCTGTATATGCCCTCTCGGTCGGGATAAAAATATCTGAATGTATCCGTAAATCCGGCATTTAAAACACAGGTCAGTTTTTCGCGTTCTTCGTCGGTGAAGCCGGCGTTTCTTCTGTTGGTCTTCGGATTTTTCAGGTCTATCTCCTCGTGCGCAACATTCAGGTCACCGCAGTAGATCACCGGCTTTTTTTGGTCGAGTGTTTTGATATAATCGAGAAAAGCGTTTTCCCACTGCATACGGTAATCAAGCCTTGTCAGCTCCCGCTGAGAGTTCGGCACATAGACCGTGCAGAAATAGAACTCTTCAAATTCAAGCGTGATGAGTCTGCCCTCACGGTCATGTTCCTCAATGCCCATTCCGAGCCTGACGGAAAGCGGCTCGGTCTTTGTGAACACTGCAGTGCCTGAATAGCCTTTCTTTTCCGCGTAATTCCAGTATGCATGGTAACCTTTCGGCGCGAAGTCGATCTGGCCTTCCTGCAATTTCGTTTCCTGAATGCAAAATATATCCGCGTTTATTTCGTTGAAAAACTGCTCAAAGCCCTTGTTCATGCACGCTCTGAGGCCGTTTACATTCCAGCTTATAAATTTCATATCCACGATCCTTTCTTTGATGTTTTAAAAATACCATATTTTTGTGCTTTGCGCAATACGCCGAAGATAAATTTGTTTAAAACCCTTGACTTTAGTGCGATTTGTGGTAAAATATATAGCACCGAGGGAGTATAGCTCAGCTGGGAGAGCATCTGCCTTACAAGCAGAGGGTCACAGGTT
>UQDP01000017.1 GCA_900539845.1 uncultured Oscillospiraceae bacterium | reverse complement strand
GAGTGGTACTATCTTAACACTCGCTATTATTCACCCGAACTGTGCAGGTTTATCAGTTCGGACGGATATGTTCAGACAGGGCAAAGTCTCCTTGACAAGAATATGTTTGCGTATTGTTTGAATGATCCAACAAATTTATTTGATGAAACTGGAGAATGTCCACATGATGGCAAGTTTTACACTAGCGGTCCATTTGCGGGACAATTCGAATATAATCCAAACTGTAAAAATTGCCGTTCTCATGGAGAGTTTTGGCTAAGAACACCTGATGGAAAACAAATTAACATGATGGGGAGTGAATCTCATAGATATAAACAAATGGCAATATGCACAGATGGCGGTAAAGATCCGTTAGGTTCAAAAACACATCAAAATAAAACTGCATATACAATAAATGGGGAATATCTTGATCCTGTAAAAATAAGATATGTAGTTGCCCCAGTTGGTTACAACAATGTAAAAAACGGTGATGTAGCCATGGTTATTGACCATAAAACAGGCAAATATGTTATGGCTATTGTAGGTGACAGAGGCCCAGAAGGAAAATTTAATGAATGTTCTGTTTCTATTGCATGGGATTTAGGCTACGAATGGGCAGACGGAAGTAAAGGACCAGCCGGGGATTTCGAAACAATATATTTTCCGGATTAAAAACTTCTACTATGTTAACTTCTAATAGATCTCTATCTTAATTTTAAAAGGAGAAAAATGAAACGAATTATATATGTTTTAATTGCATGCTTATTTTTAATGCTGTATGGTTGTGAAATGGGCACAGATAATATGCAACAATCAAAAAGCACCGCCTCTTTTTCCTCTGTAGAAGAAAAAGAGGCAGACGGTTTTACCTATGAGATCTGCGACACACATATTAAAATAACAGGATATAACGGAAACGAACACATTGTAACAATTCCCGAAACCATAACGGATAAGCCAGTAAAAGTAATTGGAGAAAATTCGTTTTATCAGCAAACCGAAATAAACGAAATTCATCTACCGGCGGGAATTGAAGTCATTGAAAGCGAAGCATTTTATCGTTGTTATGCGCTTGAAACTGTCATCATTCCCAAATCCGTAATGCAAATAGGCAATGATGCATTTTTCCGTTGCAGTTCTTTACAACGCATAACTGTCGATGATAAAAACAACCAATACTGCGATATAAATGGCGTGCTTTTCAGCAAGGATAAAACTGAACTTATTGCCTATCCAGAAGGAAAACAGGAAACGCAATATGCAATTCCTGACTCTGTAACAAAAATAAGTGGCAATGTTTTCGGATATCAAACCCATCTAAAAGAGATTGCCATTCCGGCAAGTGTTGCCGAGTTCCCGAATTACAACATATTTGCATACCCTGATGAAATCACTTTGATTGTGGCACCCGATTCTGCCGCAGAAACTTATGCAAAGGAACAAAATATCAAGTATTTAACACAATATACTTAATTTGTTCAGCGGAATGATTTACTTGCCAAGAGCAATAACCTATGCGTATGACGAATTCAATCAGCTTACCCGTGTGAATGACGAACGGGCAGGCAAGACGTACACCTATTCCTACTCTAACGGCAATATAACGGAGAGAACGGAATATGCCTACACCACAGGCGAACTCGGAGAAGTCCTTGAAACGAAGACTTGGACATACGGAGACAGCGTGTGGAGCGACCTGCTTACGGATTTCAACGGCACGCCTATCACATATGACGAGATCGGCAATCCGCTGACGATGGGGAGCAGGGAACTGTCTTGGCGCGGCAGACAGCTTACACAAGTAGCAGACGGCGAAAATGAGATATCGTATGCCTATAACGGAGACGGACAGAGAGTTTCCAAGACGGTAAACGGAACAACTACCGAGTATTTCTATAACGGCGAACTGCTGGCAGGTCAGAAGACAGGGGATAATATCCTCGTCTTTATGTATGATAACAACGGCGATATCTTCGGTTTCCTATCGGACGGCACGGAGTATTACTACGTAAAGAACGCGCAGAATGACGTTACCGCCATTGCCAACGCGGACGGTACGGTAATCGCGAATTACTATTACGATTCTTGGGGCAAGCTCACAGAAATAATAGGCGATACGGAAATAGCGGAAATCAATCCCATCCGCTACCGCAGTTATTACTACGATTCCGAGACCGAGTGGTACTTCCTCAATACCCGCTACTATTCACCCGAACTGTGCAGGTTTATTAATTCTGATGAGTATGTATATACAGGTCAAGATATTAGCGGCTACAATATGTTTGCATATTGTAGCAATGATCCTATTAATAAGATTGATTTAAATGGGGATTCATGGGCTGATGTCAAAAATTGGGTTCGAAATAAATGGAATAGTTTTAAGAATTGGGTATCTAACACTTTTGGCGCTGATATATCTGCTTCAAAGACACAAACAACAGAAAGCAAAGTACCAATTCCGTTGAGTCCATTTTCTATAAGATCCGGTGAAAAAAATATTACTTCTGTGTCCGGCAGCAATTCTTCAAAATCTGTATATGCATATTGGAATGTAGAAGTATCAAATATATTTAATTCTTCAACAGTTGGAGTTAAAGTCAAGGTTAATAAGCTGACATTTGACTTATCTCTTGGACGAGATAATACGGGGCTTTCAGTATCATATATGAATGGTAATATAGCAAATGGTTGGGCATTAAGATTAAACGCTCCTAAGTGCAGAATGGAAATTGAGAATTATGCGATCATATGGGATCAGGCAAGCAATTTGTCACAAAAGACATACACGAGTGTGGATATAGATTTATTAACGCTATTTTTTATGTATGCAACATCTACTTCTGGGCAGGGAGCAAATAATTATCAACCTGCACCGGCTTATGGATATTAGGAGAGATAAATTATGATATTTGGGATTATTCGCTGGGCTATTGGTATTATACTCTTTGTTATTCTGTTTACTGCATTGAAAAATAAAAAGAAAAAGCCCATTCAAGAGAAAAATAGAATTATCATCAGTGGAGTTATTGCCTTTTTGGTTATAACTGTTTCCTTCTTTGTTCCTTTTGAAAATCTGTTTGTTCACTTTAAGACTCCCGAGTCTGCTTATCATTATTTTCAAGCCGGAACTCCTATTCGCACTGTTTACGGAGAAAATTCAGCTATGGTAATTGCAGACGATCGCGGAACAAAAAATTTGTCCGTCATTTCAAAAGCCGACAAATCAGATTCCTGGAAAATCAGTTTAGGCTACAATACAGAAATGGCAGCGCGGGCGTTAAATGGAGGTTGCTCCGCCGTAGTTTATCATCATAAGCCGTCCGGGGATAACTATATATCTTTATATGTTCAGGATTCACAAGTATCCATTAACGATGAGCAGGGAACGACATTCGTTGAAATATCTGATGAGAATGCGTTAGGCAAAGAATATGTAGCATATCTTTCAGACTTTGATTCAGATTATATAGTCACTGTAAACGGTACACAACTTACATTTTATGATATGTCTTAATACCTTTTGCTATGTTCTGACAGAAAGAATTACGTGTCAAGGGCTATAAATATGATCGCTGGTTGAAAAAATAGTGATCTGTATGAATCCTAAACGTCTAAGCAAATAGGTGTATTTGCTTATGGGGATAGCTTGTTAGACTTTATATGCAACGGTCTTTATTCGGGAGAAAGTTTTAATGGAATTTATTTATACACCCAATCAAGATAATACAATCATAGCTCACGAAGAAAAAATGCTGAAAAAATATTCAGAAATTATTGATGGATACAGAAATGTGTTTTGTGAATCTGATTGTTCATTGGAAGTAGGATGCATATGGATAAATTGTATTGAAAATAAGTATTCCGCAGTAAGACTGCCCTTTACAAACGGATATCAGTGTTATATATATTGCGAAGTGCAAAGAAACGGAAAAGAAGTACATGTTAAAAGTTTTGATGGTGAAGTGGATTTTTATCCGTTATCATCTTCATGGATAGTATCTTTAATAAACATGCACTTTTGTAAACTTAATGTATCGTTGTGCTCGATTATTGATGATGTTGAAAGCAATATGAACGAATTATATAAATTATTGTGTGCGCAATAAAAATCCGTATTTTAACGATATATCCATATTCAAGCAGCCGTCATAGGTATATTGGCGTACAACTTAGAAGCTATGGTGTTCGGACCGCTTTATTTTGTGGATTTAGAACCAATAGAATGGAAGGCTGACTAGAACCATGGTATTTGATCTTATATGAAAGGAAATTGTAATGATTGAGTTTAAAGGTTATTTAACAAGAAGTGCACTTAAGCATTTACGTAAAAGCTATTTTAAAGTTATGTGGAGTATTCTTTCAATTGCGTTTATTATAGGTGCGGCAATTATATCCAGTATCATTCATATAGAAAAATGGGCATTAGCAATTCTTCTTTTAATTCCTGTATATATTATTTTTTGCGTCTTATGTCCGTATCTTATTATGAGATTTGATAAAACACATATACCAAAACATATAACTATAAAGGATGATATGATCTTATGTATTACAGATGAAATAGGTGCTGAAGGTCGAAAAATCGGAGAGGTTAAGGTAGTAAGAGATTACGGCGAGTTTTATGCTGTGATCTTCTACGGATTAAATATCCACCCACATTTTATATGTCAAAAAGATTTGCTGACTCAAGGTTCAATAAATGAATTTGAGGAACTGTTTGCCGGAAAAATAAAGAGAATGTAAGGTGTCGTGGCAAGACGCATGTAAACATGCGTCTTGCCGAATTATAAAAAAGGACAATAATGATGATTGAATTTAAAGGTGAATTAACAGATAATACATTAAAATTTCTAAAAAAAAGAATGATAAAGAATCGGCAGAAAACGAACATTTTCTTTCTCATTTTTGGATTACCGATGCTTACTTTTTTACTGCATTTTATAATACCGTTAAAATACATAACAATAGTTTTTTTAGTTTTGGCTGTTTTGGCTGTTTTTACGCCGTATCTTGTAATGATAGCAAACATAACAAATTTTGTGCCTAAGTGTATAACCATAAATGACGGCTTGATTTTGTTAACTATTAATGGTGTAATAGAAAGTAAAAAAATTGAACAAGTTAAAGAAATAAAAGATTACGGCGACTACTACGCATTTACATTTGTTGGATTTCTCACTATTTCCTCGCTTTACATATGTCAAAAGGATTTGCTCACCCAAGGAACTCTTGCAGATTTTGAAACACTGTTTGCAGGCAAGATAAAGAGAATGCCGCAGAAAAAGTAAAACGCTTTCTTTATATTTTTTCTCTGCATTGTGTGAATGAAGTTTTAGATGCTTTTTTGATTGTCTGAAAAAAGTGTATGTTTTTATGACGACTTAAAATGTTAGATATTCCAAAAAGAAACCTAAAAAACAATAACTGGACCATAGCATTATATTCTTTACAGCGCTATGGCTGTACGCACCGTTCATAGAAAAATTCTTCATAAAAATCATGGAGGATTACAATGAAAAAATAAAGAGATGTGCTTATAGTTTTGCGTTTTACCTGTATTGTATCAGCGTTTCGGCCTGCTTTGACTCGTGAGAGTTAGCTGAATATTGATTTATCTGTTTCAAGAAATTTTATATTTATGAAACAAAAGCCTTGAGATTTCGCGAAGAAGCGTGGTCTCAAGGCTTTTTACTATCTCAAAGCACGAAAGTGCTTATACTTGGTTTCGTGCTATAACTTGCGTCTGCATTTGAGATTCTGAAAATGCAGCGGTGCGTTGCAGCATTTTTACTGTCACTGGATATTGCAAATCGTATCGCAGCAGCAAAAATCGGCATCGATATTATGCGCAATAAATCGGGCTTTCAAATGGCGCGGTGAGCACATCGTGTTAAAATTGCCCGTGTTTGGATTCAGATCCTCCGGGAGCACGAATTTGATGCATTTTACCTGAATGTCACGGCAGGTAGGCGCGTGATGAGCCGGAATGGTAAGTGCTTTCAAGCCGCGCGGATACTCTTTTCCGTTTTGATCTGTTTCGGTTAAAATGACGCCCAAAGCCACGCGTTTTTCCGGGCATACGCATTTTAATGTCACATTCAGTTCAACGATACGTCCAAGCGATTCAAGAGTCACATCTCCCAAATCGACCGAAATGGCGTCACTGCAGCCGTCTACGGTAAGTTCAACAGGCTGGGGACATGGCTCAGGTGTGACAACTGTACCGCAGTCAACAATTACCGTAGGGTCGGGAAATGAGACCGAGTTGTTTTCATCATCAGAGTAGGTGATGGATTCGTTCACAAGTTTTGTTCCGCCTGTCTGCGCGACATGCTTTATGAAAAACTCAAGAGACGCGCCCTCGTTCGCAGATACACCGAGCTGTGGTATCTTCCATTCCAGTTCATTGCTGCTCAATGTCATTGCCGTGCCTGTATTCGGCGGAATGACATTTGTGATAACAAAATCGGAACTGATGATCTCATTAATAATAATGTTGGTTGCTCCGGGTTTTGAAATGTTTGCGGCAAGATCGGCAAATAACTGCTCCAATTCAGCGTCATCCGGCGTTATCGCCACATGTGAGGCATCAAGTTCGCTTGCCCAGTCGTTCAGTGTCTGAACGTCTATTCCGTCCGCACCGACAAGCCCGATACAGTAAATTACGATACCGGCGGCTTTCGCGGCTTCAGCTACAGGTGTGGGCGGGATACCGGCTGTAGTCTTGCCGTCCGTAAACATAACCATTACCTTTGCGTTTTGAGAAGCCGGGTCAAATAATTCCGTTGCTTTTGCAAACGCGTCGGCATGATTCGTTGTGCCGCCGGCGGTAAGAGCGTCAACCGCTGCATCCAGATCGGCAACAGAGGTGATAAGCTGCGTATCAGCAGTGGCTGTGGACGCAAAGCTTACAATACCAATGCGGCTTCCGCCGCCGATCTGCCCGTCCTTGGTGCCGTCCGTTGACTCGTCAATAATATCAATAAATGTTTTCGCGCCTATTTTTAAATTCTAGATAGGTGTGCCCGACATACTGCCGGAGCGGTCCAAAATTAAAACTATATCAGTTGGATTTGATGAAATATCAGGCGCGGCAGCCAGTGCAAGCGTGACTTTTAATGTGCCTTCGCAATCTATGCGGTCAGCATTGATCTGTTTATTAGAATTGGTAATACCCATAATTATCCTCCGGAAAATTAGATTTCATTTTATTCTATGCCGAAGTTTATTCCGTGTGAAAAAGAAAGGGGAGCGATGCGGCATCGCTCCCTATAGTATCATGGGCAATGATATGTGATCTGTTTTGATTATAGAGGGCATTTTTCAATAACAGCGGTTTTCTCCTCATTTTCAAAATAAAGCGGTTCGGACGTAATGTTCTGACCGTCTGAAACGGTAAAGGTGTATATCCCGTTTAAAAATACCGTATCTCCGTTTTCATTCACGGAATAAAGATCCTTATCTGTAAGTGAAAATTGAATCTCTTTTTCCTCTTCGGGCCGCAAAGCAAATCGGCTGACCGCGATCAGCGAACGAATCGGATTGGAATATGCGGTTTCAGGCTGTTTTATGTATACTTGCAGCACTTCGTCACAGGGCATTTTTCCCGTGTTTTTGACTTTGCAGCGGATCGTCAGACCCTTGATTTCGCATTCGGTAAGGCTGAATGCGGTATAGGTCAGACCGTATCCGAACGGATACTGAACATCTCCGTTAAAGTAACGGTAAGTTCGGTTTTTCATTGCATAATCTTCGAACGCTGGAAGATCATCGGCACTGTTGTAAAAGGTTATGGGCAGCTTTCCGCTGGGGGAGACTGCACCGAACAGCAGATTCGCAATTGCTCTGCCCGCTTTTGCACCCGGATACCAGCATTGTAAGATCGCGTCTGCACGTTTTTTATAAGGGCGAAGGTCTACAGCGCCGCCGGAAAAATTCAAAATAACGATTTTTTTGCCGAACCCCATTAGCTTTTCCAACAGCTCTTTTTGAACATCGGGCAATTCAAGTGTTTGGCGGTCTCCCTGTTTTCCGAGCATACCGCCGCCGCCCTGCAAAAGCTCTCCGGCTTCTTCACCCTCCATGGAGCAGTCAAGTCCCGTGCACACCAACAGAACATCCGCCTGCCGTGCTTTTTCACAGGCTTCTGCCTGCAGGCGGGTGTTTTCTTTTGCGTTATAGGAATATCCCTGCACATACTCAGCGTCTGCATTTAACTCGCGAATGCCTTGACGGAGCTTGACAAACTCGGTAGGTGTGCCGAAATAGTTGCCGAGATAAGCCAAATCGTTTTCCGCGTTATAGCCGACTATCAGAAATTTCAGACCTTTGTTTTGAAACGGCAGTATCCCGTCGTTTTCCAGAAGAACGATTCCCTTTTCCGCCATATTAACGGCAAATTCCTCGTGCTCGGGGGAAGCGTTTTCTTCAGGTGCTATATTATCATAAGGGCAGTTTTCGGAAAACATTCCGAGACTGCTTCTTACGGCGAGGAGCTTTGCCGCGGATGACCGCAGCGTATCTTTACTTACCGATTGCACGGCATAGGAAACGGGAAGAAATTTAAACATTTTGCCGCATTCAAGCTCGCAGCCTGAATTCAACGCAAGCGCCGCGCCTTTTATCGGATTGGAAGCAAGACGGTGATGCTTAACGATGTCGCACAGCGCGCCGCAGTCCGAAACAAAATATCCGTCAAAACCCCAGGCATTGCGCAGCAATTTTTTAATCAGGGTCTCCGACGCACAGCAGCATTCACCGTTTACACGGTTGTATGCGCCCATCACGCCGCAGACCCTGCCGTCCATTACGGCTTTCTTGAAAGCAGGAAGATAGGTTTCAAACAGATCTTTTTTTGAAACCTGCGCGTTAAAGGAATGCCGCTGTTCTTCGGGTCCGCTGTGAACGGCAAAATGCTTTGCGCAGGCGGCGGTCTGTATGTAATCGGGATCATCGCCTTGCAGGCCTTTTATAAACGCGACTCCCAGAACGGCGGTGAGGTACGGGTCCTCGCCGTATGTTTCCTGACCGCGGCCCCATCGCGGATCCCTGTATATATTTATGTTGGGTGACCACATCGTCAGTCCTTTGTAAATACCGTAGTCGCCCTTAGTTTGGCTTTCGTTGTATTTTGCGCGCGCTTCAACAGAGATCATTTTTGCTGTTCGGAAAAGCAGATCACTGCTGAATGTTGCCGCCATACAAATCGCTTGCGGAAATACGGTTGCCGTTCCTGCACGCGCCACACCGTGCAGGCATTCGTTCCACCAGTTGTACGGGCGGATGGAAAGCCGCTTAATGCCTTTTGACGCGTTTTTCAGTTGCGATATCATTTCTCTGACAGACAGTTCTGCGGCGAGCGCCATGCCTTTTTTCTTGTGCGACTCCCATGAGCTGATGTTCATAAAATTGCACACTCCTATTGACAAAATTACGAAAAAACTGTATAATATGCACATACCGTGCTCGTGCACGGTGTACTGTACAATGAAATTGTATCATATAATGAATCATAAAACAAGGGGAAGATGAAATGCCGATAACAGAAAAAGAAATCGCTGCGCTTGCAGGCGTCAGCCGCGGCACGGTTGACCGTGCGCTTAAGAACAGACCCGGTGTTTCCCCCGAGACGAAAGCGCGCATTCTTGCCATTGCAAAAAAGCATAATTATCGTCCGAATATCCTCGGAACCGCGCTTGTACGTTCGGGAAAAACCACCCTTGTGCCCGTGATATTGAACAGTGTGGGAAATCCGTTCTTTTCGTCCGTGAAGGATGGGCTGTTTGCCGCGCAGAAAGAGCTGGCTGGGTACGGCATCAGGATCGTTCTGACGGAGTTTAAAGGATACGATCCTGATAGATTGCTTGCGATTCTCAATGAAATTCCGGCGGACACAAAGCAGCTTATCCTTTCGCCTATCTGTGATGAAAAAATCGAGCGCAAGCTGCGTCAGCTCATTGACGGCGGAGTCAGTGTCGTTATGCTGACGAGCAAGCTTGAGTCGATTGAAAACGCTGTGTATATAGGTTGTGATTATTTAAAGAGCGGCAGAGTCGCAGGACGGCTTGCCGGGCTGCTTTCAGGCGGTCAGGCAAATCTGTTTATCGTTACGGGAAGCGTTCAGCATAAAGGGCATGCGCAGCGTGTAGACGGCATAAGAAGTATTTTGTCTGAATATTATCCGGGTATCCGCCTTTTGGGCGTGTCTGAAAACCTCGATGATGACGAGGTTGCGTACAGTGCTATGCGCGAAGCGCTCTGTCTTCATCCGGAAATTGATTTTGTATATATAACGGCGGGCGGCGTCAACGGCACGCTGCGCGCGCTCAGCGAACAGGATCGCGATATACGCGTCTGCACTTTTGATGATACACCGATGACCCGAAAAGCGCTACTGTCAGGCAGGATCATGGCAACGATCTGTCAGCAGCCTTATGAACAGGGCTATCAGGCGGTGAAGGCTATTTTTGATAAGGTGATCGGTCAGCGCCCGTTCGGCAGCGATATCTACACGGAACTGTCTATTAAGGTGGATCAGTCTCTCTGACTTGTATGCAATCGTCCGCCTTGATTGCGTTAAAATTTTTACCGCGCATAAACGGCTCGCCCACGCCTTTTGAATGAGGCTTGCAGACAATGATATATGCAGAAAGGAGCACGCAGCGGTGGGGTTCAATTCCACATTTTCAAAACATCTGCTTTCCGCTTCGGCGTTCAGACAAAATCTAAAGATAGGTATCGGCGAAGAATATCGCTTGAAGTTTGAAAGCGCAAGAGAAATCAATACAGTCATCCTCTGCGAGAAAGGCTCGCACTGCGCATCTTTTTCGGTTTTCGGCGAAAAAACAAACGGTGAACGTGTTTTGCTGTATGAAAATGATGTGATAGACAGATTTTTGTATTGCGCATTTCCGAAAGTGAAACTGAAATCGGTGATTGTAAAGATCAATCAGAGCGACAACGGTAAACCTGTAAAAATAACCTGCATAGATGCCGCTTTGCATAGAAATGAAAATAAGGATTTTCGAATCAGCGTGTATTTTCCGATACACACAGGCAGTACTTATTTTACCGATCATTCGCAGGATAAAGAACTCGACCGCGCGTTTGATCTTATCACGGATGCGATCGTGATCGGAAACGCGCGTCTGAGACCGGATGCGACTCTTGACTATGATCCCGAAACACTGAAACGGGAGCTTGCCGCCATGCGCAGAATAATCGGAGAGCGCCGTGTGCGAATATGGTGCTGCATATTTCCGACAGACCGCGAAAACATGGTGCGGATGATCCGAAAAAATTCCGAAAAGCTTCTCAATACAATTCTGACTTATTGCAGCGATTACGGTTTTCAGGGTATCGATTTTGACTGGGAATACCCGATCCTTCCCCATGCGTGGCATGCTTTCGGAAAGCTTTTGCAAATGCTTAAAAATGCTCCGAACGGGTGCGATGTTCCGCTTGCCGCGGCGATGTCTCCCTGGGGCGTGCAGCTGAACGGAAAAGCAAAAGACTGCCTTGATTTTGTGAATGTAATGGCGTATGACTGGCATAAAAAGAACAAGCGCCGTCACCATTCCGAATTTTATTCCTGCCATGTGTATTGCGCCGAGTATTTTAAAAAGCTTCGTTTCTCGGATCAACAAATATTCGTGGGTATTCCGTTTTACGGAAAGACTTTCAATAATAATGATTTTCGTTTCAGAAGCTATAATCTTTTGGAGGTTCACAGTAAGGCTCAGAATACGGCCGTGTTTGAAGACCGTGAATATTATTTTAACGGATATCATTTGGTATACAGCAAAACCGCTTATAATCTGGATAGGGGTTTCGGCGGCGTGATGATTTTTGCCGGCTGTGATGATGTTCCCCGTGACACGGGGCTCAGCCTGTATGAGGCGGTCGAATCGGCGTTGAAGGACAGAATGGATTCGTGTTAATAAAAGAGAAATCAGTATGAAAAAATTTATTTCTTTAAATCAATATAATAAATCGGAGCTCATATTTAGCAGGGAGTATCCGCTTGAGAGAAAAGAGCTTTCGCAGGATATAAGCATTACACAGATGTCGCAGACCGAAAAAGACGGCAGTGTAAAGATCCATGCGGTTTTCACGGCTAAGCGTGCCTGCAGACACGCAGGAATCAGCATGATCTTTGAAACCGATGATCATGTGCTGTCGGATTATATATTCGCGCCTGCCGCTCTTTATAACGGTAACCGCTTTTACAGTGTCAGACGTGAATACGCGCCCATGTATAAAGCCGCAGATCTTGAAATGTGTAAAAAAGGACCTGTGATAACCGACGTTCCGAGACTGTATCCGGACGGTACGGGCAGAGCACAGCTCAACACCGGCGATCTTACAGCTCCCTGCGCAGGCTATTTTTCTGAAAATTTAAAAAAAGGCGTTCTGCTGTTTTGGAAGCAGAAAAACGAAGCGGGAAATTTCGGCTTAACGGTTGCCGAGGATCTGCCAAAAGGCAAGCTTCGTTTTTATATTTCCGCGCCATGTGTGCGGCAGAAAACAAAATACGCCATGTGCACAACGAATGCCGCGTCCGATGACAGGGGCATTGATCTGCAAAAGGGCGATACTCTGACTTTTGATCTTGAGGAATACAGCTTCGCCTGTGAAAGTATAACAGAGTTTTTGAATGTGTTCTTTAAAAACAGGATACGAAAAGAGCTTCCGCATACGCTGCCGAATGATGTTCCGTGGTCTTATGCGTTTGATCTGCTGGAGACAAAATACAACAGCCGCAACTGGTGTTCGGACGGAGGATTTTATAAATCCTCCGAAGCAACGGGAGAATCGATCTTCCGCCAGTGGCAGACGGGTTGGGTCGGCGGAGCGATGAACACGCTTCCCGGACTGTTCATAGGCAATCAGGAAAGCGTGAAAAAAAGCAGAAGTACGCTTGATTTTGTGTTTGATAAGATCCAGCATCCGTCAGGATTTTTGTATGGTGTTTATTGCGACGGCAGGGTGTACGGCGATTGTTTTGAGGACGAGCGAAACGCAGATGTTTCCATGAGCAGAAAAAACGCGGACGCTATGTATTTTATCGCAAAACAGCTTTTGTGTCTGCGTGAAAAAAAGGAGCCTGTGCCTGAAAAATGGAGCAGGGGGCTGCAAAAGCTTGCGGACGCGTTCGTGGAGTTTTACGATAAAAACCATGATCTTGCCCAGTTTATCGATATGAGAAAAATGACTGCGTTTGCCCCTTTTACGGCTTCTGCGGCGATAGCGCCGGCAGGGCTTGCGCTTTGCAGTCTGTACTTTAAGGAAGATAAATACCTCGGCTATGCCTGCGAAATAGCTGAGAGATACTATAACGAATATGTTCAGTCGGGATTTACCAACGGCGGTCCGGGCGAGATATTGGGCTGCCCGGACAGCGAATCGGCTTTCGGTATGCTTGAAAGTCTTGTTGCGCTTTATTCCTGCACCGAAGATAAGAAATGGCTCATTTATGCCGTTGATACCGCTTCGATTTGCGCAAGCTGGTGCGTGTCTTACGACTATGCGTATGAAAAGGATACACAGTGGTACCGCCGTGGAATCGCAACGGCAGGCGCTGTGTGGGCAAGTGTTCAGAACAAGCATGCCGCACCCGGTATATGCACGCTTTCCGGCGCGTCATTGTTCCGTTTGTTCCGCGCCACGGGCGATATCCGTTTTCTGGAGCTTTGCAGGGATATCAGCCACAATATCACGCAGTTTATCAGCACACCGGAAAAGCCGATGTATTGCAGCTATGTCTGGAATGACAAAAATGTTCATTTTCAAAAGTGGCTGAATCACGCTTATGCAAGAGCTTTAATGAAGCTTCACCGTTCGGGCGGTTTCCTTTCAAAGCTTACACAAAAGCCTTATAGCCTGATCTGCAATCTTCCCGGCAGAATGGGAGAGCGCTGTAATCTTTCCGACTGGGAGGGTAAGGCGAATGTCGGTGAACTGCCGGGTGGCTCATGCTGGTGTGAGGTCTCTGCTATGCTGACCTATTTTGAGCTCCCTGCGGTTTATCTTAATCCCGATACGGGTTTTGTGTTTGCGATGGATCATGTGCATGCCTCTCTTGATAAAGGTGTTCTCTTACTCGAAAATCCAACAGATCATGACGCGGTATACAGAGTGTTCGCGGAAGAGGATTCGCAAAAAGCGGTTCCGCTCTCGGAAACATTTATGCTGGACTTCCAAACCGTGCCTGTAGCAGCGCACAGCAGTTCAAAAATCAGAATTGAATAAAATACAAGAAAGAAAGGTGCTTTTATGCTCGAGATCAAAAACGGCGCTTTTGTTATGGACGGCAAACCGTTTCATATTTATTCAGGCGCTATGCATTACTTCCGCATTCCCTGCGAATACTGGGAGGATCGGTTAAAAAAGCTGAAAGCGGCAGGTTTTAATACCGTGGAGACCTATGTTGCCTGGAATGTTCATCAGCCTAAAGAAGAGGCACGGTTTGATTTTGAAGGGCAGAATGATCTTATCGGGTTTATAAACACCGCTCAGAAATTGGGTCTGTATGTGATAGTCCGTCCCGGTCCGTATATCTGTGCGGAGTGGGAGTTCGGCGGCTTTCCCTCATGGCTTCTGAAGTATGAGGATATGAAGCTTAGATGCTACAATGAACTTTATCTCGGATTTGTTAAGCAGTATTTTGACGTGCTGCTGCCGATGCTTGCCAAAGAGCAGATCACAAACGGTGGACCGATCATTGCCATGCAGATAGAAAATGAGTACGGAAGCTATGGGCGGGACAAAAAGTATCTTCGATATCTGCGCGATTTAATGCGGGAGAACGGTATAGACGTTTTGCTGTTCACTTCCGACGGCGAAAGCAAATATTGCCTTTCCGGCGGCAGTCTGGATGAGGAATTCAAGGTGGTCAACTTCGGAAGCTATCCGAAAACGGGATTTAAGGACCTGAAAGAGTATCAGCCGGATAAACCTTTGATGTGCGGCGAAATGTGGTGCGGCTGGTTTGATCATTTCCGCGATAAGCACCACCATTCCGGGAATACATACGTTAAAACAGTTAATAAAAGGATTGTTAAAGAGTTTTTTGAAGAAGAAGCAAGCTTCAATTTTTATATGTTTCACGGCGGCACGAATTTCGGCTTTATGGCAGGGGCAAATTATGCCAATGTTTACCAGCCTACGACCACGAGCTATGATTATGACGCTCCGCTGAATGAATACGGTGATTATACAAAGAAATATTTTGTTTTCAGAGATGCGATCTGTGAAAAAAGCGGTATCGAGCCGCCTGAGCTTCCCGAGCGTCCGCAGACGCAGAAGATCGGCAGGGTGCGTTTGACCGAGTCCGCGTCGTTCATTGAGAATATAAAGAAAAATGCGCAAAAACACTATGACCACATTCCGCACTACATGGAGTATTACGGTCAGGACTACGGTATGATACTTTATCACACGGAGATCGAGGGCGATTATCCGCAAACGCAGATTGCCGCATACGGTGTTCACGATATTGCCTATGTTTATGTTAACGGAAAGCTTATAGGCAGATACGACCGTTCAAAACCGCTTACAAAAAAGCAGCTCAAAGCGGGTGTGGAAGCGCCGGAAAGCTTCTCCTTCCCAATCCCTGCGTTTAAGGGCAGGATCTCTGTGGATATATTGGTGGAAGGCATGGGGCGCATCAATTTCGCAAAACGCATACACGACCGCAAAGGTCTTTCGCATGTGCTGATAGGCGAGCAGTATACATACGGCTTTGATATTTATACGATTCCGCTTGATAAATATGAGAATCTGCAGTTTTCCGAGCACAAAGGCTCGGATTATCCGATATATCTTAAAGGAAAATTCCGTGCAGGCAGCCGGGCTGATTGTTTTGTTGATATTCGAAATTTAAAAAAGGGATATGTTTTCGTAAACGGCAGAAATCTCGGGCGTTACTGGGAAGTGGGACCCCAGCGTACGCTGTATCTGCCCGGTGTATGGCTTAAAGAGGATAATGAGATCGTTGTGTTCGAGCAGGAGGGCTGTTTGAAGCCCGAGATCGAAATCATTGATAAACCGATATTCAAGTAATACGCGTTTTTATATTTACAGGGGATGAAATTTATGAAAACAAGAGCGGAGATCACTGAAAATGTGAAGACCTTTTTTACCGATCTGAGAACCTATTGGAATAAGCCGAGACCGGGCGAGTATGTTTCCAACAAAGAATTTTTGTTTTTTGTTCTCGGTTCCGGCGGCTCAAACAATGCGCAGTATACGGGCGGCAATCTGTCTTTTACTGCATCGTGCCTGTTTGTCGGTGCGATCTACGGTTTGAAAATGATGGATTTTGCAATGCTCGGCATTGTCAATATGCTGCTGAATTATCTGTTTCAGCCGATCACAATGATTATAACGGATAACCTCGGCCGCCCGCCGAAGAAGACCATGCGCCTGATTCATTTGGCATCGCTGGCTTTCACAGTTGTCGGAGCGGCGTGCTTCTTTGTTCCGCAAACGATTTTTGAGGGGTTTATGCCGGCTCTGCCGCAGGTGCTCGGAACGAAGTTTTTGGTGCAGGTGCTGACTACTTATTATAATATTCTGGTTTACAGAAAATTGTCGCCGAAGTTCGGAAAATACCGTTGCTGGTTAGTTGCGGGCATTTTGCCGTATATGGCGGTTATGATGCTCCTTGTTATGTTCCCGTACAACCAGTTGTCCTATAATGATAAGTTCTGGGTCATGAATATGATGTTTGCCGTTTGGAGCACCTTCAGCACTTGCTTTGCGCAGGCAAATAATGTGCAGAATGTCATAACGCCGAATACAAACGAAAGAACCAGGATCATTTCCATCGGCTCGTTCATCAGCGGCCTTTTCCCGTCTATTTATAATATTATCTGGCCAGTTGCGGCAGCAGCGGTCGGCGGACTTACAAACATAAGGACCTATCGTATAGTCGTGCCGATCATGGTTCTTATCATGATCCCGTTCGCTCTGTTTTTGGCGTTCGGATGCAAAGACCGTGTGATTCAGGAAGAAGACCACAAGCCCGAGATCGATATGAAAAAAGGCTTTAAAGAAGTTCTTCGCAACAAATATTTATGGATAACGAATATCTCCACATGGATCACAACCTTTTCTACAGGCGCTATCAATATCGTTAATATGCTTATTATTTATTCTATGCGTCAGGACTGGTTTATGGGGATCATGTCCTCCATACTGGGAACAGCGTATACGCCCGGTATGCTTTTGTCTCCTTGGCTTATCAAGAAATTCGGCAAAAAAAGGCTGATGTTGTTCTGCAAGTATATGAATGTTGCCTGCTCGCTTTTGTCAGTTGCCGGCGTTTATATGAACAGCCTTGTCATTATCGTGATCTCACAGTATCTTGCAACGATGCTCGGCTCTGTTATGACGATCATCACCACTTCCATGAACGCGGATATATGGGATTATCAGCAGTATATATCTGGCGAGAGATTAGACGGATGCATGGGTATCTTCTCCTATCTCGCTTCTCCTGTCACTACCGTTGCCGCTATGGTTGTGCCGATGATCTACGGCATGTTTGGTTTTACTTCGGACTGGAATATTCTTTTTGACACGGATATCCGCAACCGTATTTTTATAGTCACCATTGTTCTGACGGCGGTTACGGGTCTGTTGTCGGCAATACCTTATCATTTTTATGATATGACCGAACAACGGCATGAGGAAATGATGGATGAGCTTCGTGAACGGGCGAAAGCAAAAAATCTTGAACACGCCCTTTCGGAAGAAGATCTGTCTGAAACTCATGCGGAGTCTGTTTAAGGAGGCGGCAAAATGAAAAAATCGTTTCGATCCGTATTTGCA
Source organism: uncultured Oscillospiraceae bacterium (assembly GCA_900539845.1). Classification (GTDB taxonomy): domain Bacteria; phylum Bacillota; class Clostridia; order Oscillospirales; family Acutalibacteraceae; genus Eubacterium_R; species Eubacterium_R faecavium. Next base: position 26,062 of record UQDP01000017.1, on the reverse strand, counting down.
GGTATACTTCTTATAGTCGTTCTGACCGGGCTGTTTTCTTCCTGCTCCCTGACAGGGAATAAAGCAACCGAATATAAGGAAAATGCAGATGGTTATGGCTTGTACCGCTATTCAAGCACATCCACTGAAACCGCATTTACCGTGCCGGATACATATGAAGGGAAAAATGTTACCGAGCTGATGGATTTTTCCTTTGCCAACGCCGAATATCTGACGGAACTTCATATAGGCAAGCATGTTCACACAATCGGTATATGGGCGCTTACGAACTGTCAGCAGCTAAAAGCGATCTACGTAAGCGAGGAAAATCCGTATTTCACGTCGGTGGACGGAGTTTTATACAATAAAGATATGACGGAACTGCTTTTTTATCCCAATGCAAGATCGCCGATCGTAACGGATGAAAGCGGCAATACGTCCGGCGGTGAATTTACCGTTCCCGATACGGTCAAGACCATTCGTGACAATGCGTTTTATCTATGCGGCAATCTGCGTTCCATTCAGTTTAACGAAGGGCTTGAAAAAGTAGGCAATAAAGCATTCTTAAAATGTGGCGGTCTGGAGTCGCTGACGCTTCCGTCCACACTTAAAGAGATCGGCGACGACGCATTTTCTTATCTTGACAACACGAAGTTAACGTCTATTGAGATACCGGCGTCTGTTGAATCAATCGGAAATTATGCCTTTTTCTCAACAGCGTCTTCGGTTCAGAAGGTGATTGTTCATAAGGACAGTGAAGCGGATCTGAAGCTCGGCAATGACTGGCTGCCGAATAAGATAAACGCCATTAATCAGGAAGTTTCCGTCGAGTATGTGGGCGAGAACTGAAATGCATGATATTCAACAGGGAAAGCAGGTGTTCCATGAAACCGTTTTCATTTGATTTTGATTACAGCGGTCAGACCGTTCAGGTAAAAAAGCACTGGCAGTTTTGCGTGGGCAGCGGTCATGCGGCGCTTGCGCAGCGCGCGGACTATCTGGAACAGCTGAAAACAGTTCATGATGAGCTGGGAATAGAGCGCGTGCGCTTTCACGGAATTTTTGACGATGATATGAACGTGTGTGTGCGTCTTTCCGATCATCTGCCTGTTAAAGTCAGGAACAAGACGAAAATTTATGATTTTTACCAGGTCGCAAGAGTATATGATAATCTCCTTGCTGCCGGCGTGAAACCGTTCGTTGAGATAAGCTTTATGCCGAAAGCGCTTGCCTCAGGCAGAAAAACGGTCTTCTATTATAAGGGCAATGTCACGCTGCCTAAAAAAACAGAGGAATGGCAGGATTTCATCCGCGCGTTCGCAAGATTTCTGATACGGCGTTACGGCGCCGAAGAGGTGCGCACTTGGTATTTTGAGGTGTGGAACGAGCCGGATCTTGCCTGCTTTTTCAAAGGCGATATGAAGGATTATTTTCGTTTATATGCCGCAACTGTCAGGGCTCTGAAAAGCGTAGACGAAAAACTGATCGTAGGAGGTCCCGCAACCACCTGCAGCAAATATATTCCCGAGTTCCTTGATTTTTGCAGAAGGGAAAACGTTCCGGTCGATTTTGTATCTACCCATCAGTATCCCACGGATGCGCTCGGTCATTCCATAAACCGTGAACGTCTGCGCCAAATCAGAAAGCTTAACGCAACAGGAGATCAAACCTCGCTGCGCTCACTTTTGCAGCCTGTTTTTGATAATGTAAATGATTTTACAAATGATCTGAAAGGATATATGACGAAAGAGGCAAAGTGTGCCCGCGCCGAAGCAGGAAAACTCCCTTTGTTTTATACGGAATGGAGCATCAGCTCAAACTGTACCGCTGCGATTCATGACACAACGGCGGCAGCGGCGTTCTTTGTAAAAACGGTTCTTGATAATCAGAACATTATTGACGGGTCCAGTTACTGGACTTTTTCGGATATTTTTGAAGAACTCTTTTTCTTTACCGATCCTTTTTGCGGGGGATTCGGTCTGCTGACGGTGGACGGTATCAAAAAGCCTGCCTTTTGGGCGTTTAAGATGCTGGCGGAGATACCGAATGCGCGATACACCCTGCCCGTTACAAATGATGAAGTGGAGTTTGCGGCTTTTCATGGCGATGACGGAAGTTTGTATCTTGTTGTTTACGCTCAGAATTTTGAACCGAAGGGTGAAACATACCGCGCGCGTTTCAATATTGAAAATGCGCCGCTGTTTACTTCGATTACGGTAAAGAGAATCAATTCTCAAAACGGAAACCCTGTGGCGCTTTGGGAAAAAATGGGCAAGCCTTCGGAACTCTCTAAAGCGCAGCTTGATGAAATCCGCAAAAGCTCGGAACCGAAAACAGAAAGCAAAGGCGCCGGGGATGTAAATATTAGAAAACATCTTGATATAGAACTTCAGGACAATGAAGTAGCAATGCTTATATTAAAGCCGTGAAGACGGGAGGGCTTGCTGTGCAGGTGCAGTGGGATAAACTGTCGCAAAAACTGAAAAGCTTTAATAATTCCATACATAAGCCTGATTTTAAGGGCGCGGTCACAACGGCAATGCCGCGCACCTTTCTGCTGGGCAACGGCGATCTGGCAGCAGTGTCGGACGGCTCGGCAACCGCTAAACGTTATCTTTTCGGTAAAAACGATTTTTGGAGCTGCGGCGATCTTCAGACAAATGCTGTGATGGATTTTGATGTGCGCCGCGTAACCACACTTCGCGCGGGCGCTTTGTCGTTTGATAATCTCACCTGCCGCAGGCATTTTTGTGAGCAGATAGACCTTACCTGCGCAAGCGTGAAAAGCGTTTATGATGATGTCAGTATTACAGCATATTGTTTGGCGGACTGTAACGCAATGGTGTTTACAGTGCTTTCCAAAACGAATAGAGCGCTGAATATGACGTTAAGTGTTCCGAATAATGCGCAGGAGTATCCGTGCGCGTATGTTGAGGATCAGTCCAACGGATACATACAGCGCTCGACTGCGGATTTTGCCAAAAACGAAAAGTCATGGACTTCTACGGTTGCGCTTCGTTTATTTGATGCTGAAGATGAACTGCAGGAAGTATCCCATACGAACAGTGAGATACGTTATCATATCGAGCTTGCCGCAAACAAGTCTAAGCATCTGGTCTTAGCCGCAGGCGGCGGAGGTAAAACGTATGACGGCCGCGGCAGGCTGCTCGGCAGTTCCGCCGTGAGGCAGGCGGCGGATCTTTTGGAAAGGCTTTCCGATGCGCAAAAGATCATGTCAGCCTTGCAAAAGCATGCCGATTGGTGGCGCGCCTTCTGGTGCGCGTCCTTCGTTGACCTTTCGGATTTTGACCTTGAAAAATATTATTACGGATCTTTATATATTATGGCGTGTTGTTCGCGTGAAAACAAAATGCCTCCCGGTCTTTACGGTAATTTTATTACGACCGACCATCCAAAGTGGAACGGCGATTTTCATATGAACTACAATTTTATCGCGCCTTTTTACGGAATGTACGCGTCTAACCGGCCTGAATTTGCCAAACCTCTTGCTGAGCCGCTTTTGGATTTTATACCTGAGGGCAGGCGGCGCGCCAAAGAAGAAACAAAGCTTGTCTGCCGTGAATATGTCTGCGGCGGCATGTGCAACGGCCAGGTCTTCGCGAGCAGGCGGGATCTGCGCAGGGGTATAGATAATGCCGTCCTATATCACGTTGCGCTCGGACCTTACGGTGTTTCGGCGTGGGATGAGCACGGCGGCTATTGGCACCAGATCGACGACGCGGCATTTACCGCTATGGGGCTTACCGCTTATTATTTCTATACACTGGACGGCGAATTTCTGCGTAAAATCGCTGAGTTTTTAGAGCTGAATGTAAATTTCTTTCTTGCTTGGCGCGAAAAAGAGATGCTGCCTGACGGCGGCTATCGCTATAATCTGTGGTCGGGTGCGCATGAGGGCTCTTTTGAATTAAACGCAACGCATGTTGTCGGTACGATTAAAAATATCCTGCACTGCCTTTTAGACGGCGTAAACCGCGGCTTTCTTCAGGTCAGCCGTGAAAAGGCTGATGTTTGGCAGGATTTTTCGGATCATTTGCCGCAGTATCCTATCCGCAATGCAAAGCATGGCAGATTCTTTAAGAAGAAGAAAATGGATAACATTTTGGCGCTCGGTGAAAAAGGCTTAGTCTACAATGAATATTCGGCAACCGTAGCGCTGGAATTTATTCATCCCTGCGAGGATATGACATTTGACAGCGACGATCGGGTAAAAGAGGCGTCCCGGCGCACGATCGACTGGTACAAAGCTTTGGATCATGATAGTTTCCGCCAAGTCAACAATTTGCCTAAGATATTCATTCATGCCATTCGCTGCGGATACAGCCCCGAAAAAGTGTTGTCTGAATTCAAGCGCCTGTACCGAAAGGATTTTATGGTCAACTATTCCGTAAAGGATTACGGCGACACTCACGGTATAGAAAAATCCGGAGGAATCGAATTCATTCACAGCATGCTGCTGTCGAGCGATACGAAAACGATCAAGGTGTTCCCGAACTGGTTAAAGGACAGAGACGGCTCGTTTGTCAACCTGCGTGCCCGCGGTGCGTTTTTGGTAAGTGCATCTTATTCAGCCAAAGATCAGCGTGTGCAGCATATCGAGATCACCAGCCTTGTGCAGGATAAAATTCAGATATATAATGAGTTTTCGCATCCCGATATTTGTTCTGAAGACGGTCAGCCCGTGCCGTATACCGAATTTGCCGACCGTCATGGCAGAGCCGTTCTTTGCTTTGACGCGGTGCAGAATCAGACCTATCGGATATCCGAAAGCTCAAATGAGTATAAATCCAACAATGAATTGTGATAGTAAGAGGTCTAACAATGCGTTATACGATCAACAAAACCAATTATCGCGACTTCGGTAAGTTTTCAGAAAACAGACTGGAGCATCGCAGCTATTTTATACCGTTCCTAACCGTGGAAGCAATGCGAAAAACGGATTGGTTTACGGAAAGAGCCGAAAGCGACGCGATCATTATGCTTTCGGGCGAGTGGGATTTTATGTATTATAAGAAAGCCTCGCAACTGCCTGACAGATTGGATACGGACAGAACAGCATTTCAAAAGGTATCCGTTCCGTCCACTTGGCAGAAAACCGGCTACGATACGGTCAACTATCTGAATTCACATTATCCGTTTCCCTGCCGTCCGCCGAAGACTCCTAAAAACTGTCCTGTCGGAGTGTATCGCAAAATGTTTACCGTTGACCTGAAAAAGGACGTACATTATATTTTAACTTTTCTCGGAGTCTGCGCCTCTCTGGACCTGTATATAAACGGAACTTATGCAGGTTACAGCGAGGGCAGCCATAACAGCGCGGAATTTGATATAACGGCTTTGCTCAAGCCGAATGATAACGAGCTTGTGGCGGTCGTATATAAATGGTCAACAGGGACCTATCTTGAGTGTCAGGATATGTTTCGCGAAAACGGTATTTTTCGTGATGTCTATATAACAGAACACAAGAAAACGTATTTGTTTGATTTCGCTTTTAAAACTGAAAAAACAGAGCGCGGCTACAGTGCCGTACTTACGTCTGATATACGGGGAGCAAACGGTGCAACGCTGAAAGCCGAACTCTATTACGATACCGAATGTATCGCTTCTCAGACCGTCAGTGCGGGGGAGAATATTCGATTTGATGCATTGGATGTGCGTGAATGGAACGCCGAAATCCCTGTTTGTTATGATCTGGAGCTGACCTTGCTGCAAAACGGCAAGGTCCTTGAATGCACCCGCCAGAAAGTCGGCTTTCGCACGATCAGAATAGAGAACTGCCGATATTTTTTCAATGATAAACTGATAAAACTGAAAGGCGTAAATCATCACGACACACATCCTGTGCGCGGTTACGCCATGACGGCCGATGATCTGAAAAAAGATATTGAACTGATGAAAGCATATAACGTTAACTGTGTGCGCACCTCGCATTATCCGCCCGATCCGCTTTTTGTGACCATGTGCGATGTTTACGGAATTTATCTTGTGGACGAGGCGGATATGGAATCGCACGGCTGTTTCAATCCGAAATGGATCGGCGATAATCCGAAATGGGAGCCTCGGTTTATCGACCGTATGTCCGCGCTCTTTGAGCGTGATAAAAACCATGCCTGTATTATTATGTGGTCGATGGGGAATGAGTGCACCGGCATCCGAAACTTTGATAAAAGCTATGCTTATCTGAAATCAAAAACCGAAATTCCCGTGCACTATGAGCCTGCATGCAGGTCAGAGCGTGTGCGGTACGATATTTTGTCGCACTTTTATACTTCACCGTCTGATATGCGGGCTTTGGCACGAGGCGAATGGAAAGGCGAAAAGAATTATGACGCGCCGTTCTTCCTGTGTGAATATGCCCACAGCATGGGCGTGGGTCCGGGCGGGCTTGACGAATACTGGGATGTTATTTACAGCGATGATCGCTTTTTGGGCGGATGTATCTGGGAATGGGCGGATCATGCGCATTTCAGTGAAACGGCGAAGTATAAATACACATACGGCGGTGACAACGGAGATAAAAAGAACGACGGTAATTTCTGCTGCGACGGTCTTTTCTTTCCCGACAGGACTCCGTCTCCGAGCGCTTTCTGTATGAAAAATGTGTACAGTCCGCTTCGTGCGGAATACCGTAACGGCAAATTGCTGGTCACAAATACGAATCGTTTTGCTTCAAGCAGCGGCATTGAGATTCATTATTATCTTCTGAAAAACGCAAAAATACTTGAAGAGATGCGGTTCGATTCCGTTATAGAGCCGCAGCAGACGGCAGAACTGCCTGCGGATCTTTCTTTCCGTGACTGTGATGATTTGTTTTTGATATTGCATTATACGGATACCAAGACAGGGGGGACGATCGGTAAAGAACAGATCGTCATACACGAAGCTTTGCCTCAGGCTGAAACACGGCGAAAAGAAGTCACATGGAAACACCGCGGCGAAAATCTGGCGCTCGCGGACGGAAAAAGCAAGATTGAATGGGGAAAAAACGGCAATCTCTGCCGTCTTGCCGACAGGAACGGCAGAGATATCCTTGCCGCCGGTTCTCAGGGCTTCACTGTGCAGCTGACACAGGCGCTGATAGACAACCATGTTTTTATGATGCGTCAGCTGAAAAAAGCAGGTATTACTTCTTTGCGTATAGGCAGCTGTAAACGCGGTTTTGACGATTATCTGAATACAGTTACTTCCGAATTTTCGCTGTTTGACGGGCTGAGAAAACGCTTTGACGCAGTGATTGAATCAAAAGCCGTATCGCAGAGAAAAGTCCGTATTTCTTTCACTCTGACGAGTTTCTGCAAAAAGCCTTTGGATATACCGCAGATCGGTCTCACACTGAAATTGAGGGGAGACTGTAAGAATATCAGATATTACGGCATGGGCGATGCGGAATGTTATTCCGATTTTTCAGCTCAGTCCGTTATGGGCGTTTACAGAACCACTGCCGGCGACATGTATGTTCCGTATATCAAGCCACAGGAGTCCGGCAACCGAAGCGGTGTCCGCTGGGCGGAGATCACCGATGATACGGGATCGGGAATCCGTGTTACCGCCGTGGCGCAGCCGCTGCATTTCAAGGCGGTCAATATTGAAGAGGAGAATCTTCAAAAAGCGAAGCACCGCGAGGATGTAAGGAGAGTGAACGCAACGATCCTTCATCTGAACGGGTTTATGCGCGGTATCGGCAGCGCAAGCTGCGGTCCCGATACAGCGGAACAATTTAAAAAGGTGCTGCATTATAAAGAAAAGTATACATATATTTTTGACTTGGAAATGATTGGATAGGGGAAGCTATGAAGTATTGGGTATTGGATGACAGCGAATTTCTGTCAGAGATCAAAGAAACCGAAAACAGCTTTGTGTTTTCAAACGGCCTTGTGCGCAGGGAGATCGATAAGACGAAAAGTAAGACCTTGTCTTTTGAGAATCTTCAAAATAACAGACAGCTCATTGATTCGCCGTATGATGATTTTGAGCTCTCCGTAAACGGCAAAGCGCAAAGCTCGTCCGCTTACACATTGATAAGCGCCGAAGAAGCGCCATGCGTTGAGCGTATTGCTTTTCACAGGACGGAAACAATGACTTCAGACGGAGTGTATCCGCCGCCTGGCAAAGCCCTGCTTTTGCGTTATGCGGCTGACGGACTGCCGGAAGTTACTGTAAGATATGAGATATATGACGGCATGCCGGTTATGATGAAGCTTTTGACCGTGAAGAACACAGGAAAAGAAACCGTAACAATAGACAATATCGCCGTTGATGTTATGAGAATCACGGATGACCGTGACGCCCTGTTTGTGGACAGCGATTATGATTCCACAACGGATTTTATCGGGCTTGATTTTCAGAAATACGCAAAGCATTACGCGCGTTACAGGTATGATATGCTCGAGGTGAAACCTCTCCAGCGCATGAATGTAAAGCTCGCCGTGGGTGAGACTGTTGATTCGATCACGGCTTTTGAGCTGCTGTTCTGCACGGAATATTATGAGCAGCGTCTGATAGAAGTCAAAGAAATGTACCGGCGTATCGCGCCATGGTGCACGGATAATGTTTCGTTCTTCCATTTGATCTCCAATTCTCCGGGCACGATCCGCAAGGTTGTCGATCAGTGTAAAGAGATCGGTATTGAAATGATCATCCAGTCTTTCGGATCGGGCGTCAATATGGAAAGCGGAAACGAGCGCTATCTTCAGCGAATCAAAAAAGCTTATGACTACGGTCACAGCAAGGGTATCCGTATGGGAGCGTATACCTTGGCGTATGTTAAGAATTACCGCCCTGTAAAAGGCGATGAAGCGCTCAACCATGACGGCAGTCATATCTGCCGCTGCCTTGCCACGGACTGGGCAAAGCAGTATATGAAAAATGTTCTGCGCTTTATAGATAAAACAGGAGCGGACGCCGTGGAGATCGACGGACCTTACGGTATGCTTATGTGCTCAGGAGGCAAAACGCACAATCATGATGATTTTACCGATTCGCAGTATAAGCAGTGGAAAGCATCCGTTGTGGACTGGTACCGGGAAATAAAGAAACGCGGTGTTTATATCAATGCGCCGGACTGGCATTTTTTAAACGGCACCAACCGCAGCGGTGTGGGATATGAGGAAATTGCTTTCTCCGAGCGCCGCTGTGAACAGCTTGTAACTTCACGGATTTATTATTATAAAGGCACTTTCTCTAAAAATCCTTCGCAGGGCTGGGGGTTCCTGCCGCTCAATGTCTATCACGGCGGCGGAAAGGACGCTCAGTTTTTCCCCACGGAACGGAACGCATTCGAGTTTGACTGGGCAATGGCTCAGATCGTTGCGAGCGGCGTCTGGCCCACGATCCGCGGTCGGAAAGCATATGATTCCGAAGAAGGCAAAAGGATCTTCGCAAAATGGACTTCCGTATACAAAAAGTACCGCCGGGTGCTGAACGGTGTTACCGTGCACTTTATGCCGCCCCGTATAGATACGTCGAATCCGTCCAGAACCACCTGCATGGATGCAATCATGAATCAGGTGCATACAGGAGATATCCGCGGCTTTGTTATGTTCTTCAACCAAACGGATCAGGAGCTGACCGAGGAGATCACTCTGCCCGTGTATTACACAGGCCTTTCCGTTCTGAATATGCCCCCGGCGCCGTTTGAAAACACGAAAAACAGCGATGTTCAGTATCCGCTTTACGGAGAGGAGATCGCACCTCTTGTTATCCGTGCCCGTGACGGCTCGGCGCGTACATACATCACGGACGATAAAGTTACGGACAGACCGATACCGCCGCTTAAGGAATCGGAAATCACCGAAAAAACAGTTATTATTTCCGAAAACGATCAAGCGCCCGTATCTTATAACATAGATTCAAACGCAAATGTTCATATGAAACTTACGCTCCCGGCTATGTCTTACAAATGGTTTGTGCTGAGAGCACCTGAGGAGGAAAAATAAAGCATGCAAAAAACAGTCAGAGTAGCAATGATCGGCATGGGCGAACGCGGCAAGCAGCTCATGGAACCTTTGCTGAAAATGAAAGACGTAAAGATCGTGGCTGTCTGTGACGCTTATGAGGACCGTACAAAAGCGGCGGCACAGGCGGTTGAAAAAGAATACGGCAGCACGCCTTTTATGTCGCAGGATTATAAAGAAGTGCTTTTGCGTGAAGATGTGGACGCGGCTGTTATCTCCACCTCGTGGCAGTATCACATTGCCATTGCCATCGAGGCAATGCGTCGGGGCGTGTTTGCCGCAATGGAGGTTGGCGGAACTTACAATTTACAGGAGTGTTTTGATCTGGTCAAAGCATATGAGAAAACAAAAACACCCTTTTTCTTTCTTGAAAACTGCTGTTACGGCCGTCGTGAGCTTATGTGTCTCAATATGGCTCGTGCCGGTGCGTTCGGAGAGATTGTGCACTGCGACGGCGCATATAAGCACGACCTTCGTAAAGAAGTTTCTTACGGCAGGGAAAACAGGCATTACCGCCTTTCGCATTATATCAATCACAACTGCGAAAACTATCCTACGCACGAACTGGGACCTATCGCCAAGATCCTTGGCATCAACCGCGGCAACCGTATGCTGCGCCTTGTAAGCGTAGCGAGTAAAGCGAGAGGTCTGGCGCAGTATATCAGAGATAACAAACCCGATGATCAAGAGCTGCTGAACACTGCGTTCCGTCAGGGAGATATCGTAACCACGGTCATCACCTGCGAGAACGGAGAGACCATAACGCTTACACTGGACACTACTTTGCCCCGCATATACAGCAGGAACTTTACCATTCATGGCACAAAGGGCATGTATCAGGAGGACGGCGATTATGTTTTCCTTGAAAAGGATCTTAAAGTAGATATTGCCGAACTGGATACCGATCCGCAGAAAATATGGAAAAATGCCGATAAATACGCGGAAATTTATGATAATGATCTGTGGAAGCATAAATCGGAGGGTATGATCGCAAGCGGTCACGGCGGTATGGATTATCTGGTGCTGCGTGCTATGCTCAGTGCCGCAAGAGGGGAAAGCTATCCTGCAATCGATGTTTATGACGCGGCGGCATGGATGTGCATCACGGCTCTGTCCGAGAAGTCTATAGCAAACGGAAATATACCGATTGAGATTCCTGATTTTACAAACGGAAAGTACAAGAACAGAACCGAAAGGTCGATCGGAAAATATGCTTTGGATGTTTAAGTCTCATTTCCCGGGAAACATAAGCATAATCACGGATTCTTTAGTATGAAACGGTATTCTTGATCTGCCAAATCTGAAATTTGCAGAGGTGCTTCTATGAAATTATATTATGATACGCCTGTCAGCCGTATTGAAATGTCCAGACCTGAAAACTATATAAACAAAGAGGTCGTCTGGGAGCAGTCGGCGCTCCCTTTGGGTAACGGCAGTATCGGGCTGAGTGTATATGGGGAAGTGAACTGCGAGAAGATCATTCTCAATCATAAGACCCTGTGGACGGGCGGTCCTTCAAAGCTGCGCCCCAATTACCAGGGCGGCAATATCACGAAGCCGGACAGAAACGGAAAAATGCCAAGCGATTACCTGAAAGAAGTGCAGAAGCTTTTTCAGCAGGGAGAAATGCAGAAAGCAGAGACCCTGTGCAACAAACTTGTTGGCAAAAAGGCAGGTTACGGGGCATATCAGTGCTGGGGCGAATTGATAATCGATTATCCGGGCGTTGATAAAGATCCTGACAGCTATCTGCGTGAGCTTGATTTGAATACGGCGGTCTGCACGGTCTCATACGCCGCTAAAGGCAGAGATAAGAAAATATATCATGACACACGGCAGTATTTTGTATCCTATCCCGACTCCGCAGCTGTTTTGCATACGGAACGCGCGGAAAAGGGCGAGCTTCGCTGTAATATTCGTCTTAAACCAAGCCATTTCGGTTTTGTCCGCGCAACGCAAAAAGGCTTGATTCACAGCGGCAGCCTTCTTGAAAACGGTTTGAAATACTGTGCTTATCTGACCGTAAAAACAGACGGCAGAACTCGCTCGTTCGGTTCCGTGCTTTCTGTCAGCGGCGCAACATACTGCACGGTCTGTCTCAGTATGGATACGGATTACTGCGATCATTATCCTACTTACCGTACGGGTGAGAGTCTCAAAAAGCTGCGGGAGCGTGTTATCCGCTGTGCGGAAAATGCTATGCGGCTCGGCAGGGATAAGCTTTATGAGCGCCACCTTGAAGATTACCGAAATCTGTACGGTCGTGTTGAGCTGGAGCTCGGATGCAGTGAAAAACTGCCGCCGACAGACCGCATGGTTCGAGCTTATCATAACGCGGATACGCCGGAAAGCGATAAACGCGGCTATGAAATGCTCCTCTATCATTTCGGACGGTATCTGACTATTGCGTCATCACGTGAAAGCGATATGTTGCCGTCCAATCTTCAGGGTATATGGAATGTTTCAAACAGACCGCCATGGAACAGTGACTTTCATTTGAATATAAATCTGCAAATGAACTACTGGCCCGTATATAGCTCAAATCTGGCGGAATGTGCCGTTCCCCTTATCAGATATATAGATAAACTGCGGGAGCCGGGACGCTTGACTGCGCGCATATATACGGGAAAGGAATGCTCAAAAAACGGCAAAGAGGGGTTCCTCTTTCACACGCAGAACACGCCTTTCGGCTGGACCTGTCCCGGTTGGGGATTCAGCTGGGGCTGGTCTCCTGCTGCGGTGTCTTGGGTACTGCATGATGTATTCGGCGCTTATGAATATTCAAAGGATACCGTGCTTTTGAAAAAAACAATTTATCCTATGCTCCGAGAAACGGCGGAATATTTTTCACGCATGCTTATAGAGCATAACGGACGTCTGGTGACAGCTCCCTGTTTTTCACCCGAGCATGGTCCTCGAACAATGGGAAATACATACGAGCAGACATTGATCGCTCAGTTATATATCGACGCCGTCAAGGCGGCAAATGCCTTGAATGCCGATCCTGATTTAGTAGCCAAGTGGAATGATATCCTTTCCCGTCTGCATCCGATCGAGATAGGGGAAAGCGGTCAGATTAAAGAGTGGTACCACGAGAAGAAACTCGGTGAGATCGGGGAAAAGGGTCACAGGCATCTATCCCATCTTCTCGGACTTTATCCGTGCGATATCATCAATAAGCGGAAAAATCCCGAATATCTGGATGCCGCCGTGGTTTCACTCAATGACCGCGGCGATAAGAGCACCGGATGGGGCACCTGTATGCGAATAGCCGAGTGGGCACGCGCCGGAAACGGTAACCGCGCACACAAGCTTATTCAAAACTTGCTCTCAAATTGCATCTATATTAATTTGTTCGACACGCATCCGCCGTTTCAGATCGACGGCAATTTCGGCTACACTGCCTGCATCAATGAAATGCTGCTCCAAAGCAATCTTGACGTTATTGAATTGTTGCCCGCTTTGCCCGACGTATGGGTCAGCGGATCCGTCCGTGGGATTAAAGCAAAAGGCAATTATACTGTTGATATTTTCTGGGAAAACGGCAGACTCAAAAAAGCTCAGGTCATATCGCACAGCGGAGCTTCATGTGCGTTAAGCTGTCCGCAGGGTCAGCTGACTTGTGATGAAGCGCACAGCTATAACGAGTACGGAGATCTGATTGCCGAACCGGGCAAAGACGGTATTCTAACTGTTTGGCTCAGGTAACCTTTCACTTTTAATCCAGCAGATCAGGAGGTCTGTGCTATGAAAAGAATAAAAAAAATCATTTGCCTGCTGCTGTCTGTGTTGATGGTAACGGCATTTGCGTCCTGTTCATCACAAAAAAAGATGTCGGAAAAACAGGCGGAGCCTGTAAATCTATCCGTGCCGGAACAGCGGGCGAGAGAGCAGATCGATGGTGATATTTATGTTTCGCCGTCCGGCAGCGACCAAAACCCGGGCACAAAAGAAGAGCCTCTCAAAACACTTCAGAAGGCGCTGGAAACGGCGCGAACACTGGATAAACAGGAAAAGGTCATTTATCTTGAGGACGGGGAATATCAAATCACGTCCCTTGTTCTCACACAAGAGGACAGCGGCATCACATTTTTTGCCGAAAACAGCGCGGTGCTCAATGGCGGACTGACGCTCGACCCTGCTGATTTTGAGGATTATCGGGGGAATATAAAAGTGCTTGATCTGTCAAAATACGGCGTAACAGCTGAGCGTATCGGACAGTTGCGTGCTTTCGGTCAGTATAATCAGGCGGAAAAATACGACGCTGCCGGCAGCCTTTACTGTGAACTCTTTTGCGATAATGAGAGAATGACCTTGGCACGTTATCCGAACACCGGGGAATATCTCTATACGGGAAAAATCATTGATAACGGCGATTCAAAAGAGGTCTATACAGATAAAGGCACCGAGACCAACCCGGACTGGGAAACGATGAAAAATCCGCGCGGCGGCACTTTTGAGGCGGATAAAGCGGTTACAGACCGAGTGAAGTCCTGGACGAACAGCGACGATATTTGGATGTTCGGCTATTTTCAATATGACTGGGCGGATTCAACCACGCCGCTGAAAGAAGCAGGTGACGGCACGATAACGACCGAATACGCCAGTGTTTACGGCTTTAAAGAGGGTATGCCTTATTACTTTTTCAATGTGTTTGAAGAACTTGATGCCGAAAACGAATGGTATATCGATAAAAATGATCTGAAGCTTTATTTCATTGCTCCCGCTGATTTTCAAAATCAGTCTCTTGAGATATCTCTTTCCGCAGACGATCTTGTCACTTTGCAGGATGCTCAGAATATCACATTTGACGGTATCACTTTCACCGGCACGCGTGCCGGGGCGATAAAGGGCAAGGGCAGCAACATCACGGTTAAAAACTGTACCGTAAAAAATGTGGGCGAGAACGCCGTGGAGCTTGAAGGAGAGCATATTCTTATTGAAAATAATGAGATCACGGCCACGGGCAAGGCAGGCGTTATCCTCACCGGCGGAGACCGCGATACCCTTACGTCAAGTGAGAATGTCGTCACAAATAATCTTATTCACGATTGGTCACAGGTTTACCGAACGTATCAGGCTGCCGTGAGCCTAAACGGCGTGGGCGCTGTATGCAGCCATAATGAGATATATAACTCGCCGCATGAGGCTGTAACCTACTCAGGCAACGATCATGTTATTGAATATAATATCATCCACGATGTTGTTCAGGAATCTTCCGATGCCGGCGCTGTTTATTCGGGCAGAAGCTGGAGCTATTACGGCAATGTCATACGTTATAACTGCATTTACAATATTGGCTCAGGTGACTTTACGCCGAGCGGGATTTATTTTGATGATGCGCTTTCGGGTCAGGAAGCTTACGGGAATCTGCTCGTCAATATTCCGGGCAGTGCGTTCCTGCTCGGAGGCGGAAGAGATCTGAAAATAGAGAATAATCTGATTGTGAATGCCGCTGTACCGATTTATTATGATGACCGTGCGGTGATCGGCAGTGCTTCGGGCAGCTGGTTCCGTCACAGCCAGACTCCGGGAGAGGGACTTTGGGCGACGCTTAATGAAGTGGATGTCCATTCGCAGATTTGGAAATCTGAATTCCCGGAATTGTCACAGCTTTCAGACGATTTTGAAAACACGGATGATCCTATGTTCGCCGCCAATCCTGCCAACAGCAGTGTAAAACACAATGTTGTTGTCAACGCCGGAAAGGATATCGGGGAGATCTCTGAGGGCGCGGAAAAATACAGCGATATTTCTGAAAACACACTATATAAATTGGGTGATTCCCCGTTTGCGGCGGAAGGCGACTATTCGCTTACACAGCTTCCGGAGGGATTTGAACAGCTGCCGTTTTCACAAATGGGCAGAACCTATGTCTGCGGTTAGCTTCAGAAACAATACGGCATTACATTAAATATTTGGTTACGATTTTACAGCTGATAATTAGGAGACAAATATAATATGAATAATCAAATCACGATTCCGAAAGTTGATTTTAAAGGACCCGAAAGCAAAGACACATTATCGTTCCGTTACTATGATGCGGACCGTGTTATTATGGGCAAACCCATGAAAGACCACCTGAAATTCGCAATGTCATGGTGGCATACTTTGTGCGCCGGCGGCACGGATATGTTCGGAAGGGAGACCTTTGACAAATCTTTCGGAGCGGCTCCGGCAACAATGGAGCATGCAAGGGCAAAAGTAGATGTTGGATTTGAGTTTATGGAAAAGCTCTCTATTCCGTACTTCTGCTTTCACGATGTTGATCTGGTGCCGGAAGCGGACGACATAAATGAAACAAATGCACGGCTTGATGAGATCTCGGATTATATCCTTGAAAAGATGCAGAAGACCGGAATCAGATGCCTGTGGGGCACAGCGAATATGTTTTCAAATCCTCGTTATATGAACGGTGCGGGAAGCACGAATTCCGCCGAAGTATATGCTTTTGCCGCAGCGCAGATTAAAAAAGCCATTGACCTTACGGTTAAATTCGGCGGCGAAGGCTATGTGTTCTGGGGCGGCCGTGAAGGTTATGAGACGCTTCTGAATACAGATGTTAAATTCGAGCAGGAAAATATCGCCCGTCTTATGCATATGGCTGCGGATTATGCGCGCAGTATCGGTTTTACCGGCGATTTTTATATTGAGCCGAAACCGAAAGAGCCCATGAAGCATCAGTACGATTTTGATGCCGCAACGGCTATCGGCTTCCTGCGGCAGTATGGTCTTGACAAGGATTTCAAGCTGAATATCGAGGCGAATCACGCCACTTTGGCAGGGCATACGTTCCAGCATGAGCTGCGCATTGCCGCCGTGAATAATATGCTCGGCAGTATAGACGCCAATCAGGGCGATACTTTGCTCGGCTGGGATACCGATGAGTTCCCATGCAATGTGTATGACGCAGCCATGTGTATGTATGAAGTCCTCAAAGCAGGCGGGCTTGCGCACGGCGGTCTTAATTTTGACGCAAAATCAAGACGTCCCAGCAACACGATGGAAGACCTTGTGCAGAGCTACATACTCGGTATGGATACATTTGCGCTCGGTCTTATCAAGGCTGCCGAGCTGATCGAGGACGGCAGGATCGATGAATTTGTGAAAAACAGATACGCAAGTTTCAACAGCGGTATAGGCGCTGATATCGTAAACGGCAAAACAACGCTCGCACAGCTCAGCGATTATGCCTGCGCAAAGAAAAAGCCGGACGCACCGTCATCCGGCAGGCAGGAATATCTGCAGGCAGTAATAAATTCCGTTCTTTTTAAGTGAAGGTTAAAACTATGAAATATGTGATTGGTATAGATCTTGGAACTTCCGCAACGAAGACGGTTCTGTTTGATGAAAAGGGGGTTAAGATCGCCTCCGCCGCGCAGGAATATCCGCTTTTTCAGCCGCAGAACGGCTGGGCGGAGCAGGATCCACAAGACTGGTTTAACGCTGCCATTAAAACATTAAAAGACGTTGTTGAAAAGAGCGGCGTCGCGGCAGAGAATATTGTTTCACTCGGCATTTCGGGTCAGATGCACGGTCTTGTTATGCTCGATGAAAACGGAGAAGTTTTGCACCCGGCAATTCTTTGGTGTGACCAGCGTACGCAAAAGGAGTGCGGGGAGATAACCGAACGTGTCGGTTTTGACAGGTTGCTCTCCATTACTGCGAATCCTGCTCTTACGGGATTTACGGCGTCAAAGATTATGTGGGTAAAAAAGCATGAGCCGGAACTGTACGCCAAATGCCGGCATATTCTGCTGCCGAAGGATTACCTTCGGTATAGACTGACAGGGGATTTTGCCACCGAAATGTCCGATGCGTCGGGAATGCAGCTCCTTGATGTACCCAACCGTTGCTGGTCGCAGGAGGTGCTTTCTGCTTTGGATATCGATTCGTCTCTTCTCGGCAGGCTTTATGAGTCGCCGGAAGTTACGGGTACTGTCAGCCGGCAGGCATCAAGCCTTACAGGACTTTGTGCGGGAACTAAGGTCGTAGGCGGGGCCGGGGATAATGCCGCTGCCGCTGTCGGAACAGGTGTTGTCAGCGATGGCAAAGCTTTTACCACAATAGGTACGTCCGGCGTTGTGTTTGCCCACACAAGCGCTCCCATTACGGATCCCGGCGGACGTGTGCACACATTCTGCTGTGCTGTTCCGGGCGCGTGGCACGTTATGGGCGTGACGCAGGCGGCGGGGCTTTCTTTACAGTGGTTTAAAAATAATTTCTGCGCGTCGGAAATGCAACAGGCGGAGCAGTCCGGCGAGGATGTTTATAAGATTATGGACGATGAAGCGTCGCGTATCCCGATAGGCGCCGATAAGCTTTTGTATCTGCCTTATCTGATGGGCGAGCGCACGCCTCATCTTGACTCGGATTGCCGAGGTGTGTTTTTCGGACTGTCCGCCGTTCATACGCGCGCCCACATGATACGCTGTGTGATGGAGGGCGTGGGATATTCGCTGATGGATTGTATGCAGATTTTAAACGAAATGGAAATCCGACCCGAGAAAATGTTTGTGACGGGCGGCGGCGGAAAAAGCATTCTGTGGCGGCAGATGCTTTGTGATATGTTTTCGATTCCTGTATGCACTGCGCCTTCGTCGGAAAGTCCTGCTCTGGGCGTTGCCGTTCTTGCGGCTGTCGGAGCGGGGATCTATGACAGCGTTGAAGCGGCTTGCAAAGCTATGGTTCGCAGCAGCAGTGATGTGCTGATGCCCGTAAACGAGCGTACTGCGCTTTATCAAAAATTCCATGCGCTTTATAAAAAACTTTATTTGTCCTTAAAGGATGATTATAAAGCACTCTCCAAGTTATAAGTTTTTTAGATCGTTTTGCAGAAACGGCAAAACATAAAAAAGGCGTCGTTTTTACGATGCCTTTTCTATGATTCTTCTGGTTCACAGTGTTACAATTATTTTCATTATATATTAAGCTCTTTAAGCAGCTTTTTATACTGCTCGGATTCGCTGCCGGTATGTAAAATGGCTTTCACGGTGCTCCTTGAATGGGATCTGCGGCTGAAAACGGCGGCGCACAGCCTTGAGATCCAAGCGACCGGGAGCAGATACGGCTTTTTATTAAGATATCCGTATTTTCTTGCGAGGTCTTTTTTAGGAGGGAAGATGAGAAAAAGCAAAGCTTTGAGCTTTGCGGCGGCAGAATTTTTGCCGCTACCGCCGATTCCTTTATTGATGTAATAATCTCCGAGGTCTCTTGAATGAAAGCCAAAGCTGCCGCTCTTTATGATCTCCGTTTCAAATAATTCTCGGAAATCAGCGCATTCTCTGAGATCAAGATCGGAATCCACAGGTGTGTTGAACCAGTAGCGGCACAGCGCAAAGCTTGCCCTCGCAAAGGTTTCGATGTTTATCTTTCTGCATAATGCCATGAATTCCTCATAATCAAAGTTGTCTGTGCTTCTCAGCAGCACATCTATGTCCATAAACATTTTGATTCCGGCGCCGCAGTGATTGAAATGTTTGATGATGTGGCATAAAACATAAAGCAAATGGTACTCCTTTTTTATCAGATATTCATTTGCGTTCTTTTCGCACATATCAAAAATATTCCCAAAAAAAGGATTGTCATAATCCAGTGTGCTGTGTATTTCTATGTGCTGATTTTTATAGAAAACGGAGAAACCGTTAAAACCGTCTGTCTTGATTTCGTAACCTTTTGTTTCAAACAGCGTTCGGCATTTTGCAAAATCTTCTTGCCGAATGATCACATCCGTGTCGCTTCCCGTACGGAACTCTTTAATCGGATAGTAATTGCGCAATACCGCGCCTTTGATGAAAATAAAATCAATGTTCCCGGCGCGCATAAAATCTTTTATAAAAGCGGCGGTCTCTTCTTTTTCGGCGGCGTCGATCACTGTATATCCGATTTGCTGCCGGAATTTTGACAGCGTTTCCTCGTCAGGCAAGTTGCCTTGTTCAAGCTTAAGTACCTGATCTGCCGTTATTGCGGCAACATTGTGTATTGCGCTGAGCTCGTATATTGCCGCCCAGTCCGTATCTTTGCCTGCCTGCGGAGGGTTTGTGCGATTCAGGTATGATGACATCAATGAAACAAAGTATTTCTCGTTTTGGTTCAATTTATGTTTCCTTTCGCTTTGTTAGATATTCTAAAGGCTAAACTTTAAATTGTTAAAATGGATTTCATTTATGATTCGCAACATCATGATAGCAAATTTTAAGCAGAAATACAATATATAACCTCGTCAAAACAGCGCAAATCATGAATGCAGTATTTTATAATGTTACCAATTGTTCACTTTTAATAAAAAGTTTACAAATATTATTGACAAAATTTTAGTAAAACGATATAATTATTTCGTATAATATTAGCGGAAACTGTGATGTTACGCAGGGTCAGATGCTTTTTTGCAGTTAGCTAAGTTTTATTAAATTTAATGTAAATTTAAGCTTTCTTGAATTATATTAAGGAGGACTAAAGAAACAATTATGAAAACAAAAACAGTAAATTTTAAAACCAAAAAACTGCTTGCGTTTTTAATGGCGCTCGTTATGGCGCTGACCTCATTCCCGTTGATGGCATTTGCAACGGACGAGAGCGGTTCAGAGCCTGTTCCCGGCACCAGCCAGAGCAGTCCCTTCGTCTCGGGTCAGCCGTCGGACTATTATCGTATTCCGAACCTGATTACTCTGGATGACGGTACCCTTATTGCGCAGGCGGATGCCCGCTGGACAGCGGATGTTGCCGACGGCGGCGGTAATGACAGCATTGTTGCCCGTTCTACGGACGGCGGCGCAACCTGGAATTATCAGATGCTTACATATTATCCTGATAACGGCAACCAGTTCAACCGCAGTTCGACCAGTATCTGCGATTCCGCGCTTGCCACGGACGGCAAAACGGTCTATACGCTGAGCACGTTCTTCCCGGCAGGCTATTCCATTAATATCACAAGTGCCAATTATCGCCCGGTAGGCGACAAGGCATTTGATGACAGCGGCCGTCTTCTTCTGAGCAGAACGGGTGAGTCGGGATACAACTATTATCTTGGCGAATTCAATCAGGACGGCGCGGACGGCAGAGCGCAGATCATGCGTGCGGACGGAACAGCCGTAGAAGGTTACACGGTTGACCATGATTTTTATCTTTACAATAACGGCGCAAAGAGCGGTACACTGTTCTACAGTGACTGTGAGTTTCAGACTGTAAAAACGACTTTCCTTGTTTTCAGATCTTCTTCTGACGGAGGTCAGACTTGGACAGATATGAAACTTGTGAATGTTAAGAATTCAGGCGAACAGTTCTGCGGCGTCGGCCCCGGCAGAGGTGTTGTAACTTCGGACGGAACGATCATTTTCGGCGTTTATTCCTGGAACGGTACAAGCGGCTCTCAGGCTTCTTCTTTCATTTATTCCGATGATAACGGTCAGTCTTGGAAAAGAACAGAGAGTCTTCCCGACCTCAAGTACTGGATAGATTATACGCTTTCTTGGAACGGCACAAGTGAGTGCCAGCCTGTTGAGTTGGACGACGGCACGATCCGCCTTTTCTGCAGAACTGCAAGAAGAAGAATGGTTTATGCCGATGCGAAGAAAGACGCTGACGGAAACTATTATTGGATAAACGCTGATGCTGACGGCGGCGGCCCGATCCACCTTGATTCTGAGTTTAACGGCCAGAACTTTGATATTACGGAAAATAACCAGTATTCGGTTATCAAATATTCTAAAAAAGTGCTTTGGGACGGTAACTATTATACAATGCTTATCGCTTCCCATGCCAATGACGGCAGCAACAGAAACAAAGGTACGCTTACGTTCCTGCTTCTTAATACCAACAATGATATCGTAAATGCCGTTCAGCAGCAGATCACTACGGGCGGATTCGCCTATTCCTGCCTTACTGAACTTCCGAACGGCAACATCGCGCTGCTTTATGAGGATAACAACGATTTCTCAACTCTGCGTTATGTTGAATTCACAGATATGGAGGAATTGTCAAGCTTCAGAATCCCCGATCTGCAGAGGACTTATAATATTAACCTTGTAAAGCGTGATACGCAGACCTATACTGCGGACACCAATGAGTTTACAAATTCAAATCCCGATGCGGTTTCGGTTGAATTTACAGATAATTACAGCTCAACTGCGCAGATGGGCAGCGACGCGAACTTTGACGGTCAGCAGATTCCGCTTACGGACGCACTGTATACCTTTACGCAGACCCCTGAGGGTCAGTGGTATGTAAGCAGCATGGGTGTTCATCTCACCATTGACACTCCCGGTCAGCCTTCCACGAAGGACAGGGCTCCGATTACGATTAATAGGATCGGAGATACGGACACATACTTCCAGTTTGTTGACGAGCGCGGCGAAGCGCTCTATATGTGGCGTGACGGCGAAAAGATCTATCAGTTCGACCAGGCTATGGATTATCGGCCCGGTGAAGGCGATCATGCCGGCACGATATTCAAAGTATTTAGACCATGCGAAATCGGCGAAGAGAGCTCCGTCAACGATCCCGTTCCGGGATATGTTGAAGTAGACCAGATCGTAGACGGCGGTAAATATCTGATCGGCTGTGAGATCAACGGTTCCTATTACTTCCTTTATCCTTCTCTTTCCTCTAATGATGTATTTACGCACACGGTAAAGGGCAATAAGGACTATGTTCAGAGCGGTTATGATATGACCTTTACTGCCCTTGCGGCAGGCACTGCGACTGTTGTCTGCGGAAGCGACACGTATATCATTGAAGTGTCGGACTATTCCCGTGAGATAACCGGCGTTGTGGATTATGATCCTGTTATTTACACGCACGGCGCAGGTTCCGCTACGCAGTCAGAGATTACCACTTTCGGAAGCTCTATTTCTGACGGCTCGGTTACCGGCGAAAAAGTAACCAATTACAAAATCAATGATAATTCCTATACGATCATCGGCATAGATGCCGTTGAAGCGTTCGGCGATAATCAGGAAATTCTTGAAAATTCAACTATTACACCGGAGGGCGATGCTAACGGCGGTAAGCTTACTGGCACTCTCGCTCTTGCGAATGACGGAAATTATAACAGCTATGAAAGCGGTACATATGTAACACTGAAAACCACGCTTCAGGACAGCACCGGTCTTCTTTGGACGCAGACGGACAGACTCTATGTTGCTTCAAACCCGGTTCCAGGTCATGTCCTCAGCGGTAACCGTGTCAGCAGGTTAGGTTACTATGATGGTGCTTGGATTCCCGAAACAAGAGTCGTAGCTTTTGCTACTTTCCTTTTGGCGGACGGTTCTTATGGTAATACTACACTGACCAGTAAAGGTACATTCGGCGAATATGCATATGTTGGTAATGCGATACATCTTTATCCTGAAGATGGCATTATGACTTATAACGGCGCACAGACCGATATATCTATTGCAAAAGATAATAATACTGAATTTAAGGGCGCCGGTGTTATAGTCAATAACAATGGCAGTGATGATACGGAAACTTATAATCTTCGCGATGAGGATATCACGAATAATGTAAATGTTGCGTATTATTACTATGATAAGAGTTCCGATAAGAATGAAGGTATAACGCAGGATCCGACGGATTCGTCCAAGTTTTCGCTTGTTATGAAACGTCAGCCTGTAAACGTTCAATATACTTCAAACGATTATTGGAAGCGTCAGCTCCGAATTGGTAACGATAACAGAAGCTATATTCAGAAGCTTTCCGGCGACGGTGAGATTGAGACGCAGTATTATATGTTCGGCGGAGATGCGAATGGAAATACTTATTACACGCTTTCGGAAGATAATGAGACCTTAAAAAATGAGCTTGTTCGTTCAGCAACGGTCAACTGCACAACGTATGTAACGCCGAATACTACCCAGTCATTAAGAGGTGAAGTGCAGTATCAGGAAGGTGCTGAGGCTGGTGTCAATGCTTGGCATAATATGAGTCTCACATTTGAGATCAAAATGTGTGATAAGTCGGAAGAAAGAACTCCGTACGACGAGGCGATGAAGAGCATTAAAAAGTCCACTTGGTATACCACGGATACTTGGTATAACTACATGAATGCGCTTCTCATCCGTCAGGAATATTTGAACAACTATACGCTTCTCACAACTGCCGCAGAGAGAGAGTATAATTCCGATCCTGAAAAATCAACGTATGAGGATTATTTCGATTACCAGGGTCAGGACACGATAGAACTTACCAATAATCTCTTGACGAAGAGAGCCGATTTCTCACCGCTCAAGAATGCGCTTGAAGATAATCTCGGCAACTATCAGCAGGGTATTGAACTGAGCGACGGCACGAATTGGACTCCCGACAGCTATAAAGCCTTCCTTGAGGCTTATGAAAACGGGCAGGCTCTTATGGCAGATGAAAAGTATGACACTGAGGATGAGCGCAACAACACACCCGGTTATGTAACCGGTCCCGATGTGGATACCTCTGTTCCGTCCAACAGGCTGGATATTCAGGTTAAGATTGAAGATCTTGCACAGAAAATCAATGACGCTGATCTTGTTCTTGCTGCTGACGACGAGGTTTATGTTGCGGTTAAGAATGAGTCAGAAAGAATCGATAAGACTGCCTATACCGATAAGGGTCAGGAGATAGAGTCGTCTATTCAAACCGGCGACGACAATATCTATGAGGAATATGATGGCGTCGATTATGTAAACATACCTCAGACCGAGCAGGCAACGCTTGACGGATACACAAAGGATGTTATCACCGATATGAATGTCGGCGCTAACGGTTCTGCGCAGGTTAAAAAGTATGATCTTACGTATTCTCTTGATGTCAATGAAGAGAATGTGGTCGATAAGCAGGTAACACAGTATAATTATGGCGAAACCGCTACGATTGATCTTTCCGCTTACAATGATCCTAAGTATACGGTAAAATGCATGGTTACTTCCGAGACCGGCGGTAAAGAGCCAACACCTTATAATCTTGAAGACTCCGGCTATGTTTTATCCATTCTGATTCAGGAAGATATAACCGTTGAAGTTGAAGTTACAGAGAATGAGGCGGTTGTTGTTGAGGATTACTACGGCGATGTGCTCGGTATCGGCTATATTCCTGCTGACGGCTCTGCTCAGGTAACTGTTGACAGCACAGGCAGAAAGATCACGATTAACGGCACTGAGATCGTTGAAGTAAATGTAAAAGATTCTCCGAGATATGCGTTCGTCGGCTGGTCTTTGGCAGACGACACGTATGATATTGATGAATCTACCGTGATTCATCAGCGCGGCTCGCTTCTTGCCGGTGAAGAGAAAGTCTTTAAGGCAGTTAACGGAACGATTAACGGCGGCACGCAGTATGCGACCACGAATTACAACATGAGAGTCTCTCTTGTTGCTCCCGAGGGCAGCATATGGACACGTGAAGTTGACGGCGTAGAATATCTTGCTTCTTATGATTCATCCTTTATCAATTACACCGCAAATGAAAATGTAACCTACAAGGCTTACGAACCCGGCAGCTCTGATCTGGATGCTTCCATTGCGAATCAGATAGCCGACAGGATTCCGGCAGTCTACGGCGCAGGCTACTTTGCCAACGAGAAGTTCACGCTTTCCGTTGATTACTCGGCGCCGCAGGATGAAGATGTAACCGTTGTTGAAGCAGGTATCATTTGCTCTAATGATCCGAATGCCACACCCGAAACGCTCAAGAAGGGCGAGGATAACGCTTTTGTTGTTCCGGCAAATGCAATTGCGCATTGGAACGGTCACAACAATTCGGGTACGTTCACAATGACTTTGAAAAACAGCGGAAGCGGCGTTTATTATATGCGCGCTTATGTAAGCTACGTCAAGGATTATAATCCGGGCGATGATCTCAGCAGCAAAGTTCCGTACGTTACTTACTGCGAAAGAGTTTATAAGTGCGAAAACGGCACGGTTTCTGCGATTAACTGACAGGAGGTAGATCACTGATATGAAAAAGAAATATGAAACACCTTCCTTTGAAGTTGATTATTTTCAGGTAAAGAATGAAGTGTTAACGACCAGCAACCCCGATACGGAAGTTGATCCTTGGGCAGTAAACAACGAATTCTAATAGCAAATCATAACCACCAGTTAAACTGGTGGTTTGCACAGGCCCTAAAAGGGCCGCCT
>UQDP01000016.1 GCA_900539845.1 uncultured Oscillospiraceae bacterium | reverse complement strand
ACCTGAAACCTTGTGCCTACAAGCACATAGAGCACATCAACGTGTGATATGGTACCTTTTGTAGAATGGTCCGGCGAGTAAATGTCACTGGCAAGGTTAAGGACTTAAGGTCCGGAGCCGAAGCGAAAGCGAGTCTTAACTGGGCGATGAAGTCAGTGGTATTTGACCCGAAACCGAGTGACCTAGCCATGAGCAGGCTGAAGTGGAGGTAAAACTCCATGGAGGGCCGAACCCACTCCCGTTGAAATGGTAGGGGATGACTTGTGGCTAGCGGAGAAATTCCAATCGAACTCGGAGATAGCTGGTTCTCTCCGAAATAGCTTTAGGGCTAGCCTCAATTAACATTACCGAAGGTAAAGCACTGACTGAGCTAGGGGGCGAAAGCTTACTGAACTCTATCAAACTAAGAATGTCGGATAATGAATGATTGGGAGTCACACTGCGTGAGATAAGTTTCGCGGTGGAAAGGGAAACAGCCCAGACCCACAGCTAAGGTCCCGAAGTATGGTTAAGTGGAGAAGGATGTGGAATTGCGTAAACAACCAGGATGTTGGCTCAGAAGCAGCCACTCATTCAAAGAGTGCGTAATAGCTCACTGGTCGAGTGATTCTGCGCCGAAAATTTAACGGGGCTAAACCATACACCGAAGCTTGGGAATATATGGTCGCAAGATTGTATGTTGGTAGGAGAGCGTCGTATACGGGGTGAAGTTACAGCGGAAGCGGTAGTGGACTGTATACGAGTGAGAATGCCGGAATGAGTAGCGAGAATTATGTGAGAATCATAATGGCCGAAAGACTGAGGTTTTAGAAGGAAGGTTCGTCCGCTTCTAGTTAGCCGGGAGCTAAGGCGAGGCCGAGAGGCGTAGTCGATGCACATACGGTTGAGATTCCGTAGCCACCTTGAATTTAAACTGAGGGACACATCGAAAGGGCATAACCCGGGCGTTGGTTGACCCGGGCGTAAGGGAACGAAGATTAGTAGGGAAGTATGCTTGGACGGTGGCGAGAAAAGCTCAGTGTATATAATCGGGGTGCCCGTACTGCAAACCGACACAGGTAGTCAGGAAGAGAATTCTAAGGCCAACGGGAGAAGGATTGTTAAGGAACTCGGCAAATTGACCCCGTAACTTCGGAATAAGGGGTGCTCACGAGAGTGAGCCGCAGTGAATAGGTCCAGGCAACTGTTTATCAAAAACACAGCTCTCTGCTAAATCGTAAGATGACGTATAGGGGGTGACACCTGCCCGGTGCTGGAAGGTTAAGAGGAGGGGTGCAAGCTCCGAATTGAAGCCCCAGTAAACGGCGGCCGTAACTATAACGGTCCTAAGGTAGCGAAATTCCTTGTCGGGTAAGTTCCGACCCGCACGAATGGTGTAATGATCTGGACACTGTCTCAACAATCCACCCGGCGAAATTGTAGTACCGGTGAAGATGCCGGTTACCCGCGGCAAGACGGAAAGACCCCATGGAGCTTCACTGCAGCTTGATATTGGGTTTCGGTATTCTATTTACAGGATAGGCGGGAGACTGGGAAACCAACACGCCAGTGTTGGCGGAGTCACCCTTGGGATACCGCTATTAGAGTATTGGAATTCTAACCTGCGGCCTTGAATCAGGTCGGGGGACATTGTCAGGTGGGCAGTTTGACTGGGGCGGTCGCCTCCAAAAGAGTAACGGAGGCGTTCAAAGGTTCACTCAGCATGGACGGAAACCATGCCCGAGAGTGCAAACGCAGAAGTGAGCCTAACTGCGAGACTGACGGGTCGAGCAGTAACGAAAGTTGGAGTTAGTGATCCGGCGGTATGTGAGTGGAAATGCCGTCGCTCAACGGATAAAAGCTACCCTGGGGATAACAGGCTGATCTCCCCCAAGAGTCCACATCGACGGGGAGGTTTGGCACCTCGATGTCGGCTCATCACATCCTGGGGCTGAATTCGGTCCCAAGGGTTCGGCTGTTCGCCGATTAAAGTGGTACGCGAGCTGGGTTCAGAACGTCGTGAGACAGTTCGGTCCCTATCTGCCGTGGGCGTAGGATATTTGAGGGGCGCTGTTCCTAGTACGAGAGGACCGGAATGGACGCACCGCTGGCGCATCGGTTGTCATGCCAATGGCACGGCCGAGCAACTATGTGCGGATTGGATAAACGCTGAAAGCATCTAAGCGTGAAGCCATCCCCAAGATAAGATATCCCACTGTTTACAGTTAAGACCCCTCACAGACTATGAGGTTGATAGGCTGCGTGTGTAAGTACAGCGATGTATTTAGCTTGGCAGTACTAATAGGTCGAGGGCTTGACCTTAAAGCCAAAGCGTCAAGGTAACACAGATACTTGTATTCAGTTTTCAGGGTATATGCCCTAAGATGAGCTATGCACCATTAGCTCAGTTGGTAGAGCACCTGACTCTTAATCAGGGTGTCCACGGTTCGAGCCCGTGATGGTGTACCATCTGTGGCCCGTTGGTCAAGCGGTTAAGACATCGCCCTCTCACGGCGAAAACAGGAGTTCGATTCTCCTACGGGTCACCACAGACCTTTAGGATACCAACATAAGGTCTCACAAACAACTGCATGATTCGTGCAGTTCATAGTCGGTGTCTATGACGAAGAGGGTCCACCCGTTCCCATCCCGAACACGGCAGTTAAGCTCTTCGGTGCCGAAAATACTTGGCGGGCAGCCGCCCGGGAAAATAGGTCGATGCTGACATCTTCTTGAAGCTCCGTTTCTCTGCGGAGCTTCTTCCTTTTTTCATTTATTTTTAAATGAATTCTTTTTGGTGTGTTCTTTTTTTACGCACTGTATATATTATAAATCAAGAACAATATAATATGGATATTATTCATATGCTGTCCATATTACAATTAATTAAATGTGTAATGTATATTGACCGAGTCAAAAGTCTTTGGTAAAATTAGAACGAAATTTGGGGACACGTGGTGAATATGCATGAAAAACAAAATGAGCAAATTTTTATACGCAAAGTTTAAATATTTCTTGCTTTTTGTGTTTGCATTTTTAATGCTCATACCTATAAATGTATATGCATTTAATACTGAATTTGAAGAGGATCCCGCTAAATGGTTTGATCATAACAATGCGCAGACGGTTCAAACGAGTATCGCCGGCACTTATGACGGCTATTTGCGGTTTTTTTATTTGCACAATTCATTTTATTGCCATATAAGTTATTCGGAATCGGGAATGAGCGGCAATGATTACGTATTTCTTTCTGTTACAGTGTCAAACCCCAACAGAGAGTATGAGATCATGCTTTCAGCAGACAGTGATGACAGCAATCTGCCCTGTGCTGTATCAAAAAGTTTTGGTGAAACATCAGTCTACGGGCAGGATATATATTTTGCCATTGAGTTTAATCAGAAAGAGGATAAGAATGTAACAAATTGCATAGATGTAGCTATAACGATTAATGATTCGAATTATTCGATTGTCCAAGGTCTTGTGCAGCCCGGTGAAGCTGCGTCTGATCAGAAAGGGGATCCTATCGACACAACTTCCCCCACCGAAAAGAGAATAACACGCACGCCTTCGGAGTCAAGCACAAAATATATTTATTCCGGCAGTATGGATAAAACGCAGGCAACAACAAAATTTGCCGGCGGAGATATGGAGTATGAGTTGGAAAGCAGTGCCACAGAGGTGGAGACTTCGCTTCGGACGAACGGAACAATCAACTCTGTTGACGAGGAGAAAACCACGTCAATGAGTCCAGCAGCCAGAGGATTACTTGTTCTTGCGGGCACTTTTGCCGTGTGCGGAACGGGATTTTTGATAAAATACGCAGTAAACTCCAAACAGGAGTCACAGGCGGAAGAGTCGAGCGTTGACAGAACTGAAAAAACAGATGAATATGAGGATACAGATGATTTTGATGAGTGATATGTTCTGTATATAAATACAATCTTTATATTACCTTATTTAGTGGTCATGATTGAATAAAAACAAATTCTTAAGATATTGCAAAACTTTGGTTATTCAGAGAACTTTTAAGTATCTTTCAATAATATCTATGATTTTATTCTTTTTTGGTTGCTTTGACTATCAGAAAAGTGGGCTTGATGAATTCTTTATCGAGCCCTTTTCTTTTAGATAAAGCCTGCTTGTTCGGAACGGGTTCAACAACTTTTTCAATTATAAATCCGTGATCTGTAAGCGTGTTTATGATAGTTGAAAAGGTTCTGTGGTATTTTACAACACCGTCAATAAACCACTTGTCGGTTCTCAATGCGTTTTCATCCTGATAATTGCATAAACAGTAGACCTTGCTGCCGTTTTCATCGATGCGGTAATAACCGGCGATACCCGAAGATGCTGTAACGATCGGATGCTCCTGTGAAAACAGCAGTGTTCCGTTTGGATTCAGCTTTTCTGCGACGTCCTTGATCAGCGATTCGAATTCCTTTATGTAATGAAAACATAAGGAGCTATAAGCAAGATCAAACTTTTCGTTCACAGCTGATAAATGCTCTAACGGCAGACGGATGTAGTCGATATGCTTGTCAAAATTTTTGTATTTTGCCATTTCTAACATGTTGCGTGATATATCCATGCCCACTACCCGTTTTGCACCGAGATTGATAAAAGTTTTGCAGTTATCTCCGAATCCGCAGCCCAGATCTATAACGGTTTTGTTCTTCAGATCGGGTAAAAGCGCCATCATTGCAGGCTGTTCCAATAATATGTTATAATTATCGTCAGATTCCCTTAATGCTTTATAAGATGAAAAGAATTCAGTATTGTCATAGATATTCTGCATCATAAGACCGCCTCCTTGGTGATGATCAGTTCCGGGCTTTTGCCGGGATTTTTTATTTTGTCTTTTAGGAACAGCGGATACAGCATAATATCGTCTAATTTGTCTGTTTCCAGCCATTCATAAGTGTTTGTTCGGTTTTCTTCCCGCAGTTCAAAAACGGATTC
Source organism: uncultured Oscillospiraceae bacterium (assembly GCA_900539845.1). GTDB lineage: Bacteria > Bacillota > Clostridia > Oscillospirales > Acutalibacteraceae > Eubacterium_R > Eubacterium_R faecavium. The sequence goes on along the minus strand of UQDP01000016.1, from coordinate 45,039 downwards.
ATAATGGTTAAAATCTGTGTTTTTAATATCAACAAGATAATACATGCCGATCTCATGGAACTGCTGGCCGCTGTCAATAAAGAAACATTCGTTTATCCATAAGGGCCTAAAATCCGAAACGGTTATATTTAGCTCTTCCTTTATTTCCCGAATGAGCGCCTCTTGGGAAGATTCGCCGAATCGGACTCTGCCGCCCACAAGATAATATTCATCTGTTTTGGTGTTTTTCTGGGCAAGCAGTTTGTGGTTATGCGTGATTACCGCGGCAACTCTGTGGTTGAAAATACCCTTTTTTGTTTTAAGCGTTAAATCAAGCGGCTGTATATTTTCTATGTAATCATCTGCCTCTTTGCGGGAACGAAAAGTTATTACGTTTGCATGGTGTTTTTGAAACAGCGCAAGCATCATAAGCTTGATATCTGTGTTGAATTTTCTGATGAAATCAATTAACTCGTCGTTCGCAGGCAGTTCGCAGGGCATTTCGGGTCGGTTGCCCTTTCTGTTTAATGCCCCGTCGATACAGGTCTCAACAGGCAGGTCAAAGAAAAAGACCAAATCACAGTGACTGAGCCGCAGTTCAAGTGTGCTTTTAAAATTGCCGTCGATTATATAACTGTCATGCCGGAATATTTTTTCCTGTTCTGCTTTCAATTCCGGTTTGCTTATATGGCTGCAATCTTTGTTCCAATAGATTGCGTCCAAATGGAACAGTTCTATGCCGGTGGCTTTGTGTAATTTTCTGCTGAAGGTGCTTTTACCTGAACCCGGGCAGCCTACAACAATGATCTTTTTGCAGTGAAACATTTTTTTGACCTCCTAAAATAAATAAGCTCCTGCACTTTTTGTGCAAGAGCTTTACTTCTGTGTTCGGTATGGGAACAGGTTTTCTCATTTTATCAGTTTCAGCTGATAAAATGATTGTATCATAAATCAAAATCATTTGCAAGGCAGATCATTTCCACCGGGCTGCAAAGGCGGTCTAAACGCCGGCTTTTTCGCAGAGCGCGTTGTATTCATCGTACAGAGCCTGCGTCTTAAAAACAAGTGTGTCATTCTTCATTTTCCAATTGTCTTTGTTGGCAGTCAGAAAATCAAGCACATCGGCGGTTGCTTCCAGCTGAGAGATAATCGTGTTTAGGGAAGCGATATAACGGTTGCTTTCCTCATCCGTGGGAACATCATAAAGCAGAGCGGTATCATAAAGTTTTTTGTAGTCGCCGTCCAATCCTGTTTTGCTGAAATAGGATTCGACAGTGTCTGAGCCGATCAGGTCGATATAGTTTTCTACGCCTGCGTTCAGCTGTGCTATCGTGCTTTCCAGAAGTTCTTTGGATTTTTCAAATTCAGGTCCGTCTGATTTTATGTTTTCAGCCGTCAGCATACTGTAAAGCGCGTCGTTGCCGGCTTTATCAACCGTATCAAAGATTCCGTTGTAAAGATCGGATATATATCGCTTGATTGCGTCTTCCACCTGACCGTATTTGCCGGTTGCAACACGCCTGTCCAGCAGCTCTGAAAGCTCGTCACGGTCTATGTCGGATAACTTTTCCGTATTCGTTGCCGCATTTATCAGGTCTATCTCGTCCACAACGGCGTTATGCTGTTTTGTGTTATTGTGCTGAGTAAATCCGTATATTCCGCCGCCGATCGCAGCTGCAGCCACAAGGAGCACAATAACGGCAATGATCATTTTTGTTTTCTTTTTCATAAAATCAGCCTCCCTGACTTCAGTTTCATTATAAACCAAAGGGGAGGCTTTGTCTATAAATTTGTTTAATTGAGGTAATATTCGGCCTGCGCGTTCCATAATTCGCTGTATTTTCCGTTTCCGTTTTCTAAAAGCTGTGCATGTGTTCCCGTCTGCACCAGCTCGGAATGGTCAAACACGGCGATTCTGCTGCAGAAAACGCAGCTCGAAAGGCGGTGCGAAATATATATCGCCGTTTTGTTGTTTACAAAGGAGTTGAAACGCTTGTATACCTCGTTTTCGGCAATGGGGTCGAGCGCGGCTGTCGGTTCGTCCAGCACAACAACGGGCGCGTCCTTATAAAGCGCGCGGGCAAGCGCAAGCTTCTGTGCCTCGCCGCCGGAAATCTCCACGCCGTTCTTATCCGTGCCTTTATACAGCGTGGTTTTTTCCTTTTTATCCATCTGCAAAACGCGCTCCAGAATATCCGCCTCTTTCAGGCAGTTATAAAGTCTTTCCCTGTTCTGCGCACAGTCTGTATAGATATTCTCGTCAAGCGGCAGTGAAAACAGGCTGAAATCTTGAAAAACAACGGAGTAAAGACGCACAAGGCTTTTCTTTTTATAATCCTTTATGTTTCTGCCGTTTATGAGAATTTCACCGTCGGTTACATCATACAGGCGGCACATCAGCTTGATAAATGTAGTCTTTCCGCTGCCGTTTCTGCCCACAACGGCAAGGTGCTCGCCGTGGTTTATTTTGATACTTATATTTTTAAGGGCGTAATTTTCACTTCCGGGATATTTGAAAGAAACGTTTTTGAATTCAATATCGTATTGATCTGCGTCAAATTCAGCATAACCGTATTTCATTTTATTTTCGGTGTTTATAATCTGAAAATAATAATCCGCCAGCGGGCACATCTCCTGCGTTTTGCCGAATGTGGCAGCCATTTTCATAAGAGCGTTTATGATCTGCATAAAAGTGCCGCAGTAGAGCACGAGCGAGCTGATGCTGAACAGACCGTAAAGTCCCTTTATTCCTATGAACAGGTAGATGCCGAATCCCACTACCGCCCCAAGCAGCGCAACGACGGAGCTGGAAGCCGCGGAACGGTGCGACGCTTTTCTGAGCAGTGCCTCACCGTCCGTCAGCAGTGCATCGGCGGCAGAGCGCTTAATCAGTTTCTGTTCTTTATAAAGGCGTATTTCTTTGCCGGTTTTATAATCGTCAAACATTTTAAGAAAGTAATGGAAAAATCGGTCCAGCCTTGCATATTCGTCATTTGCCGCGAACCACATTTTATTCATGCGCATTGCCAGCAGCAGAATGATCACCGCCATAACGCCAACACAGCCGAAGATAACAAGCAGGAACGCCGGCGATTCAAAAAAGGACTCGCCTGTTTTGGTAAAACCGATTTTAAACAGCGGAATCAGGATGACAACGGCTATAACAAGCATCAGAAAGCCGGATATGAAATCCCTTATCATCCACGAAAACTGCGTGAACGCGGAAAATACTCTGTCCTGCGCCTCGGCATGCTTGTGCAGCAGTTCCTTGAAATCGCTGCTTTCAAGCGTTTCATAATCAAGGGAGTAAAGTTTTTTGGAAATGCTTTCCTTTTCCTTATAAAGCATCTGCCATCGATAGTTGTAGTACATATTTGAAGTGAAATTATTGAGAAAGGCAAGAGCAAAATTTGTCAGAACAGCGGCGGAGATAAGCATGATCAGCCTGTTTGTGCCGGCGCCGGTCTCAAGCGCCTCAATAATTTTAGATGAGAAGATGATATTTATAAACGGCAGCACCGCGCCCACAACTGCCGTTACCGCCGTGCTGGGCGTAAGCCGCTTTTCAAGGCGGTGCATCTCTTTGATGGATTTCAGGGTGATCTGCATATTATTCATAACGCCACCCCCTGTTCCTTATAGTAGTAGCTTTGCAGCTGATACATTCTCCAGTATCCGCCTCTTTTAGCCATGAGCTCTTCGTGCGTGCCGCTTTCGGTGATTCTGCCGTCCGAAAGGAAAAAGATGCGGTCGCAGAATCTTGTTGAGGACAGACGATGGGAGATGAAAAAGGAGATTTTCCCTTTTGTCAGTTCATTGTACTGCATATATAACTCGTTTTCGGCTATGGGGTCAAGCGCGGCTGTCGGCTCATCAAGGATAAGCACGGGCGCGTTTTTGTAAATCGCTTTGGCAAGCAGCAGCTTTTGCTTTTCGCCGCCGGAGAAATCCTGCGCGTCTTTGTTGACTTCTTTTATCATTTTTGTGTTTATTCCGTCCGGCAGGGAAAGAATTTTATCGCGGATACCTGCTTTTTTCAGCGCGGAAAGGAGCTTTTCCTCATCGTATTCCAAAGATGCCGAAATATTTTGCGCAACGGAAAACGGCAGGAATGAATAATCCTGAAAAACAGGGGAGAAGATGTTGAAATATTCGTCCTTTTCAAAATCCGTGCTGTTTTCGCCGTTTATGAAAACCTGACCGGCGGACGGCGTGTAAAGTCCGCACAGGATTTTGATGAGCGTGGTCTTGCCTGCGCCGTTTTCACCCACCACGGCAATGTTTTCGCCTTGGGATATGCTGAATGAAATGTCCTTCAGCACGGGCATGTCTGCCTCGGGATAGGTAAAAGACACATTTTTGAATTCAATGCTGTTCACATCGGCAGGGCTTTTTCTATTTCCGCGTGTTTTATCTTCGCTTTCGTTTTCAACATAATCGCGGAATCTTTGGCACTCCGCGCAGCAGTTTTCCTGCGCGGAAAGCGCCATAACAAGGCTTACAATCCAAGTGGAAAAGCCGGTTATGATTCCGAAATAGAATATGAAATCGGAAACGGAAAGCTGCCCTGTTACGGCCATATAAGTAAGATACGCATATGCGGCAAGCTCCCTTATTAAATTAAGAAACGCGCGCGTGCCGCTTGTTGCCATGCTGGTTTTCGTATATTTCGCCAAAAGCTTTTCGGTCTCAAACACAAGCTGCGCCATGGCGGCGATAAATTTGTCCGAAAGGTTATATATTCTGATGTCCTTTGCGTTTTCCGTCTTTCTGCACTGCTCGTAAAAATAGTTGAATTTTATGTATACGCTGTTGGATTTGTCCCGTGTTTTAAGATTTGCCTTGTTCAGCAGATGCAGCGCCAGCGCCTCAATAACGCAGGTAGCAAGAATCAGCAGGATGATCAGGAAATTTACCTTATAGATCAGTGCGGCGGAGGTTATAACCCCGATAACGCTCACGGCGATGAGATTCAGGTTGTCTAAAAAATCAGCGCCGCCGGAATAATAGCTCCTGTAAAAATCGCCCGCGCGCTGGTTCATCTCGCGCCCTTTGAGACTTTCGATCTGAACATAATCGGCGTTCAGATTTTTTTCAAACGCCATTGTGGCGTATCGCATCCTGATGATGCGCGCGCTGCCGAGCAGCAGCTCCTGCATAAACGGCGCAAGCCAGGTGGTCACTGCAACAAGCGCGCTTAAAACGGCGATCGTTGCGGTCAGCTCGCCTATGGATACTTTGTTGTTTATGCAGTCAATCATTGCCTTGGGTATGTAAGCCACTAAGATGGGGTTCACAACAAGGGCGGGCACACGGATGATAAAATAGATCAGGCTTTTTTTATCCCACGCGATCCAGTTTTTCAGCATATAGACCGTGTTTTTAATGGTTTGATTTTTCATAGGCGCTACCTCATCTTAAGCAGAGCGGTGTGAAATCAGACAGTATCCATAATTCTATAATAGACTTTTTAAAATATTTTGTAAACAGAAAAAGTAAAAACAGGCACAAATTTACAGCTTTTAATCTTTAAGACGGATTCGTTATTAAAAATGTCTGCAAAGAATAAGTTTGGGTTAGAATAATTCTTTCTAATTCTCATTATATGGGTATCACCCATATTTGTCAATATGGGAATTACCCATATTATATAATTTAATCGGTGATTTTATGTTGTTTTCAAGGATAAAAGACCTGCGTGAGGATTATGATCTGAAACAAAAACAGCTGGCGGCATATCTTTCCGTGGATCAAAGTACTTATTCGGATTACGAAAACGGAAAAATCAATGTGCCTGTGGATATGCTGATAAAAATTGCTGATTATTATAAGGTTTCGCTTGATTATCTTGTGGGCAGGAGCGATTCCAAAAAAATAGTTAAATAAGTTTGTCTAAAGTGTTGACAAATTGTTAAAATTATTGTATATTTATATTCATAGAGGACGAAGACGTTTCTTTTGCACGTCTTTGTCCTCGTTTTTTTATCGATAAAAAAACATAACGCATTTCCTGTGTGCGCGCGGCAGGTGAATAATAATACAGGAGGCAGGATATTATGGAAGCTTTTTCCATAGCGGACACCCTGTGGGTGTTCCTTGCGGCTATTTTGGTGTTTTTTATGAACCTTGGGTTTGCCAGTGTTGAGGCGGGCTTTGCAAGGGCGAAAAACACCGTAAACATTCTTTCGAAAAATTTCATCGTGTTTGCAGTTTCCTCGCTGGGTTTTCTGTTGCTCGGCTGGGGGCTTATGTTCGGCGGAGATAATCCCTTTGTGGGCACGGAGCATCTGTTTATCCTAGGCAACGCAGACAATTCCTTTTATGATGATACCCTCACTTCCACCGTTCCGTTTTGGGGAAAATTCTTTTTCCAGCTTGTTTTTTGCGGCACTGCCGCCACGATTGTTTCCGGCGCGGTAGCGGAAAGGGTAAAATACGTTTCGTTTATCGTCTTTTCATTTGTTTTAACTCTTGTCATTTACCCCATAGTCGGTCACTGGATCTGGGGCGGCGGCTGGCTTGCCGATCTCGGCTTTATGGATTTTGCCGGCGATTCTGCCGTGCACTCCGTAGGCGGCTGGGCAGCGCTGGCAGGTGCTGTGATACTCGGTCCCCGTATCGGAAAATACGGCAAAGACGGAAAGCCCAAGGCGATTCCCGGTCATAATATGTCCCTTGCGGTTATCGGCCTTTTCGTGCTCTGGCTCGGCTGGTTCGGCTTTAACCCCGGCTCCACCATGAGCTTTGAAAACCCGTCAGACGTTATGCATATTCTTATGACAACAAATACCTCGGCAATCGCGGCAGTGCTGACTTCTACGGTCACCTCGTGGATCACCATGGGCAAGCCGGATCTGGGTATGACGATTAACGGCTGTCTTGCCGGTCTTGTCGGTATTACCGGCGGCTGCGCGTATGTTTCTATAGAGTCATCTATCATCATCGGCGCGCTCTCAGGTGTTCTTGTTGTTTTCGCCGTTATATTCTTTGATAAGATCAAGATAGATGATCCTGTAGGCGCAACCTCAGTCCATCTCGGCTGCGGCGTGTTCGGCACGATATGCGTGGGTCTGTTCGCTCAGGAGGGTGTTACCTCTCTCTCAACAAGAAACGGTCTGTTCTTCGGCGGCGGGTTCGGTCTGCTCGGCACACAGCTTCTTGGCATCGTTGCCGTTGGCGCGTTTGTTTTTGCCAGTTCGGCTCTCGTTTGGTTTGTGCTTAAAAAGACCATCGGCATCAGAGTTTCGCGCGAGGAGGAGATTCAGGGTTTGGATATCGGCGAGCATGGCAATGTTGCGTATCCCGATTTTGTTGCAGTTGCGCAGGATCTTGCTGTGGATGATATGCCCGTTAAGAGCGTTGCAGAAAAGGTACAGGCAAGCGCTCAGGTATCGCGAGATGACGCGGTTAAGGTGGAGCACAACGAAACGCCGGGCGCAAAGATCACCAAGGTAACGATTCTTGCGAATCAGAGCAAGTTCAGCGAGCTGCAGGACGCGCTCGAAAAGATCGGCATAACCGGGATCACGGTTACAAATGTATTTGGTTACGGCGCGCAGAAAGGTCATGGAATCTATTTCAGAGGCAATCCTGTCGGTTCAAGACTGCTGCCCAAGGTCAAGATTGACATAGTCATATGCAAAATACCTGTTGAAACACTTGTCAGGACCGTTCAGGATACGCTTTATACCGGCAATATCGGAGACGGAAAAATATTTATCTATGACGTTGAAGATGTGGTTAAAATAAGGACCGGCGAGCGGGGCTACAACGCGCTTCAGGATGAAGTGTAGCCGGTGCATATCGGTATAGAATAAAAACGGGGCTGTCTCAGATAATTTCTGAGACAGCCCCTGTGTTTTTTATTGTTACATTACAAACAGCGCCCATATGCCTACGCTTAGTCCGCTGCCTGCCATCAGCACGGCTAAAACGATTGCCGTTACCTTTACCCATTTTCTGTTATACATAGGTTCAGCCCTCCGCGTGCCTGATCATATCCGCTTCCGCAATCAGCTTATCCGCCTGAGCCTGTGCGGATTTCTTATCTGCTCCGATGGCAGTGATATATGCCTTTATTTTCGGTTCCGTGCCGCTTGGGCGAACAATAAGTCCGCTGCCGTTTTCTGCCTTGTAAGCAAGCACATTGGATTTCGGCAGCTCAATCTTGTTTTCAGTACCTGTTTTAAGGTCTGTTTCAACGCTCGTTTCATAATCGGCGGTGTAAACAATCTGCGCTCCGGCAAGGCTTTCGGGCGGGTTCTTACGAAGATCGTCCATGATCGCCTGCATCTTTTTCATGCCTGCCTCACCGTCAAATTCATAGCTTTTAACGGTGTTGTTGTAATAACCGAATTCGACGTAGATTTCAGCCATAACGTCAAGCAGGGTCTTGCCCTGTGTTTTATAATAAGCCGCCATCTCGCAGATGAGCATAGAGCCCACAACAGCGTCCTTATCCCTTGCATGCGTGCCGGCAAGGTAACCGTAGGATTCCTCAAAGCCCATAATGAAATCCTCGGCTCTGCCCTGCGTTTCAAGGTTGGTTATAAGCTCGCCGATATATTTGAAGCCTGTGAGCAGGTTCTTGAACTCGCATCCGTATTTCTTTGCTATCTCCTGCGCCAGATCGGTGGAAACAAAGGATTTTGCCGCAACCGCATGCTTCGGCAGAGTGCCGTTTGCCTTTTTCTGAGAGAGCAGATAGTTGAGCAGCATTGCGCCCACTTCGTTTCCGCTCATAAGCTCATAGCTGCCGCTGCCGTTATTCACGGCGATTCCCACTCTGTCGCAGTCCGGGTCCGTGGCAAGCAGAATATCCGCGCCGCGTTCTTCGGCAGCTTTAAGCGCAAGTTCAAATGCCTGCCGAATTTCGGGGTTCGGGTAAGGGCAGGTGGGGAAATTGCCGTTCGGATTTTCCTGCTCCGGCACAACATAAACATCCTTAATGCCGATTCTGTCAAGAATTTTGCGCACCGGCTTGTTGCCCGTGCCGTTGAGCGGAGTATAGATCACTTTCAGATCTGCTTTTTCGCATATTCCGGGGTTGACGCACTGCTTCTGCACTTCGTCAAGGAAGCTTTCAATAACGTCCTGCCCCATATATTCGATAAGCCCCTTGCTGACCGCTTCATCAAAATCCATGGTTTTTATTCCCGTGAAATAGTCCACTTTTTTGATGTATTCATAGGTCTCGGCGGCTTCCTCGTCCGTCATCTGATATCCGTTTGCATCATAGCATTTATAGCCGTTGTATTTCGCCGGGTTGTGTGAGGCGGTCAAGATGATTCCGCCCTCGGTGCGGAATTTACGTATTGCGTAAGAAAGGCAGGGGGTAGGCTCCAGCTCTTCAAAAATATAGACCTTTATTCCGTTTGCCGCAAGCGTCTTAGCAGCTTCTTTTGAAAAATAATCGCTCTTTATACGTGAGTCATAGCCGATTGCGCAGCTCGGTTTATCATAATGGGCGTTCAGGAAATCCGCAAGGCCCTGTGTTGCCCTGCAAACCGTGTATATATTCATTCTGTTTGTGCCCGCGCCGATCACGCCGCGAAGCCCTGCCGTGCCGAATTCAAGTTCCTTATAAAACCTGTCCGCAATTTCTTCCTCTTTGCCGCTGATCTCTTTTAATTCCGCGGCAAGGTCCGGGTCGGCGTCGGCGTTTTTCAGCCACTGCCCGTATAATTCGTTGATATCCATAAGATCACTCCCGTTAGAATTTAAGCTTTTTAGTGTTTTACACGTTATGTATTACTGCGCATTTATTGTAAACTGATTAACAGCCGTTGTCAATAATATACCCATTAAACATTTTATTAATTCCTGATAGGATTATTACCGGGTGCTTGCAGGCAGACGTAATATTTAGTATACTGTAATCAGTACACTACCGCGTGTTATGCGCTTATGAGTTTGAAAGCAGGTGCGTTTATGTTTGCAAAGGCGAAAAGTCTCGGAATATACGGAATGGACGCGTTTTCGGTCGTTGTTGAGGCGGATCTCAGCAAGGGGCTTCCGAGATTTGATATAGTCGGTCTGCCCGACGCCGCAGTTAAGGAGAGCCGTGAGCGTGTGCGCGCAAGTATAAAAAACTGCCGCTACGACTTTCCCGTTTCACGCATAACGGTGAATATAGCGCCCGCCGATATCAAAAAGGAGGGTCCGCTTTACGATTTGCCGATACTGATTGCCGTGCTGACCGCAACCGGGCAGATAAAAGGGTCAATAGAAGACTGCGCCTTTGTCGGCGAGCTTTCGCTGGACGGCGAGATACGCCCCTGCAACGGCATACTGCCTATGCTGCTCAGAGCGAGGGAGGAGGGAATCGGCACTGTTTTTATTCCTTACGGAAATAAGACGGAGGCAGGTGTTGTAAACGGTGTGGATGTGTTCCCTGTAAGAAATATAGGCGAGGTGATTAGGCACATAAGCGGCGAGGAACGCATAGCGCCCTGTTATACGCCCGTTTCACAGCTTGCAACATACGATGAAACACTTGATTTTGCAGACGTTAAGGGGCAGGAGGACGCGAAAAGAGCCCTTGAGATAGCCGCAGCCGGCGGCCATAACTGCATAATGGTCGGTCCTCCGGGTACGGGCAAATCCATGCTTGCAAAAAGGCTACCGTCCATCCTGCCGGAAATGAGCTTCGACGAGGAGCTGGAAACAACGAAGATCTATTCAATCGCAGGCGAGCTTCCGCCGGATGTTCAGCTTATTACAAAACGACCGTTCAGAAGTCCGCATCACACGATCTCCGCGCAGGGGCTTACGGGCGGCGGTCAGATACCGCGCCCGGGCGAGATCAGTCTTGCCAACAACGGTGTGCTGTTTATGGATGAGTTCCCGGAGTTTGACAGGCGTGCCAAGGAATCGCTCCGCCAGCCGCTTGAGGACGGAAAGATCACCATTGCGCGCAGCGCCGGAACCGTTTCTTATCCGTCCAACATTATGGTGGTTGCGGCAATGAATCCCTGCCCATGCGGATATCTGGGGCATCCCACACGCGAATGTGTGTGCACGGACGCAGCAAAGCGCAGATACCGGGACAAGGTCAGCGGACCGATTTTGGACAGAATAGATATTCACATAGAGGTAGAGCCGGTGGATTACGAAAGATTATCTTCAGGGGAACGGGAGGAAAGCTCCGCCGAGATAAGAAAAAGGGTCAACCGAGCGCGTGAGATACAGCGCGGCAGGTTCAAAGGCACGGGGATAACCTGCAATGCTAAAATGACTCCGCCGATGACGCGTGAATTCTGCGTGCTTACGAAAGACGCGGCTGATCTGCTCAAGCTCAGCTTTGAAAGACTCGGACTTTCGGCACGCGCTTATGATAAGATCCTGCGCATTTCCAGAACGATCGCGGATCTTGAGGGCTGTGAAAAGATTGAGCTCAGTCATATCGCGCAGGCCGTGCAGTACAGAAGTCTGGACAGAAAATATTGGACCGAGCAATAAAAAGGAGGAAATAAGATGGACGCTGTTATAGAAAAAACGATGAAAAATCTTGAGAAAAACAATATTTCGGCATATTATGCCGAAGATAAGAGCAAGGTCGTTCCTATTATAAAAAGCCTTGTTCCAGAAGGCAGCACAGTCTCAAACGGCGGCAGTGAAACGCTGATCGAAACAGGTGTGATGAGCCTGCTGGAGAGCGGGGATTATGTCTTTTATGACAGGCGCGGTCTGGACGGGGACGCGATAAGGGAATGTTATATCAAAGCGTTTGGGTGCGACGCGTATTTCTGCTCTTCAAACGCCGTGACGGAAAACGGCGAGCTTTACAATGTGGACGGCAATTCAAACCGTGTTGCCTGCATTGTGTACGGCCCGAAACAGGTCATAATGGTTGTGGGCAGGAACAAGATCGTGCCGGATATCGAAAGTGCAGTAATGCGTGTTAAGGCGCAGGCGGCGCCGAAGAATACCACACGGCTTCAGAAAAGAACGCCCTGCGCGGCAACGGGAAAGTGTATAAGCATAGGAACGGAATGCGCTGAGATATGCTCAGGCTGTCTGAGTCCTGAACGTATATGCTGCAATTATGTTATATCGGCCTATCAGCGCCATAAGGGCAGAATCAAGGTCATTATCGTAAATGAGGAACTAGGATACTGATGATCAGCGCAACAGCATTTCCTTACACATGAATCTAACACAAAAAACAGCGGTCCGGGAAAAATAACCGAGCCGCTGTTGTTTTTTATATATTTTTAGTCTGTGTTATTGCTCCTCAGGCTGATAATCAAATACGCAGGCATCTGCATAGCCGAAATATTTTTCAACAAGCGGGGTAAGCGTATCTTCCTCGCTGTAATCGGTAGAGCTAATCTCAAGCACTGCTTCGTTAAAGCCCGAAGAATAGTCATTTGATTTGGCAAACGCAAAGCCGTATTCAACGGTGTCAAGCGTGCCGTTCAGCACGGTGTAAGAATCTGCGCCGTCATATGTATAAAAATCAAAGTCATCAATAACAACAGCGTCGATCTCGCCTGCGTCAAGCGCCGCGAAAGCTTCCTGCGCCGTGGCGTACTGCTGCGCAGAGCTGAGGGAGTTGTATACAGAGGCGTTTTCCTGAAGCGCGTTAAACGCAGCATCGGAAACGACTCCCGTTTTTACGCCTTCCAGGTCTCTGTAGGAAGAGATTGGACTTGCGGACGGCACAACGGTGATTATGTTGTTCTCAATGATATTGCTGCTCCAGTTGTAATCCTCATTCATTGTGCCGGTGTTTTTCTGAATTCCGCCGCAATATATGATAGCGGAATATTCGTTTCCCTCTTCATCCGTATAAGCGGTGTCTTCGCCAAGGCGGTAGCCTTCTTCAACCTTTATGAATTTATAGTTGTCATACTCGCCTTTAAAAGCGTCAAATGTGGCGGCGATGAGTTCCGCGTCAAATCCGGTGAGATTGCCGTCTTCGTCCGTGTAAAGAAACGGGGAAACTTCTTCGGTGTAGGCAATGAGCATGGTTGCGTCTGTAACGGCGTCTTCATCTTCAGCCGCGGCGCAGCCTGCGAAAGCGCTGCTTATCATCAGCAAGCACAAAAATACGGATATGATTTTAGTGACCTGTTTCAAATTATATCCCCCTCAAAGAGATGTGTGATACTGTAATTTTAAAACAAAAACGGTTTAAAGTCAATATAAATAAAGCATAGTGCAAACTGCGGAGAAGGTCTGTGCGGTCAAATCGGCATTATGCACAAATAACGGAGGATAAAATTGTGCATTTGACAAATTTTAATTATAGTATTAGAATATCATAAATAAAGAAAAGATGCTACGGAGAGTGAAATTATGCTTACTTTAGACAGGGTATACAAAGCCGCAGGCGTATTAAAGGAGATCATAAGAAAAACAGATATGATCTATGCGCCGAATATCAGAGATGACGCGGAAATATATCTTAAAACGGAAAATCTGCAGGTCACAGGTTCTTTTAAAGTCAGAGGCGCTTATTTTAAAATCAGCCGGCTTTCGGATGAGGAGAAAAAGAGGGGCGTTATAGCCTGCTCGGCAGGAAATCACGCGCAGGGGGTCGCTTTGGCGGCAACAAGAAGCGGAATTAAAAGCATAATCTGCCTGCCGGACGGCGCGCCGATCTCAAAGGTGGAGGCAACCAAGCGTTTCGGCGCGGAGGTGTGCATGGTCAAGGGCGTGTATGATGACGCTTATAACAAGGCGATTGAGCTGAGGGATGAAAAGGGATATTGTTTTATACATCCGTTCGACGATCCCGACGTTATAGCAGGTCAGGGCACTGTTGGACTGGAGATCATGGAACAGCTTCCCGACGCGGATGCCGTTATCGTGCCGATAGGCGGCGGCGGACTCATTTCCGGCGTGGCGTATACGATCAAGCAGATAAATCCCGACTGTAAGGTGTACGGCGTTCAGGCGCAGGGCGCGCCGAGTATGGAAAGGTCGGTGAACGACGGAAAGATAGAAACACTGCCCAGAGTTCAGACAATTGCGGACGGCATAGCCGTTAAGACCCCCGGAGATATTACATATGAAATGGTCAATCAGTATGTGGACGGGATTTATACCGTTTCCGATGATGAGATTGCTCTTGCCATACTGACTCTGCTTGAGCAGCAGAAGCTCATAGCAGAGGGCGCCGGTGCTGTTCCCGTGGCGGCAGTGCTTGCCGGGAAGATCCCGGATATCAAAGGAAAGAAAGTGTGCTGCCTTGTTTCAGGCGGAAATATCGATGTTACCATTCTTTCAAGAGTGATTGAAAGAGGTCTGAAAATGAGCGGCAGAACCGCCAATATCACTATCGCGCTTTCAGATAAGCCGGGTCAGCTTGCCGATGTTTCCAAGATCATTTCGCAGACCGGCGCAAATGTTACAAGCGTAAATTATGACAGCACCGATCTGGATATGAACATTACGGACTGCTATCTCAGAATAGGTGTTGAAACAAGGGATTACGCTCATGTTGTGGCGATCAAGGCCGCGCTTAAGGACGCAGGCTTTGAAGTTTGCGACTGATAAGATTTAATAATACTTTCAGAAAGGGTGTTTACAGTGGAATTTGTATCAACAAAAAACGCGCCGGATGCTATCGGGCCTTACAGCCAGGCGGTCAAGGCGAACGGAATGCTTTTTACAAGCGGTCAGATCGCTATTGACCCTGCAACCGGCAATGTGGAGGCAAAAACGATTGAGGGGCAGACGGAGCAGGTGTGCAAAAATCTGAAAGCCGTATGTGAAGCTGCCGGAACCGGTCTTGATAAGGCAGTTAAAACCGTTTGCTTTTTAGCGGATATAAATGATTTTGCCGCTTTTAACGAAGTGTACGGAAAATATTTTACAAACAAGCCTGCCAGAAGCTGCGTTGCGGTTAAAGCGCTTCCCAAAAACGTGCTTTGCGAGGTTGAGCTGATAGCTGAATTATAAAGGCAGGGCTTTGTATGATGTGAACTTATGGCTGCTATTATTAATGATCTTCGTGAATCAAAAAGCAGATTTTGAGAAGCTGAAAAAATAAGTGAAAAACACCCGAGCAGGCAATGGCAAACCTGCACGGGTGTTTTGTGCTTTTTATAAGTTATTTATTCTGTAAATTCCACCTGTGAATCCCGCCGCATAGAGTGCGCTGCCGTCATAAGCAAGGGTTGAGAATATCGGCGTGCCTACGGTTATTTGATGGATAATATTTCCGTTTTGCGGATCAAGCCGGTAAACATTTCCGTCCGATGCGCCGAAAACAAGAGTGCCGTCAAGATCAAGTATTCTGCCGTCAACGGTCTGTGAATCGCCGCTTGTGTAGGATGCCGTGTAAACCATGCTTCTGCCGAGCTGCGTGTTCCAGATGATTTGCCCGGACTGTATGTCATATGCAACAACGCCCTTATCCGCCGTTGTTATATATGCAATGCCGTTTTCAATAAGCGGCTGTGAAGCGGTGGCAAAATTATAACCCAGATTATCCGCTTTATAAGTGATCTTACCGTTCGTTGCGTCAACGGTCATAATTGCGTCGCTGTCCGCCACTAGCAAGGTGTTCTCGTCGATCACCGCGGGCGTTGAGCTTCTGAAACGTATGTCCTCATCCTTGTTTTCCCAAAGTGTTTTTCCCGTGTTTTTATCAAGCGCCGTAAGGGAATCCCAGTGAGAGCTTATGATGAGTCTGTTGCCGTTTAAAATAAATTCCGCGGCGGAGCATTCGCCTTTTTTGCGGTCTGCGGACCACACGGTTTCGCCGGTTTCGATATCCACGGCGGTAACGTATGCGGCGCAGCCGGCGTATACCGTTTTACCGTCTGTGCAGATGCCGGTGCTTGTGTTGAGCGAGGTGCCCAGCGCAACGAATGTAGACCATATATCTTCGCCGGTCTGTGCATTGAGACAGTAGAGATTGCCCTGGCAGTCCTGCGCGATGATTTTGCCGTTTTCAAGCAGCAGGTTGTTTTTTATTGAATTTACGGTTTCTGTTTCCCACACGATATCGCCGGTCTCTGCGTTGATACAGTAGATCCCGCACTGACGCGGCCAGTTGTCATCCACGGTGGCAACATAGATCATACCGTCGTCATATATCGGATCACCGAATAATACCGTGGACGGCAGCGCTGCTAAAAGCTGCGTGTTTTCGGGATCGGGCTGTGTAAATCTGCCCTCGTCATAATAGTAAAGCTTTGTGCTTACCGTGCCGTTTTCATCTATTGAGATGATACGTGTGGAACTGGGAGATTCGTCTATGCCGCCGCAGTCAGGTCTGCCGGTGCTTATCGCAAGCACACTGTTCTCTTCGCTCGGCGTGTCAACATAATTGTAGTGGTAGTGCCCGAATACCCAAGCAATCAGATTATGCTTTTTCAGATCCAGTTCTTTTCTGTCAAACTCAATAACGTAATCGTCGGATACCGGCTTGTTGTGGTTGAAGATAACGACTTTCATATCGGGATCGGTGTTCTCAAGGTCATTTTCCAGCCAGCGCCAGCGGTCATTTTTGTTGTAGCCGGATTTATAGTCGCCGCCCGTTTGGAACGGGGTAACAACATAATGAACATTTCCCACCTCAAATGAGTACCAGACCGGGCCGTAGATGCTTTCAAAAAGCTGTTCGCCGTAATCGCCGCTGACATAGTCGTGATTGCCGATTATGTATCTCACAGGCAGCCCCATGTTTTCCGTGTTCATATCGGAAAGATGGCGTTTCAGCCCCGGCTCATAGCATATGTCTCCCGTGTGGATCAGAAACGCCGGCTTTTCCTCGTCTGCAAGATCCTTTAAATAATCTTTCCATTCGCCGACTCCGTTTTCGCCGATCTCCGTGTCCGATATCTGCATAAATGTATGAGCGCTTCCTGCTTCAATATCCGATTTTTCAAGCGTGAAGTCATAAGATGTCTTCTGCCTGTCAACCGCTATGTAATAATTTTCCGTCCAGTATCCGGAAGGAGCAGTTACCGTTATAAATCTTGTTTTGCGCCAGCCCTTCAGCTTGAATGCGCCGTCGCTGTCTGTTTTAACAACATGTCTGCCGTCCGTAACACTTACGCCCTCAATAGGCTCGCCTGTTTCGGCAGATGTTACTATGCCGACATAAGGTCCGTCGTTTGAAAGGATATAATACCCTGAAACCGCGCCCACGGCAATGATAATAACAAGTAAAACGACAAGGATAATGATTGTTTTTTTAGACATATTCACCACTCCCGCTGTATTTCGCAGGGCGGAAAGCCGCCCTCCGTATTGATTTTACGCTGAAAAAAGTAACACAAAACAAGATGCATAGGTCTTTACTTTTTTCAGTGTCCGCTATTTAAAGCATACAACATTTTATGCGTGTAAAGCAAGCATTTTATGCCGGGAATTTAAAAAAATGTTATGAATCGGTCTGTTTTTTTGTTTCATCTTGGTTTTGTGTAAAAACGGATATATTTATTAAATTGGCTGCGTTTTATGATACGAGCACGGATTATCTGCTCGGCTTAACAGATGTTCAAGAACCTTATAAAAAATAAGCGTTAAAATGAAAAGCGCCGCTCAAGTGTTTGCCTGAGCGGCGCTTCATTTTTTTGCTTTAATTGTTGCCCTTTGATTCGATAAGTGTGCAGTCTACATCAAAGGTGTTTATTTTGTTGTTTTCTATTCTGGCAATCGTAAGCTTGATCGTGTCTCCGGGGCTGCAGTCGGAAAGCGTGGAGGTCATGATATCCGTGTCCGTAAGCGTTGTGCCGTTTACTGCCACGATCATATCATACTGGCGCACATTCTTGTCTGCAAGGTCTGAATCTGCAGAGACCTCGTTTATTACCATAGTGCCCTTTGCGTCCTCATATCCGAGTTCACTCAGAGCGCTTATTATGGCGTTAGCGTTTGAATAATTCTCAAGGCTCGTATAGGTTATGCCTATCTGCGCCCTGCCTTCCACATATCCTACTTTTATAAGGCTGTTGGCGGTTGCGATAGCCGTGTTGCTCGGCACAGCAAAGCCCATTCCCTCATATTCCGTGGAAGCGATCTTTGATGAGTTTACACCGATGACCTGACCCTGCATGTTGAAGAGTGCTCCGCCGCTGTTGCCGGGGTTTATAGCTGCGTCGGTCTGGATACATTCCTGATCATATCCGATGCTTGATGAAACAGGTCTGGCAAGAGCTGAAATATAACCGCTGGTCACGCTGTTCATAAACTCTATGCCGCCGGGGCAGCCGATGGCAACCACCTGTTCGCCAACAGTGGTGGAATCCGAGTCTGCGAACTCGGCAACCTTAAGCCCGGTCGCGTTTATTCTGAGCACACCGATATCCGTTTGATTGTCATAGCCCACCATAACAGCGTCATACTCATCGCCGTTGTTGAGCGTTACTTTGAAGCTGGAGCCGTCGCTAATAACATGGGCGCAGGTCAAAATATAGGTGTAATTGCCGTCCTCAAGCATAATGATGCCGGAGCCTTCGCTCGAAACGGTCTGCTCGCCGCCGGATGACTGCGGTTCGTTTCCGTAACCGTAGCCAAAGAAATCACTGTAAGCGCTGGATTCGGAATATACGGTTATGCCCACACAGGAATCTATGAAGTTTTTGGCGATTCCCGCAACGGTGTAATTGCCGTCGCCGTCTGTCTGTGCCACTTCGCCTGCGTCCTGCGTCTGTACCTGTGCCGAAGAGCCGCTGTTCTGATTTTGGTCTTCGCCGGATGATGAACCGCCCGTAACGGACACCACGATCCCGATTACAGCCGCGATAACACATATAGCGATTACAACGGCAATGATGATCGGTGTTTTGCTTTTTTTGACTTTAACGGGATTTCCGAACTGGTCATACTGCACTGCCTTTTTGTTTTTCTTTTCTTTATCAGAATCGGTATTGTAAGGCTGCTGCGGCGGAGTGTAGTAATTTACGTTATTTTGGTTTCCCCCGGGCCGGTTAGCCGATGTGTACGAATAATGATATGTTGTGTTGTTGGCTCCGCCGCCGTTTGCCGTATTGCCGCTTTCTGAAGCGGTGTTTGTGTTTTCGGGACCAGTTCCCGTATTTCCTGTGTTGTCGGATGAATAGGAGGCGTTCCCTGTTGCCGGATTGTAGCTGCTGCTGTTTTCCGGTTCGCTGCCGCCGCTTGTGCCGTAACCGTTGTTTTCATAATCGTTGCTCATATTATCTTGTCTCCTTTAAATAAACAGGGCTGAACTGTTTGGGAAGCGTGAAAGAAAATTCCGCGGTGTCTTCGCTTTCGCTTTTCGCGCTGACTCTGCCGCCGTGCATTTCGATCATCAGCTTAACAAGGTAAAGCCCTAACCCGGCGCCTTTTGCGTCCAGGCTGCGGCTCTTATCCGCCTTGTAAAATCTTTCAAACACCCTTGAAAGATCCTCGGCCTTTATTCCCGTGCCGCTGTTTTTTATGCTTAATTCTATCTGGGTATCCGAATCCTTGAGCCGAACTTCTATATATCCGCCCTCGTTGGTAAATTTAACGGCGTTGTCCACCAGATTGTAGATTGCCTGATAAATCATATCCGGGTCTGCCACAATATATGTCGGCTTGAATTCGTCAAGCCCTCTTATATCTATGTTTTTATTTTCAATTTTTTGCTCAAAGGTTAAAAGAATGTGTATAATCTGGTCTGAAATGTCATAAGTAGACGGTTTCATTTCCAGATCTCCGCTTTCGATCTTGCTCATATTGAGCATGGAGACCACAAGGCGTGAGAGCCGCTTGACTTCTCCGCTCACGATGCCCAAGTAATAATCCTGCTTTTCTTTCGGAATTGTTCCGTCCAAAATACCGTCGATAAATCCCGAAATAGAAGTCATCGGCGTTTTCAGCTCATGCGAAACATTTGAAACAAAGCTGCGCCTTGAGCCTTCAAGCACATTAAGAGCGTCCGCCATATCGTTGAACGCATGCCCGAGATCGGCAAGCTCGTCCTCTCCCTCAACCTTAACGCGGTAAGAGAAATCTCCTGCCGCAAACTGCTTTGCCGCTTTGCTCATCTGCTGGAGCGGCGTAAACATTCTTTTCGTTAAATAGTATATACAAATAAAGGCAAAAATAAGGCAGAAAAATGCAGAGATCAAAAACAGGCGCAAAACGGTTATGGAGATATTCTGAATACCTGTATTTGAAAGCGCAAATACCGAGCCTATAATATTTCCGTCCTGATAAACAGGCCTGCCCACCACAAAGCACTGCGTGCCGGAAACGGTCGCCTTTTCAACGATTTGTCCCTGCTGATAGACTGCCGCCAGCAGATTGCTGCCTATAACGATCTTGCCGTGCACACTGCATTCGGCAAACATTCCGAAATCGGGCAATGTTCCCGCCTTGTCTCTGCAAAGAATGATATTGCCCTCTGTGTCACACACGAACACATCCGCGTCTATGGACTGTGAAACCGTGGCGAGCGTTTCGCACAGCAGCTCCTTTTCAAGTGTGTATCGGTTGTTCATCTCACTGGTTGTGAGTGTGCCGTCAATCGTGTTTGCAATGGATAAAACATTTTCCTCCAGCAGGTCGGTACGCGTTTTTACCGTGTAATTATTAACGAGCAAAACAAGTGATATACCCAGCACCACAAGCACGGTCAGAAAGATCGCGGCGAACGTAAGGAAATATTTTGTGAAGATATTCGGCTTAATGTGCAAAAACCTGGCAAGTTTTAATATTCTGTTTTCTATTTTCTTACCGAAGTCCGCCTTTGCTGCCATAGCCTTTAATCCTTCGTTTCAAATTTGTATCCTACGCCCCACACGGTCTTGAGCGACCATTTGTCCGAAACGCCCTCAAGCTTTTCTCTCAGCCGCTTAACATGTACGTCGACCGTTCGTGAGTCTCCGTAATAATCAAAGCCCCACACCTCGTCAAGAAGCTGATCTCTTGTGTATACCCTGTTGGGGTTGGACGCGAAATGATAGATCAGCTCAAGCTCTTTAGGCGGCGTGTCTATGACCTTGCCGTCAACCTTCAGCTCATAGTTTTCTATGTTGATCTCAAGCTTGTCATAAACAACAACTTTCTTTTCATTGGCTGTGTTTTCACTCTCGCCCTTCGAGCGGCGAAGGACCGCCTTGATTCTTGCCATAACCTCTTTCGCGTCGAACGGCTTTGTAACATAATCGTCCGCCCCGAGCTCAAGCCCAAGCACTTTGTCAAAGGTTTCGCCCTTGGCGGTCAGCATGATAATGGGAACGCCGGAGGTTTTGCGTATTTCCCTGCACACCTGCCAGCCGTCCATTTTCGGAAGCATGATGTCCAGCAGAACCAGATCGGGGCTTTTAGCTGTGAATGTATCGACTGCCGCCTGACCGTCATTTGCAACAAATACGGTGTATCCCTCGTTTTCCAGGTAAATCTTCAGCAGTTCGCAGATGTTGAGATCGTCATCGACT
Organism: uncultured Oscillospiraceae bacterium; assembly: GCA_900539845.1. Lineage (GTDB taxonomy): Bacteria > Bacillota > Clostridia > Oscillospirales > Acutalibacteraceae > Eubacterium_R > Eubacterium_R faecavium. The sequence continues at coordinate 23,707 of UQDP01000016.1, read as the reverse complement.
ACAAGAATCTTATTGCTCATAGTTTTTCTCCTTTCCTTTTGAAAAGATCATATCATTCGTTTTTGTTCATAATTTTATATCGAAATTAACAAACGGTAAAATTTGTTAAAAATTTTTAAATAAATTTTGAGATTTTTGCGTTGACCGGGCAAAGGAAGGGCAAAAAACGGTTTTGATCCGCCGTTTACCATTCTTTGCCGCGCTTTTCGGCGCTTTCAACATAATCTATAAACTGCCTTGCGCATCTCGGCGAGCGTCCGCCCTTTCGTGCAGCCCACTGCTCGGCAACGATGAAAAGGCGGTCTTTGTCCACTTCAAGCTTTCTGTCTGCCGCTATTTTTTCAACTATGTCCAGATAATCTTTCTTATCCGGGTTAACAAAGGTTATCGAAAGTCCGAAACGATCGGAAAGGCTGAGCTGTTCCTGCATAATGTCGTTTCTGTTTATATCGTTTTCACGGTCGGAAAAGCTCTCTTTTATAAGATGCCGCCTGTTTGATGTGGCGTAAATCAGCGTGTTGTGCTTCCTGCCGGAAAGGCTGCCTTCCAGCGCCGCTTTCAGTTCGCCGAAGGAGTCGTCGTGAGAGTCAAAGCAAAGATCGTCAATGAAGATAATGAATTTCATAGGGCTGCTTGCAAGCTGTTCGCGGATCATTGTCAGGTCGGGAATATCGCTTTTTGAGATCTCGATCATTCTCAGCCCCTGAGGCGCGTAGGCGTTGAGCACGGCATGCACCGTCGAGCTCTTACCCGTGCCCCTGTCGCCGTAAAGCAACACGTTGTTGGAGGGGTATCCGTGCACGAAGCTTTCCGTGTTGTCTATGACCTTTTGCCTTTGTATCTCATAGTTTTTGAGATCGGAAAGCAGGATCGGATCCGTGCCTGCTATCGGATAAAGCGAATGATCGCGCCAGGTGAACGCGTTGTATTTTGAAAACATACCGTAGCCGTTCTTTTTATGATATTCGGCAAGTTCGTTTATCTGGTCTTTCCAGTTCGTTCTGAGAGGCGGGGCAGGGGAGCCTGTTTCCCAGCCGGGCAGGGTCTTGAGCACCTCTTTAAGATCCGTGTTTTCAACAGAACTGCAAATATCCTCGGGTCTGATATTCGCTATTGCCTCAAGTTTTTCAAGATCGCTCTTTACTCCGTCGAGCACCGCACCGGCAAGCTTATCTGTACTGCCGGAAGCTGCAGCTTTCGTAAACGCGTTATCATTTGTAAGAATCAATCTGGAAACATATTCTTTAAATGAATTATGGCTTGTGACCATTCTGAAGAATTCGCTCTGCTTTTCAAGCACTTCCTCACTTTCAACGCTTTTCAGAAGCTCCAAAAGGGAAGCTATAACTTCATCGTTTTTCAGATCATAAACACACAGTGCCTCAATGTAAAATCTTAATTTCTGCGCCCTGTTCACGGCGATCTGCCTCCTTTTTTCAACAAGTTTGCCGCAAGAGTTAAAATAGGTTAAAAATTGAATAATTATTTACTGTTATATTACTACTTTTTTGTTTGTTTTACAAGTAATTATCGGCAAAAAAGCCTTGACGAATTCTCAGCCAGGTACTATAATAAAAATCGCTGACACATATGTGCAACAACAGATGTGCTAACAATTTATGTTATATAGAAATAGGAGGAAAAACAATGTCACAGGCAAGAATTTTCTATCAGTCAGATTGTAATCCCGATTATCTTACAGGTAAAACAATTGCCATAATCGGTTACGGTTCTCAGGGTCATGCCCATGCGCTCAACCTTAAAGAATCAGGCTGCAATGTTATAGTCGGCCTTTATGAGGGCAGCAAATCCTGGAAGAAGGCAGAGGCTCAGGGATTTGAGGTCTATACGACCGCAGAGGCTGCAAAAAAAGCAGATATCATCATGTTCCTTATCAATGATGAGCTTCAGGCAGATGTTTATAAATCAGAGATTGAGCCGAATCTTGAAGAGGGCAATATGCTTATGTTCGCACACGGCTTCAATATCCATTTCGGCTGCATCAAGCCCCCCAAGTATGTGGATGTAACGATGATCGCGCCCAAGGCTCCCGGTCACACGGTACGCAGTGAGTATCAGGCCGGCAAAGGCACACCTTGCCTTGTTGCTGTTGAGCAGGATGCTTCAGGTCACGCCCTTGACATTGCGCTTGCTTATGCTGCCGGAATCGGCGGAGCACGTGCCGGTGTTCTGGAAACGACCTTCAGAACAGAGACTGAAACAGACCTTTTCGGCGAGCAGGCTGTTCTTTGCGGCGGCGTATGCGCTCTGATGCAGGCAGGCTTTGAAACACTCTGCGAAGCAGGCTACGACCCGAGAAACGCTTATTTTGAGTGCATTCACGAGATGAAGCTGATCGTAGACCTTATTTATCAGTCAGGTTTTGCCGGAATGAGATATTCTATTTCAAATACGGCTGAATACGGCGATTATATTACCGGTCCGAAGATCATCACAGAGGATACAAAGAAGGCTATGAAGAAGATCCTTTCCGATATTCAGGACGGTACTTTCGCAAAAGAGTTCCTGCTTGATATGAGCCCGGCAGGCCGTCAGGTTCACTTCAAGGCGATGAGAAAGCTTGCTTCCGAGCATCCGTCAGAGGCTGTCGGCGCAGAGGTTCGTAAGCTTTACAGCTGGAACAATGAAGAGGATAAGCTTATCAATAACTGATCTCTCTTTACCGCATAAAATAAAGAGGCTGTCTCACGCAAAACGCGAGACAGCCGTTTTTTTTTTGCTCTCTGTATGGTTTATATACCGTAATTTTCCGAAACACCGTAAACATTTCTGTATACGGTGTTTTTTATTGCTTGGAATTCCGTATCCGTCAGCTTTTTGCCATAAGACATAATCATCAGCCTCAGCGATCCCGTGCTTTCGGAAAGCGGCGGTTGAATATAGTGAAAATCATTGAGGATAAAGCCGTTCCGCTCATAAAACGCGATTCGCCTTTTGGCTATATCGGTTTCAGGCGGTTCAACCTCAAAGCAGAAACGCTTTTCGGCGATTTTTGCCGCTTCGTTTATGATTCTGCCGCCCATCCCCGAGCCGCGCAGATCCTGCGATACGGCAAAATGCTCGCCGTAAGTGAAATCGCTGAATTTCCACATCGTAATGAACGCGGCAAGACTGCCGTCATTCTCTTTTACTCCGAAAGCAAAATATTCTTTTCTGCCGAACAACGCTTTCTGAGCGTCATATCCGCGCATTTCATCTGCCGGAAAGCTGTCTTTCATTATAGCGTAGATATCGTCAAAATCGTTCTCGTATAGCCTTTCAAGCATATGGGTCACCCTTATTGTTTGCTGATCCTGTAAACGCGGCAGTCATGCTTTTGAAGCGATACCGAAACCGTTTTGGCGTTAAAGTGCTCGTCGCTCCACAGCTCGTGAAGATGATATGAGGCGGACGGCGCAAAATCGAGATATTCATCATTCAGAATATCGCCGATCTCAAAGGAGATACCCTTTACGCGTGTGCCGGGATTATAAAGGCAAAGTGCGATATCTCCGTTTGCGAGCGGACGTGCTGTCATATCAATGCCGTGCAGTTTCTTTATCCGTTTTGCCGGTTTACCGAGCGGATCCTGATCGATTGCGATCAGATTCTTATTTGTAACGGTTTTAAGAACCGGGCTGTTTTCTATCGGCGCGCCGTCCGAGCCGACAAGCAGGCGCAGATCGTTGCCGAGAATAAGCGGGGCAGCCATCATACACCACAGGCTGAAATGCGTTTTATTTTCTTCGCGCGTTAACTTGCCGTTGCCGACCTCAAGCATATCGGGGTCGTTCCAAGCGCCGGGTGCGGCATATTTATAAAGCCTGATATTGTGATTATATATCATATTTATGCTGTGCCACTTAGCAGAGATATCAGGCGTGGTGCGCCACATATTTCCGGCACGCGATCCCCAGTGCCAAGGGAATGCCATTCCCCATTCGCAGATGGAGAAAAGGATGGGCTTTTCCTTTGTGCCTTTTTCAAACGAAACCTTTTTGGTTGCTGCCTTGAGCGCATTGCCCATACGTTTGTACTGGGTATATGAGCTGTCTGCCGCAGTCACGATGGGGTTTTTAAGAACGATCTCGTTTGTTCCGGCCTTGAGGTGAATCATCGTCTGCACTCTTCCCGTGGGGGTGAAGCCTTTTGCCGTCGGCGTAAAGACTTCATGAAACGTACCGTTAACGATGACCTGAATATATTGTTCTCTGACGGTGAGCTGCTTATAGATGAGCAGTGTCAGAACGTAATCGCCTTCCGTGTTTATAACAGGGCGGAAGGTGGCTGTGCCCGCACCGTGGTTGAGCATACCGATGCCTTTGCCGGTGGGCAGTTTTTTTATGTTCAAAATTCTGGCTCTGCCGCTGAATTCCGCATCTTCGGGGTAAAGCTTAAGCTCGGCGCTTTTTCCCGGGGCGCTGATTTCAAGTGCTTCGATAACGGGAGCTTCGCCGCTTATGAGCTTATGATGGCAGAAATCATATTTGAAAAACTCACATCCCCATTCGGCAATCGTTTGGGCGTCCAGTTCCTCTCTGCCGAGACTTGCCGGAAGATCTTCGCAGGTAAGCGTGCCGTTTGAGGAATAAAGCCCCACTTTCATACCCATTTGATTTATTTGAGAGATCAGGCGCGGAATACCGTTGGGGAATTTTTCCAGATCCCCCTGCAGCCTGCCGTTTTTGTCTCTCATAGAGCTTTGCCAGCAGTCGTCAAGATTGATGTACTGATAACCGGCGTCGAGAAGCCCAGAATCCTTCATTGCCTTTGCCGTGCTCAAGATCAGCTCCTCGCTGATGTTTTGCCGGAACGTGTTCCAGCTGCTCCAGCCCATAGGCGGCGTTGCGGCGGTGCCGTTTGCATACGGTTCTTCGTTTTCCGTGTCCATGGTGGTCTTTGTGGGCTTTATGATTTTTTCAAGCGCGCAAAGCGGACATTTTCCGCTTTGTCTGTATGTTATGAACCAAACTACAAACGCTATTGCAAGAATGATCAAAATGACAAGAATCGCTATTAAAAATCCCATATGTGCCTCCTTATACTTTTATAGCATTTTATAAGCTGCAAATTCAGTTCAGACCGATTTCTTTAAAAAATTCAAACTCTTTTTTCGCCTTGTTCTCCGAATTTTTATCGGAAAGACCTTTCGCAGTCTGCATCATTCGGTTTTTTCTGTTGATGAAATTATATATTACCCTATATATCCACGCGGCAGGCAGCATATACGGTCTGCCGTCTATGAATTTGATATACGGCAATTCACGCATCCGCCCATAAGGCGGAAACAGCAGCCTCAGTTTGCGCAAAACAGGACCGCCTGTTTTCCCCTTTTCAAATTCCTTGCGCATCACTACGGCAGAAAGGTCCCTGTCTTTAAAACCAAAGGTACCGTGCGCGGCGATAAAATTCTCCGCCTTTTTTGTATCCAAGCCGAAATCTCTGCCGTATCCGTACCATTTATAGCAAACCGTCAGCATCGTTTCGGCAAACTTGCCCAGCCCCGCCGTTTCAAGGTCTTTTACAACTTTATCTATATCAATATCACGGGTTTTAAGCATGGCAGCCAAATCCAGTATCATTCTGATTCCTGCGCCGAAATCAACAAAATGCTGCGCAAGGTGGGCAAACAGAAATTCAAAATGGTAAGTATCGTCCAATCTGCCCTCAAATCCGCTGAATTTCGCATGGTCTATCGCATCGGCAAAATATTCCTTTGCGCTGTTTCTGCCCGTGTTTCCGTTTAGTATGGAAGTGTGTATCTCCACGCAGATACCGTTTTTATTATAAGCCCATTCAGGTCCGTTGCTGGTTACACATTGAAAACCTGCTTTTGTAAGAGCGGCTTTTGCGGAATCTCTTTTATCATGGTCAATCAAAATGTCTATATCGCCCATAGAGCGCGCTTCGGGAACAGGGTAGATATCTTTCAGCACAATGCCTTTAAACGGCACAAAACGGATCTCAGCGCCTTTAAGAGCATCGGTAAGCTCGCCGTATATTTTCAGAAAAAGGTTATAATTATAAATGATGTCCGTAAACAGGGATTGATAATGATCTAGTTCTTTTTCACTCAGAACATCTTTTTTATTTTGAGAATTTGCTATAGCGCAAAATGCAATGCCGAAAAGATTATGGCTTCTCGCATCAGCAAAGAGCTTGGCATAATCAATATCGTTTTTTAAACTGATTTTTTTGCCGTCCAAGTACGCCGCAGTCAGCCTGATAAGGTATTCCTGCTCTTTATTCATTGATAGCCTCCCGGCAGATCATATATAGTTGTTTTTATCCAAAAACTCGTGCGCCTGAGTGATGATTGTTCTGTCATTTTCAAATTTAAGAATACTCATGGCTCTGTCATAAGTCAGCCAAATGTAATCCTCTATTTCTTCAGGCTGGATGGATGTGCTCGTATCCGTTGTGGTGCCCACAAATATGGATACGATCTTCTCAATCTTATTTTGAATTTTGAATTTGGAAACGCTTTCAAAGCCGTCTATCAGTTTAACGTGAATACCCGTTTCCTCAAGAACTTCTCTTACAGCCGTTTCCTTTTTTGTTTCTCCGGGCTCGATGTGCCCTTTTGGGAAGCCCCAGTGCGAGGAACGGCGGTTCTTTATTAAAAGATACCTGACCTCGCCTTTTATATCTCTGTAAACCACAGCGCCGCAGCTGCTTTCATACAGGCATTCAAGCTTGTAGTTCGGGAAATCCCTTTTTGCGTCTATAAACTTAGCAATATCATTCACAATAAAGCGTGTGCTCTTAGGCGCAGTGATAAGTATTTGCCGCCCTCCCGATTTGGGATTCAGCGTTGCTATAACTCGTCCGTCAAAATTACGAACGGGATGATCTATCCCCATAACAAAGGAATAAAGATTGTCGGAATCATAAACTGTTCCGTAATTCAGCGGATAAGTATAGCCCGTTTTTTCGTCCACCGATCCGATAGGATTAACGATTCGGATTCGGACATATTTACCGAGCATTTTTTCACCACCGTGTACAAGTTACAATATACGAATATTATACTAAATTAAATATAAATATACAAGCATTAATTATGGTGGACCGGCAGACGGAGTGCAAGACTCCGTCTGTGTGCCGCTTATGGCAGTATGAGCGGAGATATTTCGTTGCTTTAAACATCAAAAAGCGCCCCTTTAACAGGGGCGCTCCGTTTTGAGCTTAACTTAATTCAATTAAGCAAGAGTCTGAAGAAGTTCGCAAAGTTCTGAAATGACTTCATCGGTTTCGCCGGTGAGAACGCCGAGTACGGTGTTTACGATATCTGCAACAGAATCATCTGCACCGCCGAGCAGTCCGCCTATAAGACCATTGATTGTATTGAAGTTATCCTTATAGTTAACGGTTTCAACCAAGTAGCGAAGAACTGCGATAAGCACTTCATTCGGATCTGCGTCCACATACACTCTCTTACCGTGGGTGGATGCCTGGGAAGCTTCGTTTGTGATGACTTCTCCGTGAGAAGCAAGCTGATACCAGTCGATCGGCATAAGCTCAATGTTGAGTTTAGAACCGCCGACATCAATCATACCAAGAACAGTATTGAGAAGCGAAACGATATTGTCTGATCCGATAAGCGGTTTGAGAGATCCCGCAAGATCATAAATATCAAAGTTGTAGTTGCTGCCTACAAGTCCCAGTTTTCTGAGTTCGCCTTCAATGTCCAGACCGGCTTTAACGAGGATATCGTTTACATCTGCGATCGGCTGAAGTGCGTCAAGCAATGCGCTGATCGGAGTAAGAAGATTTTCAATGACCTGAAGCAGTCCGTCGTTCGCGAAGAAGAGCGCGAGGTTCGGAAGCATATCCATAAGAGTCTGGATAGGAGCATTGAGAATGTCTTCAACCTTGTCAAGAAGAGGATTGAGGATGTCTATAAGAATATAGTCATATTCTTTTGACATATCCTGTCTGTACTGATACTGCGTCTTGATGTTGTAGCATCCGAATGCCTCAAGAAGAGGAACGATAGTTGAAGTGTATCCGTCCGAACCCGGAAGATAAATCAGGTTGAACAGTCCGAGTGAGCCGTCGTTGAGAAGAACATCGAGCACACCGTAAAGCGGACGAAGCACTGCGCTGAGCGCGTGAACAAAGGAATCTCTGTCTTCAACGCCCCAGGAAAGCTTGTCGGCGTTTACTCTGTTCCAAGAGCCTGCGTTTCTGATCACGCTTGCCGCACTTGCGTAAGACTGACCGTAGTCGTCGTTCACAAGCAGTGCCGCAACACCCGTGGTCGAGAAGTCGATTCCGGTCATTGCCAGCAGTTCCGTAAGGTTCATGGAATCGTCGATCTTGACGCCTTCAATTGCTCCGTAAAGACCTGTAGCAAGTGAACTGATGATAGAATCCGTGTAAAGGTTGGTTTCAACAAGTGAATTCAGATTTCCGCCGAGGAACTCAGCCATAACACCGTCGATAAGACCGTCAAGCATAGGTCCGAGAACCGTTAAGAAATCAATATCAACCGTTGTGGGATATGAGAAATCATAATCCTTGTACTTGAAGTTTGTGTAATCAAAGAATACGTTTGTGGGTTCGTTCAGCAGCAGATAGAATACCGCAAGAACGATATCGTCTCTGTTTGCCGTTGCGATCTGACCGAATACACTGTCCAGTATATTTTGGATGGTGGAATTGTTCTTGATTGCATCTATTGTGCCGAGAAGCGAATTGATAGACGCTGAGTTATTGATGATCACTTTTTCAAGGTAACGAAGCACTGTGATCAGTACCTGACCCTGATTGTTAAGCCCTGCAAGATAATCCCAGTTAATATCATCAAGCTTGATGTTGATTCCTTTGTCCTTGAGGAGCGTGTTAACCAGCGGAACGAGTATGTCCTGAATGTTAAGGCTGTTTTCAAGGTCTGTAAGCTCAAGCTTGACATCTCCGAGATCCATCTTGATAAGACCTTCAAGAAGTTCCTTGAGAGATTTGCCTGCGAGCTGCTCAATAAGCTCGTCAATATTAATGCCGTTTGCTTCAAGAACTTCAATGAGTGAAGAAATAGGAGCAAGAAGATTGTCAACGATCTTGCCGAGTCCGTTGTCTTCAAGGAATGCTGCGAAGTCAGGAAGCGCGGCTGTGAGCGTTTCAAACGGAGCGGCTGTTACATCATTCAGGAAATCTACGATCGGGTTGAGAACATCAATAAGAACATTGTCTTTAGCTTTGTTGTAATTCTTGAGATACTGATCGTAGCTTACATAGCTGTCAATATTGAGTGCTTCAAACAGAGGAATGATTGCGCTCTGATAGCCGTTGCCGCCATTGATCGTAAGTACGCTGAGCGCCTGAATTGCAGGCTCAAGATTTACTTCAACAGTATTTGTTTTGCTGTTGGCGTTTGCGTTATTTGTTACTTTTATCGTAAGAATATTGTTTGCAAGCGTAATTTCAACAGTGTTGTCGCCGGACTGTTCGGTCGTGTTGATCGTAAAGTCATCGAGAACCTGAGCAGCGATTGCAGCAAGGTTTGCATCGCCTTCTGCAAGAAGCGCTGCAAACACATCGTTTGCGGGTCTTGCAATAGCGGCAAATGCCTGAACGAATCCGCGCTGTGCGTTTGCGGAGCCGTCTGTGAAGCCCCAGTTGATTGTGCCAACCTGACTCCAGGTGCTGCATTTTCTGAGTGCAGCAGCAGCAGAGGAGAAAGTAGCGCCGTAGCTGCTGTCCATCAGGTAATCTGCGAATTCTGACGGTGAGAATACAAATATACCGTCAACATCGTTGTTTGAAGCGTTTTCTATTCCGCCGTAAATTCCTTTAACAACCGCAGTTATGTTAGCGTTTGTAAAGATGAGTCCGTTAAGAAGATCGGCAAGATTATCCTGATCTACAACGCCGAATTCTTTCAGAAGAGGAATAAGGTTTGCAACAAGCTCGTCAAGGCTGTCGATCGCATCTTCTGCCTCCTGAGCGGTTACGCCTGTCGGATACTCGAAGGAAGAGGTTCCGGCAGCACTCTGATCAAACATCCATTTGATCTCTTTCGTGCTCTGAATGGAATTAACAATATCCTTTATGAGCTTGAGCAGACTTGCTGAATCATACTGTGTCAGGAGATCCTTGAGCCAGGGAAGCTGGTTACCCATGATCTGTGAAAGGATGGAATCATCTGTAAGTACGTCAACAAGTACCGTGTAGAGCATCAAAAGAAGTCTTTCATTCGAATCTGTATAAGGTTTGATGATATTAAGAATGATGTCAAGCGGAATTCCGCTGAGATCCGTACCTGCGATCTGACCGATCAGTGTAAGCAGAATATTGCTGCTGGGGATTACGCTGCCGATCTGCGTCTTGAAATCGGCAACAATATCGCTGAGCATTGTGCTTAAGGTCGGTGAAAGGTTTGAAACAATGTCACATGCACCGTTCAGCTCATTGTAGATGGGGTCAAGCGCACCGTTAATCACTTCGCTGAGGAAGCTGTCGGGTGCGATCGCCACAATCGCTCTTACCAGACCAAGTAATCCGGATACGGGCGCGTTAAGGAATGAGCCGAGAACATTAGAAACCGTCTCAATTACCGTATAAACAGCGTCTTCGCCGGTTGCGTCTTCAGGAAGTGTGGCTGTATAGCTTACGCCCATAGCATTGCAAATCGTACCGAATACAGGGGACAATACATTGTCATACATTCCTGCGTCAACAAGCAGAACGCCGAGGATGGACGGAATGACGCCGAGGGAATCAATGAGATTCTCATAGAACGCTTCCTTGTCGCCTTTGCTGAAATTGAATCCGAGATCGGTTGCGTAGCTTGAAGCCGAAAGATCAGACCAACTGAAGTATTCCATAATGTCCTGATCGATGGAATCGGAGTTAACAGCAATGGCGCTCGGTGAAATAATGCCGTTTACAGTGCTGTTTATAAGGTGATATTCATCGCCTGCAAGAACAAGCTTATCATTGATCAGCGATTCAATCAAAACATAGGTCTGCGTAACGATGTTTGAAAGATTCTCTTCTGTGTATACCTTGTTCGGGTCAACAGGTGCGTTCGCGTCTGCATTGGCAGAACCGTCTTCATTTGCGCTTCCGGCATTGAGAATCTTTAGGTACTCGGTAACAAGATACCAAACTTCGTCTGCCTTGTCTTCTCCGAAGTGGTTTACAAGGAATGTGACTACGCCGGAAAGGACTCCGTCTACCTTATCAAGCTGGTAGTCATTCATATATCCGTTTGAAAGGAGAGCTGAAAGAAGCGAGTCAAGCGCGTCGATTAATTCGGATGCGCCTTTGATGTTTTCACTGTCGTTTGCGATAGGACCTACATTGTTAAGTGATTCAAGGATCGGTCCGAGGATAGTAGAGATATCAAATCCTCCGCCGGATTCTCCCGAATCGCCTGTGTTGCCGGTGTCTTCACCTGTATCAGGGTTTCCGGTATCCGTTCCCGTGTCGCCGGAGCCGGTGTCTTGATTCGCATTAACAATATTGGTAAATATTTCTACGATTTTATCAAGATTAATAAGAAGGAAATAAGCGTTAAGTGTATCCAGACCTACATAGCCGTTCTTCTGCGTTTCAAATGTGAACGAGTAATCATCGCTCCTTGTGAACAGGAAGAATCCGTTGAGAAGATCCGTAAGAACACTCTTTTCACCGAACAGATCCACTGCGTTCAGCAGAGACGTCACGATCGGGATGTTTGAGGTAATGTCATTATCCTTGTCTGAAACAACGTCATTCAGGAAGTCTGTAATCGCGTTGAACCAGTTGTTGATAAACATATCAACGAATGTGCTGAGAACGTCTTCAGCAGAACCGCCGGTTGTGAGATCTTTAAAGTTCTGCACGACGACATTGTATCTGCATCCGTCATCGTCTTCTGCCCAGCGGCCTTCATCAAAGAAGCGCCAGTCGGAATCAACATTGTATTTTTCCATGAACTTCGTTCCCATAATATCGATAATCGAAGGGATGGAAACGAGCAGGTTGTTAAGACCTTTTGTAGTCGGAGTGTCAAATTTATAGCTCTTTACATCGTCTCCGTGCTCGGCAACATATTCGTCTACCGCTTCTGTTGCGAATGTAACGAGCGTTGTAACGGTTTCTCCGACAGCCTGTGCCATCTGCGGGTCTTCTCCGTCGGCGGCTTCATACAGATCTAAAATAGAAGCGTTTGCAAGGAAGCTGTCTACGTAATAGATGTTGACTATAACAGGTACAAGACCGGTCGGATCGCCGTTATCGTCATATTTTGTGCCGTTAGCGCCGGTCGTCGGTTCGTTGTAAGTATAAGTTCCGTCACCGTTGTCCGTACGATTATAATAGGTATAAGTATAATCATTATCTCCGTTCAGCCAGTGGAGCAGAGTCGGAACAAGATCATTGAGGTTCCAGCCGAGCTGACCGATACCTATATCGGAACCGCCGTCCTGACTGTAATCGCCGAGGAACAGCAGAAGAAGATTTGCCACGCCGTAGAATGTATCCTCCGGATCCGTATCAGTTGCCGGTGTGTTGAAAAGAATGGGAACGACAACTTCATCAAGCAGGACAACCAGCAGAGGAAGCATCTCAAACAATGTTTCAATCGGATCGTTCGCGAGTCTCAAATAAATATCGCGTAACTCATCCAAAAGGTCTACCTGCGTAGTCAGAAGATTGTTGAGAATCTGTGATATGTTTTGCTCAATAAGACCCGGGAACAAAGCAGGTGCGTCAGGATCAAGATACTGTTCCAGATAACCGTTGATCAGTGTGTTTACGATCTCAATAGCAACATCGGGCTCCGGAGCGTATTCGGAGAAGCTGTAAGTAGTTGTTATTGAAGATGCTACATACTCGGTTTTAAATAATTCAACAGCGGCTTCAGTATAATCACTGTTTAAAGCAGTTTCGGTTTCATTTCGGAATTCGCGGCTTACATAGGACGTATAAAAGTTTGCGTCAATGAAGTTTGCAAAGTTCTGCATACGCTTCCCGAGAGGCTGACCTGGATTCCAAGCTCTAAGTTCGCCAAGTATATTATTGTGCATAGAATAAGCACAGTATTTCAAAACCTGATTGGTGATTTCCGTGCTGCTTTCAACAAGACGCGCTAAATCAGCGGCAGTGGAGACATCTGGGTTGGCAAGCAAAAGCTCTTTCAGCTGAGTCCACTCTGTATCATCCAGTTTTGATTCTTCCTCTGCATCAAAAACAGCTTGAATGTTGTCGAAAATACCGGTTGCAACTAAAAGGTATGCTACAGAATAATCATACCAGTTATCTGTAGAGGAGTCACCGGGTTTCATAAGAACTGTCTGCGACAGAACAAAAGCCTCATAAAAACCGTCGAACAGATGTGCATTATCTTTTGTGTATCCAACAGAGGAGCCTAATAGTGATCCATCCAATGTGTCCGCCGGATGGTCTTTCAAAAGAGAATCAAACCAATACACTTGCGGGCTGCATTGAACCGTGATATCTTCACCCAAAAATGTATTCAAAAGTGACTGCGGGAATTCAACGGTAAGGGATGCATAAGCGTTGTTATAGGCTTCCTGATACGCCTCGTCTGATTCATAGTCTTCACGCGTGCCGATCATAGATGTAACGATTGCATCGTAGTCTATATTGGCATATAAAGAAGCTAAAATCTGGTAGGAATTTGAAACGATATTTTGATTGTAATAGTAGTAAATGGCATCAAGAAGGGAAAGTGTTTCATCCTGACCGATAATGAACGCCTTTTTTGCGTAGTAGGTTGTATACGCGATGAAAGGATTGAAATCAATAGGTGTTTGGTCAGCGGCGGCACCGGGTATTGTGCTGTCATAAACATTTCCGTTTGCCTCAATAGCTGCAGTAAGCTGACCGAGTGTTGTTCCGTTCACGCAGAGAACATTGCCTATGTTTGCTTTGCTGGCAGGAAGTGAAGAATACATGCCGGTATTTTGAACGCCGCGTAATGCAGATTCATACTGCGGATCACTCGTATCATTATACGAAATTGCGTAGTCACGCGTTGTTCCATCGTAATAGAACAATGCATAGCCGGTGCTTCCGAGTAATGTTTGCAGTGCGTTGTCCACTGCGGCAAGGCTTGCGTCAAGCGAAGTCTCAGCAGAGGAATACGCGTTCAGCAGTTCGGAAAGCTTGCTGAAAGTTTCGGAACTGAATTCGCCGATGGCTCCGCCGTCGTTTTGGTGCTCATTACAGAAAGAATAAAGATTCCAGAAACTCATGCCTGAGCCGTCACCTTCCAAGTAACTGTAACGAGTATTACTGAAAACGTCATAGCTGGAACCGAGAACGGATTCGGCACTGGCGCCTGTATCTCCGATCAGTCCCATAAGCCAAGGCGAAAGCTGCGCCAATAGCTCATTGATGGGTTCGTCTGCTGCCAGAATGGCATCGACGTCAATATTCGCTCCTTCAATGCCCTCAAGCGTTTCGCGCAGGGCTTCAATAAGAACAGGAGCATATTCGTCGACAAGAGCGTTCAAGCCATCGTATGTAAACTCGATAGCTTCGTTCTCGTCCTTTGGCACGGTGAAAACGGATTGTTCCGGATCGGCTGCGAAAGCCACAAAGCCAACGGAGCAAGTCGTGATCACCATTACTACAGCTAAGAAAAAGCTGAGTAACCGTTTGCTCGTTTTCATAATCATCTCTCCTTCTTTTATGATTGGGAAATATCCCTTACGAGCGGAGATCCGCGCCGGCAGGCGGTGAAAGTGTGCAAGTATTTTAACACTTTCCTGCTTTTTGGGCGCAAAATATCCACACGCACGAACAATACAATTTATTTATACCAAATATAAGAAAAGAAGTCAACACCTTTTTCACAGACTGTTAATATTTGCTTGCCAAAATCAACGCAAAACCGTTTCGAATTTTCTCAAATTTAGGCAAACATGAACAAAGGATTCGGAAATATTTCGCTTTTTTGTTTGAATTTGTCGAAAAGCAGAAAGACTTTACCGAACACCGCGTAAAAAGTATATGCATGACGAAATATATACAATATGTTGTTGTGTAAAGCTAAAAAGGTTTACAGCAATTACTCTGAGTAAAGCACAGTCACGCTTATAATTATGAATCAAAAGTAAAAAAAGTGTAAATTTTATGTTAATTAGCTCGGCGGCAAAATACACAAAACGGAACTTCAAAATTTAGCATATCTCACAAAAATTTTATTTACGAATTGTTAATATTGACTTTCTTTTCACGCTGTGCTTTAATGGGATTAAATGGAGTAAATATATTATTTTCTGTTTTAAACTGCTTTGCATTGTTTTTCGGTGCTGCTTGCTAATACGGATTGCCCGTTGGTCAGAGTAAGATACGCAGTTTTTGATGGTACTTCATTTAATCTAAAAACAAATATTATGGAGGTAAATTTGTGAAAACAAAATTCGGCAAAAAATTGCTTGCTTTGTTTCTCGCAGTTGTAATGTCGCTTTCTGTGCTCACAGGAGCATTTACAGCCTTCGCTGCAAATAATTCACCGTATCATGACGATGAAATTGCAGATCAGATCAACGCACTCGGTTGGGTAGAGCTTACCGATGATCAGACTGCCGAAGCAGTCCTTGATTATTTGGACGGCGTTCTCGGCGACCTGTCATTATCGTTTTCCTTCTCCCTTGTAGGAGATCTTGGACTCAGCGGTACAATTGACAGCGTAAGCGGATTGCTTGATATCATTTCTCAGGTAAATGATCTTCTCACTAACTACGATTGGTTAGTTAATATGGCGGGCGACGCCAGGAACATTAACCTCAGCGATATCGGAAATTTAAGCTACGAATCGGTTAGCAGCGGATACCCTGCATGCGGAAAGGATTACAGAGCCAATAACTCGGCTAAAGACATCCTTAAAACTCTGTTCCTCCTCATTTACAGAAATACTTCGAACTGGGACGGCAATAAAGCAGTCCTCAAGCAGGTGTTTACGGGTCAGCTCAATCTTGGTACGCTGATTCAAGACATTGTAGGTGTGGATGTTTGGCAGGCGCTCAACGACGGCTTGTTCAGTCTCCTCTTTGACGGAGGGCTGCCGAGCGGCTATCAAAACAATCTGATCTTCAATATCGTAACAAGGCTTATCACGGATTATACGGATTGGTTTACCGAAGAGGAAGCTAATAATATGTATAATCAGGTTGAAGGCTATGATCTTGATACGATGCTCTTCAGAGCCTTAAGCGAAAATCTGCTTCAGCAGATCAATGTTCAGGTAACTTACCCGGACGGCACAAATTCAAGAGATCTGTATGAGCAGGGAATCAAAGATCCCAATCTTTGTTATACTGCCGACGGTAATGTCTACATATTCCAGTATGACGAAGATGCAGACGGTACGGACGATGTGAATCTGTCACTTGAGCCGGATATGAATCTCTTTGAGTTCTCATACGAAGCGCTTGAAGTTGCTTGGAAAACCGTTCTTTCACCCACGCTCGGACTGCTCAATTCCGCAGTCAAAGATTATGACTGGAATTATACAGAGTGGTATCTTGCCAAGGGCTATGACTGGAACTACGAGGATGTAGCAAGCAACTATGCAGATTCATATGTTCAGGCTTGGGCACAGGAATCCGGGCTTGATCTTGCACAGGTTCAGCAGGATCTGACTTACGACAGAAGCGTTGTTGATGATCCGTCATACAACTGGAGAGATATTGATTCTACAAAGCTTTTCAACGAGCTTCGCAGAAGCCCGCTTATGGTTTACTATTTTGAGGCTGAAACAGGTCCTCTTAATACAAACTTCAAGTGCACAGGAACTCCCAATATTGACGCGTTTATGGAAAACAGCTACCAGAATTACACATCAATTCTGGGCGCATTTAATGATTTCCTTGTAGCGGCAGTTAAGGATTTCCTTCCCGATTATGACGCAGCGGCTCTTGCAACTACAGGAAACACGACAGACGCTTCAACAATAGCAACAACTCTGGTTCAGAACGCGCTTAAAGTTGTTCAGTATGTTGCAGATGCAACAGATGAGAACATCCTTTCCGCTTTCTATCATAATAATAATACAGCGGAAGCTGTTCTTTCAGAGACAAACTTTGAAGAAGCGATGATCCCCTTCCTTATTGCTTGCCTTGAAAACAATCTTCCCGACCTTCTCGGTCATATCCATACGGATAAATGGGATGCTTGCAAGGACGCAGAGGGCGTTGCAGCAGTTTGCCTTGAGGAATACTTATCTTATATTCTTCCGCATCTTGATTATTCAGCAATGATTACCAAGGACGGCGAAGGATATTATGATGTAAGCTTCGAGACGATTCTTGCAATGTGCCGCGATGCTGTCGGCTATGTTATGACGCAGTATGTTCCTGTTACTGACGGCAACGGAAATGACTGGAGCATTTATGATGTAGCAACCGCACAGACTTATGCGCAGCAGCTGGAAACGAAGACGGATCTGCTGTCTCTTCTCAATTCGGTAGTTGTATACTATGCGAATGAAAAGGGCGCGGGCACGCTTCTCGGCTGTGTTGATACAAGCGGCAACTGCTTGATTACATTAAGCAATTCTATTTGGGATAATATTGATATTATCGCCAATAAGCTTATGCCGGTTCTCGGCGAGCTTCAGTTCGGTTCTGATTCGAAATACGGTCAGTTTGATTCCGAAGACCTTATTTGGAACGATATCGTTTTGAGCGTTCTTGATATAGGCGATACTGCCGGTCATGAGGAAACAAACGGCGGCGGAATCACCAACTTTATTTACAGACTCGCCACGATTATCGGCGCACCGTCCATCAGCACGAAGGGTATTGACCTTGTTGCTTACGATCTTGTAAAAGACCTCCTTAACGGAGTTCTTAACGCTCGTTACTCAAGTCAGCACAATTATAATATTGATGTTGTTCCTGACGCAACAGGAGACGCTCTTAACCACCCGTTCCACAGTGTGATCCAGAGAGATGTTATCGGTGGACAGGTTGGCAACGATAATGATATCGGTGTTCTTGGCAGAGCTTTGATGAACATCGCTGAATTCGGCGGAATCCTTTCGTTCCCCGATACGATCTGGAAGGGCGCAATGTTCGCTGCCCAGGCGGTTGCAAGCTTTGTTCCCGCATTCGCTCCGCAGCTTCAGGATTATGAAGTAGGCGATCTTGAGCTTTCTTCAACTGAAAGCGCTGTGTCCTCTTATGATTACGGCTCTCCTTTGGATTTTGACGTAACATTTGAGAATACGGGTCACGGTATCAACCGTAATGTTAAGAATGCTTCCGGCGAGTGGACGCAGCTTGACAGATCTTATATCAAAATAGAAAACTTCTATTATGATAAGGGTTCTTTCAGCATAGGCAGCTATGATACGCTTATTGATCCTGAATCATCAACCACTTTCACGATTCAGGGTTCACTCGGCGAAGGTGATTTCGGCGGTTCCAACGAAGCTATAGTAACATTTACTGTTAACTATAAGATCGTTGATGAGAACGGCAACCCGTATGATGACGAGTATGATCAGACCCTTACAAAGAGACTGTTCTACTACGCCACAACGGAGAATGACTGGTATAACCTTACTTATGATTCAAACCAGAAGAGCGGATTTACCGAGTTCTGGGATCCGAGTGAAAACGGAAATACCGGTACATATTCATCTCAGACTGCGTGGATTTTCGAAAATACATTTTTAGGAATAAATATCGGTCGAGGCAATCTTCAGTATCCCAATACGGTTATTGTAAGAACTTCTCAGCTTGAGAATATCAATTACACTGTTCATATTGAGAACAATGTTGATACTGCTTCAAGGTCTGTAGACGGTATTGTTGCTTCCAGCACGAATCCGGCTCTCGGCGGAGACAGCTATTTCGCCGTAACCTGCGATCCTTCAACCGGTGATATCATAAATACATTCTATTATGATTATTATAAGGATGGTGCTTGGTCAACTACTCCTGTTAACAGGACGGATCTTCTTGCCCTTATGGAGAACGACCTCACGATCCAGGATTACAGATTCCACGTTGTTTGTCCTTATGAGAATATTGACAGCTTCACATTCGGAGACGGCTATACCGCCGGTTCTCACTATGCGGATGTCAATGCAGACGGCACCTATAATGCCATCTATCTGCCGTTCGGTTCAAATGATAATTATAAGACTTTGATCGATAATTCTCAGACGAACTATAACGACGTTACCTGTTCTTCAGGTATTTCGGGTATCGTTCTTTCGTTCAACAAGACAGAGCTTAATAACGGTGCGGATACAACGGTTCCGTTCCTTTCTTGGGATCAGGAAACAAATGTAGGTTCCGCGGAGACCACGATGAACTACAGAATTATCTCTTCTAATCCGCGTAACTTCACAATGACGATCACCGTTGCTGACGATTCCGGTGAAGTTGAAACACTGAATTCTGTTTACACGCAGGCTCTTGAATTTATTAATAGTTATTCAAGCACCGATGTAAGCAATTCAGATGTTTATGACTACTTCTATCAGGCGGCTATGGATGGCCTTGCAGCTCAGGAAACGCCTATCACAACTGGTAACGCTCTTGAGTACGGTTCCGCTAAGGCTGATCTTGCTCGTTATGATTCAACCACAAACCCGATCGGCGATATTGCCTATATGCCTGCAACCAGCTCGATTATGGAGAATGATGCATTCTCTTCCGTTCGCGCTTATGAGAATAACGGTCATTACTATGTAACCCGTTATGAGGGCACAGACGGATCTTATGTTTATGAAAACATGATATTCTCCAACACGAAGGTTGCGGACGGTAATGTAACGGATACCGGCGATGATGTTGAAATCTCAATAGGCGGCACGCCGCAGACACTTGATGTTTACACCATTAACGGCACGGACATCAAGGTTGTTAAGGTAAGAGAACCCGGTCAGGACACAGTTGCTGAATGGCATCTTTTGAACGACATTCAGTACAAGAGAGAATGGCAGGATCTCGGCTCCGGCTCCGGCGAACTGTTTGCAGATCCTTACTATGTAGAGACTTCCGAACAGGCAACGGATGCAACCGGCGCACTGCTTTATAATGAAGTGAACTTCACTTACAGAGATTCATCGGGTATGTCAACAAGCTCGACGGATGATGATTGGCAGATCAAATTTGCCAATACGTCTTTCAGCATCATAGACGATCCTGATATGCGCGGTATTATTGCCGCTGCAACAGATAAACTTGAATATGCTTATCAGCTTGTTCAGGAATATCTGAATGTTTCTTACGGAACAACATTGTTCCAGCAGGTTGCTCTTGTAAGAAGCGAGCTTAATAATGCTGATTTCGAAGTAATAAGCTACGAGAATATGGCTGCTGCAGGCAGAGATGCTGAAGCGCTTATTCAGATCGATTATTACAACGATTATTATCTTGTGGATGAAGACGGAACACGTCAGCTTGCGTTCTCCGCTCTTGATTCCGAAGCAGAGGATAAGCTTACAGAGTATAATGCAACGAACTCAACGGCTTACGAGCTTTCTGATTTCGTAGCTGAAGTTGATCTTGATCAGTCTGAAGCAAATTCTTCCGCAACGGTATTTGAGCTTAGAGAAGCCACAAGATTGTTCCAGATCTACCTTGCAGGTGTTGAGGAACGCGGCTATATCGGCGATAAGCTTGAGGAGGAAATCTCCTGTGCCGTAAACGGCAAGAGCAACGAAAACAAAGATAAAAAGGATACTTCTTATCTTTCTGTTGTTGTGAATACGGAGAACAACTCTTACACGGTTAACGACGTAACTTACACTGCGGATAATAACCCGGATGGCGTTACTTATACTGCGGAAAGCTGGTCAGCGTTTATCTCCGCTCTTGATGCTGCGGTTGATGCTGCTGTTGCAGGCAATTCATCTTACGCATATAAAGAAAGCGGTATTTACCAGCCCGCGAATAAGGACGATTATACACTTCAGGTTTCCGATGTATACAACATCAGAAAAGCGCTTATGCTTGCTGAAAACGGTCTCACAGAGGCTGTTGCTGCATCGGGTTATACGGTTTCCGCTTATGTAGGCGCTCTTGCGAATACTAATGACGCAAATGGTACTTATGCAACAACGGGCGCAACTGTAACCATCAATACAGACGCTGGCGAGATCAGCGCTGTAACGGATGAAACAGGTAAGTTTGTTCTTGAAAACGTACCGAACGGAACTTACGAAGCAACAATCACTTACAAGTACGGATTCCCAAGAACCTTTACAATTATTGTAAACGGCGAGAATGTAGAATCCACAACAATGGTTGGTATTGTTGCCTGTGACTTTAATGCCAGCGGCACAGTTACTGTAGCAGATTTCAATATTTATAATGCGGCAGTAAATACACTCGTTGGTGAGGAGAATTATGATCTGGGAATAGATTTGAACCGTAGTGATTCAATAACTGTTGCAGATTATAATATCTATAGTCAGTTCGTTAACCAGACAACAGACACGATTAGCTATGCTGATACTGTAATTCAGTAAATTATATCCAAGTATACGGTGGAGCTTGCAGCTCTGCCGTATACGGTGCTTAAAGTAAATGGGGATCAATATGCAGAATCTATCAATGAAAAGAATCATATCGCTGTTCTCAGTTTTATCGCTTACTCTTACTCTGACCCTTGGGCAATCCGGTCTTTTTTTAGCTAAAGCAGCGGAAACAGAGCTGGGAACACAGGCGCCTGCCATAACGGCTTCGTATACGGACAGCGAGGGCAATCCGTGCGACGGAAATGCCTTGTCCGCGGGAAACTATACTATGGCGCTGTCTGTTTCAGACCTTGCTTCGATTTCAGAACTTGAATTCACGGCTTCGTATGATAGCGATATTCTTTCTTTTTCCCTGTTGGGCAGCACAATGCTTTCCGATACCTTACCGCAGTTGGATGGAATCGGTCCATTGGTTACCGGGGGCAGCTTCATTTTCGGATTAATGTCTGAAAATGAGGATAAAACGCTTTTGCCCGATAATGGGGCTCAGCTGATCAGCATCGGGTTAACGGTAACTTCCGAGACCCCTGTTGATATGAATGAAGCTTTGGTAGTGAACGCGGATCCCCTGTTTACTTTTATAGAGGTCGATTTCGGCGATGCGCATCAAACCGAGACCGGCTGGGTGTATGATTGCTATGCGCTTTCATCGCCTTCCGGCTTTTCGGGCACGGTCTATCCTATGACCTGTGATCTTTCGCCGGATATCACACAGTATTACAACGTATCTGCGTATATAGGCGCGCTCGCTTCCCCGGAAGATGAGTACGGCTCCTATGCAACCACAGGCGCAACCGTAACGGTTTCAACCGAAAAAGGCGATATCAGCGCAGTAACGGATGAAAACGGCAGATTCACGCTTGAAAATGTGCCGAACGGTGAATATACCGCAACGGTAACCTATCAATACGGTTTTTCAAGAGAATTTACCGTTATTGTGAACGGTGCGGATATTGATTCTAAAACCATGGTCGGAATTGTGGCGTGTGATTTTAACGCCAGTGGTACGATTACTGTTGCCGACTTTAATATTTATAATCAAGCTGTTAATACAGTATCAGACGATGTTAATTACGATCTAGGAATCGATTTGAACAGAAGTGACACCATAACCGTAGCCGATTATAATATTTATAGTAATTTCATTAATATTAGCAGCGGCGAGATGGATTACTTCAATATTATCCTTGAATAATTTAGGGAGGTAAATATTTGATGAAAAGCTTGAAAAAAGCTTTGGCTGTCTTACTTTCCGTCCTGATGGTAGCTTTTAGCTTTCCTCTTTCTGCACTTGCAGTAGATAATCCTCTGAATGAGGGTGCCGCTCCCGGTGAGGAACCGTTTTCAACCGATTATGATGTTGAATTGCATTCTTATGTAATGGACTATGACGGATACGACAGTTACGGATTCTTCAGTTCCACCGCCGGTGAGACTTTAGATCCTACTTCAATTTCAAAAGCAGATCTGGCTTCTCCGGATGGAGTATTTTGTATTTATTTTACAATGACGGGACTTGACCTTGTATCATCTTGGCAGTTAACTCTTGATTATGATCCCGAAGTGTTAACGCCTGCCGAATATGGTAGAAGAGATGCATTATCCACAGGTAAGGATATACCCGTACTTGAGGATATAACAATGTATAAGTCCGGTTCAAGCAACGGCGGATACTCAATGGCCCTTAATGGTGCAGATCAGATGTATTTTGCTGCTGCAATGGGTGATGACACAGATAATTTTGATGACGAAACTGAAGTCGATCGCGATTGCGTTCTTCCCGGTCAGGTTCTTGCCTGTGTTGGTTTCCAGCTGTTAACGGATGAAACCGTTGACCTTACTGAGGTTATCAGACTTATGAATACCAATGTTGGCTGCCAGATTGAAACAGCTTTCGGTATTGAGGAGCAAAAGTATATCGTTGGCTATGATGCTACGCTTGCACTTCCTTATAATTGGAATGGTGTTCAGTATCAGAAAGGCGAAAGATCTCCTCAGACCATGTTCACTTGGCCTGAATGGGGTTATGCTCCTGCAGAGGAACCTTCAGAAGTAACTTATACTTATACTTTCAATGACGGACATACAGAGAAGGTAACTGCCCCGTCTGATGTCCAACCAACGGCTCCCGAAAATACCGCAGCGACGGAGCCGGTATCAAATAATGACGGAACACACACCTCAACCGTATACACCTGGCCTGCATGGGAAAGCGGCGTAACCGAATATAAGGAAATCGCCACTCCCACA
>UQDP01000015.1 GCA_900539845.1 uncultured Oscillospiraceae bacterium | reverse complement strand
TCAGCGTGTAGGGATACATACTTTTCTTATTTTATAACTTTTTCTACACGCTGAAATCGGAATAAACATGGGTTTATTCCGATTTGAAATATTTGATCTTTGAATTTTCGATGTGTATAAATCCGTATTATATCTCCCATTTCATAATGGTTTTGCCGAAAGATTTGCGCGCGTCCTTTTCAAAAGCGTTTTTGATATCGGCAAGCGTTCTGATCTCGTTTACCGAGCTGATCAGATTTCCGAGATAATCCGTTATCTCCGGGTGCTTTTTATACATTTCCACGGTCTTTTCAAAATCCTTAACGCCGCTTCTGGAGGAGCCGAACAGCCTAAGCCCTTTTTCAAGCACCATTCGGGTGTTTACGGGTACCGCGTATTCCGAAACGCCCAGCAGGGATATCGTGCCCTCGGGTCTGATCAGGTCTATGATCTGTTCTATCGCAACGGGACTTCCGTTTCCGCCCACACATTCAAAGGCGTGGTCCACAGCAAGACCCTGCGGAATGTCGTTCACAAGAAAAGCGCCGTCCGTGAACGTGAAATCCGCAAGCTTCTCATAGTTTGTTCCGAAAATGAAGACCTTAGACGCGGGAAAGCTCTTTTTCAGCAAAAGGGCGGTTATATAGCCCAAATTGCCGTCTCCCCACACGCCGATGACGTTTCTGCGCGCGTGGGCTATACCGTCAAATCTTGAAACGGCGTGCATCGAAACGGAAACGATCTCCGTGAACGCCGCCACATTCGGGTTGATGCCCTCCGGCAGCGGCACAAGCCTTTTCGGCGAGATCTCAATATATTCCTGCAAAAAGCCGTCCGCTGTTGAGCCGCAGAATTTTGAGGAGCGCAGATAGTTTTCGGCCGTGTATTCATCCTCCTCACAGGGGATGTTCGGTATCATGACCACCGAAGTGCCCTGCCTGAAATTCCCCGACGGGTCATACACGACTTTTCCGATACCCTCGTGAATGAGCGCCATCGGCAGCTTTTCGGCAAGCACCTTTGAATCGCGCGTGCCGAGATAATATCTCATATCGGCGTTGCAAATGGAAAGATGGGTGGGTCGCACAAGCACATTGCCCTCGAAAAGCGCAATATCCTCAAAGGCTATCTCAAATCTTCTGGGCTGCGCAAGGCGGTAAACGGTGTTTATCATTCTTCCTCGTCCTCCAGCAGGGCTTTGGCAACACGCATATCAAACGGATAGGTGATCTTTATGTTGAAATCCTCGCCGTCCACGAGCGCGACCGGCTCGCCCTTGAGTACGAAGATCTTTGCCGCGTCGGTCAGTATTTCCTTTTCGTCTTCCGAAAGTTCGTTATAAAGCTTTTTCAGCTTCAGCGCCTTAAAGGACTGCGGTGTCTGCCCCTGATACATATATTTCCTGTTTGGGATCGCGCTTATCTTATTGCCGCCCGTTGATTCCACAATCGTATCCGTCGCTTTAACTACCGTGTCGCATGCGCCGCAGGCTCTGCACGCCGCAATGTTATCGTTTATGATTCTGCTGGTCACGAACGGGCGCACGGAATCGTGGGTAACAATGATCGTGTCTTCGTCAAGACCGCCGCTTTTTTCAATGATATCCACAGCGTTCATGATGGTTTCATTGCGCGTTGCGCCGCCCTCGGCAACAATGATTCTGCCGCCCGCCGGGGCGATATATTTTTTTACAAGGTCTTTGGTGTGCTCTACCCACTGTTCCGGGCAGAGCACGATTATTTTTTCAAAATCGGGGCAGGCGAAAAATTTTTCAATCGTATAAATGATGATCGGCTTGCCCTTTAAGGTCAGATACTGCTTGGGCTTGTCCCCGCCCATGCGTGAGCCGACTCCGCCGGCAAGTATAACTCCGTAAACCATATTGTTCTCCTTATCAAAGCAGGAGAAATAAAACCGAAACCGTTTTTCGGGCGGAATTCCTCTCTTGCTTTATTAAAATACTCGTTCATCCGAAAGGATGAACTGCGTTTTGTGCTTTGCTTAATCAGATATTACATTTTATATATTATCTTAAAGCGCGGTACATTTCAAGAATATTTTCCTCGCTGAGCGGCACGGGATTTCTCGTCATAAGCATGCTCATGCTTGCTTTTGTCAGCTCGGCGATCTGCTCATCGGTCGTGCAGCCTATCTCGCAAAGGCGTGTTCTCATTCCCATGCGTTTTTTCATAGCGCTGATTTCATCCGCCATTTCATAAGCGTTTTTGAATCCGCACTGCCTTGCGAACGCCGCCAGTCTGCCCTCCCCATCCGCATGCTCGGCGTTGTACTTTATAAAGTAATCCAGCGTAAACGCGCATGCCTCGCCGTGCGGCATGCCGTAAAGGTTTGTGAGCGGAAAGGAGCAGGCGTGGCTGCCCGTTGTGCGCGGGTGTGAAAAGGCAACTCCCGCCGTTATGCTTGCCGTCGCCATTTTTTCGCGCGCCTCAAGGTCTTTGGGGTCTTTATAAGCGCGTTCAAGATATTTGAAAACGAGTTTTGCGCTGTAAACCGAGCATGCGGCGCAGATCGGCTGA
This sequence comes from uncultured Oscillospiraceae bacterium, assembly GCA_900539845.1. Taxonomy (GTDB): domain Bacteria; phylum Bacillota; class Clostridia; order Oscillospirales; family Acutalibacteraceae; genus Eubacterium_R; species Eubacterium_R faecavium. The sequence goes on along the minus strand of UQDP01000015.1, from coordinate 53,218 downwards.
TTCAGCGTGCTCCAGTAGCTTTCAACCGCGTGGCTTAAAACGTCAAGCCCGGTGGACGCCGTCACCTGCGGGGGCACGGAAAGGGTAAGCTCCGGGTCGAGGACCGCCATTTTCGGGTACATAGCCGGGTCGTTCATCGGCGCTTTTATATTTTTATCCGTATCGGTCAGCACGGAGATGTTTGTGACCTCGCTTGCGGTTCCGCTCGTGGTGGGAAACGCGATCATTGGTATCGCCTCAGCCTCGTTTACCGCCTTTCCGCCCGTGTGATAGGCTTCAATCACATCATTTCCTTTTGCGATTGCGCATGCCGCCTTGCAGCAGTCCATCGGCGAACCGCCGCCGAGCGCCACGGCGAAATCCGCGCCGGTCTCCCTTAAAAGCGCCACGCAGTCATTCACGTTCTTTGTGGTGGGGTTCGGTCTTATATCGCTGAAGACCGCTTTTATCCTGCCGCCGGAGCGGTCTATGAATTCCTGCGCCGTGCCGTTTTTTACAAAGCTTTTGGAGCAGACGAGCACGCCGTTCTTACCGCCGATTCCGTTTATGTATTTTTCAAGTTCTTTTCTCTTTGAACTTCCGAAAATGATTTTAACGGGCAAATGAAAATCCCACGTCATTTTTATCACTCCGATATTATGATTTGCTTTCATTTTATCACTATTATTTTTTGCAATCAAGTTGAAAAAGTAAAATATATGCTTTATAATATCAATCAGCATTTTTACAGGAGAGGGAACATGAAAAAAGGGAATTACAATCATACGCTTGCAGCCTGCTGTCTGGCGTATCTTTCGCAATCTGTTGCAAGTACATTTCTGCCGCTTCTTTTTGTGCGCTTCGGCAGTGAATTCGGGCTTTCCATCGAAAGTCTCACCGTGTTGATAACGGTTACTTTTTTTACCCAGATCTTTGTGGACGCCGCCGCGCCGTTCATCGTCAGAAAAACGGGCTATAGGGCGCTGACGGTAACTGCCACGGTCTTTTCGTTCTGCGGCTTTGCCGGGCTGTCTTTTATGGCGGATATCATGCCGAATCCGTTTTTTGGATTTTTGATATGCACAGTGCTCTATGCTATAGGCTCCGGGTTGATTGAGGTGCTGATAACGCCGATCGTGGAGTCCTGCCCCACGCAGAAAAAAGCCGGTATGATGGCGTTCGTCCATTCTTCATACTGCGCCGGCTGTGTTGCCGTTGTGCTGCTCTCCACCTTATTTTTCAAAACCGCAGGGATAGAAAACTGGCGTATCCTTGCGCTGCTCTTTTCCGCCGTGCCGTTCACCGGCGGCGTCTGCTTCTGTTTTGTGCCCATACGCACGCCGGAGGAGGAAAGAAAGCGCGGAAACGTGCGCGATATGGTCAAGAACCCGCTGTTCTGGATCTTCGGTATCGTTATGATCTGTGCCGGCGCCAGCGAGCTTTCCATGAGCCAGTGGGCGTCCGCTTTCGCGGAAGCCGGGCTGGGCGTTTCCAAAACAACGGGTGACCTTCTCGGTCCGTGCGCTTTTGCGCTGCTGATGTTTATAGGCAGAATCATTTACGGCAAGTTCAGTGACAAGGTCAATATTATGAAGATCATGCTGGGCTGCTCCGTTTTGTGTATCCTTTCCTATCTGATCGCGTCGCTCTCACCGAATCCCATTGTGGCGCTTGGCGGCTGTTGCTTGTGCGGCCTTGCCGTTGCGCCTATGTGGCCTGCCACTTTTTCACTTTCCGCAAGATATATGCCGAACATCTCATCCGTTGTTTACGCGGCGTATGCGCTGCTCGGCGATCTCGGCTGTACCGGCGGCCCCACTGCGGTGGGAATGCTTTCGGGCAGCAGCAGTGATATTTCAAGAGGCCTTATGTTTTCCGTGATATTCCCGGCGCTTCTTATTTTGAGCCTGATAGCGGCATCCGCAGTGGTCAAAAAGAACAGATCGCTTCATAAAACCTGCACAAATTGATATCCGATTTTTTGACATATTGTGAGATTTAGTATAATATTTGATTTTGTATATTGATTAATTCTTAAATATTTGATATATTTAAAATGTTATAATATTATTTTACGGATTTTGAAAGCGGTGATACCTTGGAAGATCAAGACCTTTTGGCAAAGGAGGAGGCGGAGCTCGATAAGCTCGCGTATACCAAAAAGCGCTATCTGACTCCGAAGGAAATTGCAGCGTACGTGCTTGTAAATTTCGGTCAGAAAAACCTCAGCCAGTTTGTTAGCACTTACAAGGAATTTTTTATGATTCAGTTCCTCAAGCTGAATACAACTGCTTATGCGTACATAAATCTGTTTTCTTCAATATACGACGCGGTAGATGATACCATCTCCGGCCTTGTAATAGACAGAACCAGAACACGCTGGGGTCGTATCCGCCCGTTCTTCATTCTGCCGCTTCCGCTTTGGCTCATCGGCGGCGCCATGATGTTTACAGCGCCGGATATCAGTTCAACGGGCAAGGTCATCTGGTCCGCCATAGCGATCGTAATTTACGGACTCGGTATGAGCTACTTCGGTGCTTGGGGCCTTATGATATATAATATCACACCCAACCCCGACGAGCGAAACAGCCTGATCACAACAAGTAAGTTCTTTGAGCTTTTCGGAACCTGGCTTCCGTCGCTTGTTCCCGTGCTCGTTGAATTTTTGCCCAGAATCAATTCAAGCATAACGATGGAAAGCGTGTATTCCAGCTTCGCGTATTTTATGCTCATATTCTCGGCGGTCTTTGCCGTTTGGGGCTTCTTTAATATGCGTGAGCGTGTGCCGCTCCAGTCGCGCGAGGAAATGAATGAGACCTCCGTGCTGGAATCTGTTAAACAGATTTTCACGAACCGTCCGCTGTTCGCCATCATATTTGCGGATTTCTTCAACAACTTCAAGGCTGTCGGCGGCTCAAGCGAGCAGTATTTCTGGCTCAACAATACCGGCAACCTTGCAAACCAAACAGTCTGCGGCTTGTTTACGGGTATACCTAACTATCTTATGGTGCCGCTTGCCGCGAAAATGATTAAAAAGTTCGGCGCGCGCACCACGGCTATCGTGGCTGGTGTTTTCGGCGGCGTGGCATACACTGTCACTTTCATAATCGGCTATCATCCGTTCGGTCAAACTTTTCAGGATAATTATATCCTCAACCTGATCTGGGTCATATTCGCGCTCACGATCTGCGGTCTGCCGAATAAGCTTATCCTTGTTGTCGGTCCTGTTCTTTGCGCGGAGACCTTTGATTATATGGAGTGGAAGCACGGACTCAGAAACGAGGCGCTCGTCACTACCGTTCAGGGTTATTTCACTAAGCTTGCAACATCGGTTACCGGCTGGCTTTCGGGCATGGTGCTCACTTGGATCAATTATGTTCCGCTCACGGACTCGCTCGGAAACGCGATACCGCAGACGGATCCTACGGTTTTAAGCGGTATTTGGGCGGTGTTCTGTATACTTCCCGCACTCGCAAGAGGACTTTACGGACTTTCCTTTATCCTCTATCCGATTCACGGAAATCTGCGTAACCAGATGATAGCGGAGCTTGCCGATATTCGTGCCGACAGGCTTGCCGAACAGGAGGCTGCCCGTGAGGCGCAGTTCAGCGAGGACAGCGAAAACAACGCTGAATAAACTGTAATCAAACAGCAATATAAAAGGCTTGAACAAATCAAATGTTCAAGCCTTTTTATATTATTTTTTTGCGTAATAAGGGAAGAAAAGCATTACGGCAAGCGCTCTTAAATATTTCATATTATCGCTCCTTTCGTGTTTTGCTTACAGCTATATGAAACACGAAAAGCGCGGCGATTTCTATAAACCCTGCTTTACACTGCGGTTTACATAATGACAACATTACATTGCGGGCGTTACATCTTCCTGCTTTTTGTTTTAATATTCCAATACGAGAAATTGTTATAAATTTGTATAAAGCCTTTTTTCGGAGAGTCTGCCTGCTGCAACAAGAATTATACCGAATATAAGCAGGGGAATACAAACTTTAAAAATATCATCTGAATCAATGATCCACTGAGACATATAAAGCGGGAATGACGGCTTTTCGCCCCTGAAAACCGTGCACACTAACGTATATATGATTATGGAAAAAAGAGAAACAGAAGTGGAACGGCTGAACATAGAAACACTATAAATAAGACCGAAATAAAATACGCACACACAGATAATCCTTATAAATTCCCATATGAAAATGCTGCAAAATGCCGTGCATATTCCCAAAATCACAGCTATATTTAACAATAGTATCAAAAACGGGAGAAGAATATATGCAAGCAAGCTCCTTCGGCAGATCGTGTAAATAAGCTCGCTTCCGTTTGCATCTGTGAATTCACGCAGTATAAAAACGGACCACCATACTGAAAAAACAGGGAAGAAAAATTGGCTTACAAGCAGGAAATCCATTACGGTTTCTTCCTGCATTTTACGTCCGAATCCGCTTAACAGGATCAGACCCAGCGCAAACACATTGATTGCTATTAACGGCACGAAACGCATGATCCCGATGCTTTTTATAAGTACGACTGTTATGTTGGAATTTTTTATATGTTTTTTAATGTGCATATATATCCGTCCTCAACACTTGGCGAAATTTCATGTATTGAGCCGCCGTTCTGCTTTTCGGATGAAAGAATTTGAATCAACTTTACACCGTTTCTGTCTGTTTTATGCTGCAAATAATAAGGCTCTGCCAGCAGACGGATGTCTTGTTCATAAAGCTCATAAACCTTGCCTTTGGCACAGTCCTGAATTTCTGCACAGGAGCCGGAATTTACGATCTGCCCCTCGTTCATGATCAATACGGTATCACAAAGTGCTTCAACGTCTTCAACAATGTGCGTGGATATTATAATTGTATGTGTATCATCAATAGACGAAATGATGTTTTTAAACCTTAAGCGTTCTTCGGGATCAAGACCCGAGGTCGGTTCATCAAGCAGAATGATCTGCGGATTTCCGAGTAATGCCTGTGCTATACCAAGCCTGCGAACCATTCCGCCGGAAAGTGTTTTTACACGGCAGCTTGCTTTGTCACTGAGATTTACAAGCGAGAGACAACGCTGCGCCTCCGATTCGATCTCTTCCTTATTTATGTTTTTTAAAAGTGCCAGCGTACACATCATCTCGTGTACCGTAAGCTCTTTGAAAAGACCGAATTTCTGCGGCAGATAGCCAATGTTGTCCTTATATGAGGAGTCTTTTGCTATATCACTGCCGAAACACACAATGCTGCCGGAAGAGATCGGATAGAGTTTGGTAATGCATCTGAGTAAGGTTGTTTTTCCCGCTCCGTTAGGACCGAGCAGTCCGTAAACGCCTGTTTCAAAATTATAGGATATTTCTTTTAAGATTTCCTTTTTTCCGAATTTTTTTGTAAGGTCTTTTAATTCCAGCATATTCATGCCTCCAGTGCATCTTCAAAGAACTGATAGCTGTTGCGCAAATCATTTTCATCGTTCAGATATTGCTTCATCATTTCAAAACAGCGGTCTTTTCCGTATTTTTCCATCATTTCGCAAAAATCAACCGATAAAATTCCGTCTAAGTTGTTCGGGTCTTTTGCAAAATCCAAATAATCCGCTAAATCGGAGTCAGACATATCGGCGCAAGTATTGTAAAAATAATATACGCCTTCTTTATCGGGATTTCTCAATTGCGCTTCCTTTAAGGAATGAAATAACGATAGCTCCGAGCAGACAATATGGTCGCCGAAATCCGTATAGGTAAGGAATGCGGAAGTTATATTATTATTGGGTATCAGCATGATCGTTTTTACATTCGGATCGATATCCTTGTTGTTTACGAGTTGTTGAAGAATCTTTTTAACCGAGTCATCATTCGGAGTTTGCGGATTCATGTATTGATATATTACTCTTATACCGCTATCAGCCGTGTAATCATCATAAAGTCCGCTCAAAAAGGCAGGGCTGCCTTTACCGCTGAAGGTGTTTTGCCCTGTTTTCTTCAGGTTTGAATAAACGGTTCTCGGTGCATTGAATTTTATGTTGAAAATCGAATCTTCGTCATATTCAAGGCGTGAAAGGGAAATGTCATAGTAGTTGTAGCATAGTTTTTTGCCGCTCTGAGGAAGATACGGAAAATAGCCGGGCAGAAAAATCCCTTGTGCGTTTGCATAAAAGGTTGAAGAAAAGCCGCTGTAGTTCAGTGCGATTTCCGTTGTTTCCCCGGACGGATAGACCGTCAGATAATCACCGTTCTGCTCATATTCAAGCGCCTTGCCGTTTTGATCCTCAGCGGATGCAACATTATACCCGTGATACAGCGTAAAATCATATTTTTCCAAATCCGGTTTATCGACTGTCATTTTGACCTTGGCGTTGAGCTTGGAGAATACTGACAGCTCCGCATTATATTGGGTAATGGAAAAATCAGACTCCGAATATGTCATATTTGCGTTCTCATAATATGTACTGTCCGCCATAGTGGATTCTGTCATATTGTCGCTGGCACGCAGAGCTTTTGACGCCGGCGTTACGGAAACGGCAAGAAATATAATAGAGAGAACAAGGGGGGAGACGCATCTAAGCGCTTTTTTAATTCCTCTTTTATCTGAGAATTTTAATATCATTATGAAAAGCATAAAAGATATCCAAAACAGCAGCACGCACCATCTGTGCGGCAGCACGGATGACCCTAATGCGTAGAGCGGAATCCAGTTAAGATCGGGAGGAAAAAAGTCAAATATTTTGAAAAAAACGGAAATGTCCGCGCCGGTTATTTCGTATATCACTACATCTATACCGAGGATGAGCGGGCTGCCGAGCAGGGTTATCAGAACAAGCAGCAGATAAGCCGTCAGCCTTTTTAGGAACATTGCGAAAAACAGTCCGAATACGGAGCCGGTCAGCGGAACCAGAAAATAATTCAGAAATATGCTGAGAAGGAGCTGCGGGAAATACATCGGATTGTAAACCGCTCCTTTGATAAATACAGCGGTGTAGATGACGAGTGCAATAACCATAAATATCCCAACTAAAATGCTGATAACGCCGAATTGAGAGAACAGCATTCTTGCATACCCGTTTTTTGAGGCGCGCAAACAATCCTCAAGATTATACGCCCTGCATTTCGCGAAATACTCGAATCCCAAAAACGCAAAAAACGCAAAACTATACATGGAAAAAGGCAGAATCTTGTTATCATACATAAAGAAATTGCCGGAGCGCTTCGATACCAAAGTATATATAAAAACTACCGTCAACGCTGCATACAGTAAACTCAAAAGCTTTGATCTGAAAAATATTTTGAAAGCCGATTTGAAAACGCCCATAGAGTACCTCTGAAAAAGCGGCGCACCGCACTGCCTTAAAGCAGCACAGTGCGCCGAAGTGCATAAGAATATGATTGGAAAACAGATGTTTAGGTGTGCCAGATATATCCGAGTCCTCTGCATCCGCTTGAATAGATTCCGTAAGGCGCAAGATGCACACGCCAAGATACAGCGGCGGCATACTTCGTTGTGCGTCTCTGTGAAAATTCCATTCCGGGATTAACGGCTATTTTTTGGTCAAATATCCATCCGCTCTGCGGTGAAAAGCACTGCGAAGACACCGTTAATTTGTGGGATGAATCACTGTAGTTTTGTCCGCCGAAATATTTATCGGTGCCGATTACGTAATCCGAGTAGGAGGAAGACTGGTTGGTTGATATCGTGCATCTTAAAGAGCCGTCGGGAACGGTGAGCCCATATACACAGATGGATGAAATGGATAATATCAGTGCTGAAATCAGCAAGGATGAAAATATTTTTTTCATAATATATACCTCTTTCAGTATAAAATACAACTGTGAAATTGTCAATAATTTGTCAATATGTTTTATCACGCCCCATTTATGCTGAAATAAAATACGGTGAATGTGGTTGGTATCCAATGTACAATTCGTTTGAAAAAATAATTCCCCTAAACTAATATTAATGCGAAATATGATATTATAAATAAAAAAATAAATTAAATTTTAAAAAATAAAATTAAAACAAAGAATTAGATTATAATTTGGAATTTCGCAATAAAAAACAGCCCTGAATGAACAGGGCTGTGGTGATAAACAATAATATAATTTATCGTTTTGAGAACTGTTGCGGAGAAAAAGGAAATATGTTGGCGGCATATTTTCCTCTGCAACCGCAGCAGCTGTGCTGCGAGGACCCGCAGGAGCAAAACGGCAAAGGTGACAAATAAAAAACAGCCCTGAATGAACAGGGCTGTAAGGATAAACAATAATATAATTTATCGTTTTGAGAACTGCGGCGCGCGGCGGGCTGCCTTGAGACCGTATTTCTTTCTTTCCTTCATACGTGGGTCACGGGTGAGGAATCCGGCTTTCTTGAGAGCGGGACGAAGAGATTCGTCATACTGAAGAAGCGCTCTTGCGATTCCGTGGCGGATTGCGCCTGCCTGACCTGAAACACCGCCGCCGTTTACGCGGCAGACAATATCGAACTTCTCTTTTGTGTTTGTAAGAACGAGAGGCTGATTTACGATAAGCTTAAGGGTATCCAGACCGAAATAATCGTCGATATCCCTGTCGTTGATCGTAACCTTACCTGTGCCGGCATATACGCGAACGCGGGCAACGGATTCTTTTCTTCTGCCTGTGCCGTAGAAATATGGATTTGTTTCGTACATAATCGCTTAACCTCCCTTAGAATTCCCAAGCAACGGGCTGCTGAGCCTCGTGCTTGTGCTCGTTGCCTTTGTAAATGCGGCATCTTGTAAGCTGCTTTCTGCCTTGAGTCGTATCGGGAAGCATGCCCTTAACGGCAAGCTTCATTGCAAAATCGCTCTTTTCCTTCATAAGCGTGCCGTATTTTACCTCTTTCAGGTTACCGATGTAGCCGGTGTGGTGCTGATAAAGCTTTTTATTGAGCTTATCGCCTGTGAGAACGGCTTTGTCTGTATTGATAATGATTACGAAATCGCCGCAGTCAACGCTGGGTGTGAAGAAAGCCTTGTGCTTTCCGCGAAGAAGAACGGCTGCTTCGGCGGCAACTCTGCCGAGCGGCTTGCCCTGCGCGTCAATAACATACCATTTGCGTTCGATCTCGTCAGCCTTTGGCATAAATGTTGACATTTTTACTTACCTCCATACTGAATTAGTGTTTTTTCAACTTGCCGCATTATAATAGCACAAGGCGGCGGCGAAGTCAACACCGAATTTAAAAAAATCAGCGCAAGCTCATTATAACTCTTTATTTCTCCTTTTATCTCTTGTATTCTGATGTTTAATTTATGAAAAATACCGGCGGAGAAAACGCGCCGAAAGGATATTTTTGTTGCAATGGCTCCGATGTTTTGTTAAACTAAGTATATTATAATAACATAAATGCATGGCGGCATTGTGAGGTCTTAAGAATGAAGATATCCGATATTTTGAAGAACAACAGGGTAACTGTCTCCTTTGAGGTGTTTCCGCCCAAAGAGTGGAGCAGGATAGAAAACACAAGGGCTGTTGTTGAGGAGATGGCAAAAAGCGATCCTGCTTTTATCAGTGTAACCTACGGCGCGGCAGGCACAAGAACGGGTTTTACGACCGAGATCGCGCAGGCTGTTAAAAACAGCGGGATTACACCTCTTTCTCACCTGACCTGCCTCACTTCAACAAAGGATAAGATAGAGAGCGTGCTTGACGAATGGAAAGCGGCAGGTATTGAAAATATCCTTGCCCTGAGGGGTGATATTCCCGACGGGTTCGAGTTCCCGGACGGACAGCACTTTGAGCATGCGTACGAGCTTGTGAATGTAATTAAGGAAAAGGGCGGCTTCTGTATCGGCGGGGCATGTTATCCCGAGGTTCACCCGGAAAGTGCAAACCGTGTGGCGGATATCCAGCATCTGAAAGAAAAGGTGGACTGCGGTCTTGACTTTTTAACAACACAGATGTTTTTTGACAACGAAGTGTTTTTCCGCTTTAAGGAAAACTGCCTGATCAAAGGTATTAACATTCCGATCATCGCCGGTATAATGCCGATCACGAATGCCAATCAGATCAAAAAAAGCGTGGAGCTTTCCGGCTGTAAATTTCCAAAAAAGTTTGAAAAGATCATTGAGCGTTTCGGCGATGACCCGGCAAAAATGAAGCAGGCAGGCATCATTTACGCCACGGAGCAGATCATTGACCTAATGGCGAACGGTCAGGATCATATTCATATCTACACGATGAATAAACCTGATGTGGCAGGATCAATCATGAAAGGGCTTTCCGAGATCATAAATGGATAAAAAAGAGATACTGCGATATATGCGCACAAAAAGCAGCATAGAGGATAAAACACTGCTCGATAGGATAGGCCGCGCCATGGCGGAAATTGACGCAACGGTCGAGCCGAAAAGCATATACAGAATCTTTGACTGCACAGTTACGGAGCACACGCTGGAGGTCTGCGGCTTCACCTTTGAGAGCCGCCGCCTTGCGCAGAATCTTGCAGGCTGCCGCCGTGTTGCGCTGCTTGCCGCCACGGTGGGCACAAAGGGCGATCTGCTTTTGCGCAGATATTCCTCAGAGGGTGCAATGCTGCTGATTATGCAGGCGGCGCTTGCCTCGAAAATCGAAGAGGTGTGCGACGCTTTGCAGGCGCAGATCGAAAGAAAAGAGGGCGTTGTAACAAGGCAGAGATATTCGCCGGGTTATTTTGACCTTGCTATTTCCGAGCAGGAAAAGATATTTAAGATGATGGAGATCACGAAACGCTGCGGAATCACTTTAACGGACACCTGCCAGATGATACCCACAAAGTCCGTGACCGCTTTTGCAGGCATAGAGCCGCAGTGATCCGCAGAAAGGATAAACATGAAGATAAAGTTTTTTGACGGCAGTATGGGCACAATGCTGCAAAGCGCCGGACTGGGCGCAGGGGAACTGCCTGAGCTGCTGAATATTACGGACAGTGAAAAGGTGCTCGCCGTTCACCGGGCGTATGCGGCGGCAGGCAGTGAATATATCACAACAAACACCTTCGGCGCAAACCGGCTTAAGATGGAAAACTGCGCCGAGGTGATAAAAGCGGGCGTGCGCCTTGCGAAGAGCACGGGAAAAAAGGTTGCGCTCGATATAGGTCCCACGGGCAAACTGTTAAAGCCGATGGGCGAGCTTGATTTTGAGGACGCTGTTGCTGTTTTTGCCGAGATGATCAACGCCGGCAAGGACGGCAGTGACGTTGTGCTCATTGAAACCATGAGCGATACGTACGAGATTAAAGCCGCCGTGCTTGCGGCAAAGGAAAACTGCGATCTGCCCGTATTTGTAACCATGATATTTGACGAAAAAGGCAGACTGCTCACAGGCGCGAATATAAAGACCGCCGTTTCCATGCTGGAGGGGCTGGGTGTTGACGCCATAGGCTTCAACTGCGGTCTCGGGCCTGCCGAAACGCTGCCGCTCGTTGAGGAGATAAGGAAATGGACTTCTCTGCCCATAATTGTGCAGCCGAACGCAGGTCTGCCGGAGAGTGTGAACGGGCAGACGGTCTATAATGTTTCGCCCTCCGCGTTCGCGCAGCAGATGAAAAAGGCGGCACAGCTCGGCGTATCCTATCTCGGCGGCTGCTGCGGCACAACGCCGGAGCATATAAGGGAAATGATTGAACTCTGCCGTGATATTCCCGCAAATGTGCCTGAGAAAAAAGCTTTTTCGCTCGTTTCCTCATACAGCCGAACGGTGGAGATAGGCAAAAAGCCGGTCATTATCGGCGAAAGGATAAATCCAACGGGCAAAAAGCTGTTTAAAGAGGCGCTCAGAAGAAACGATATTGAGTATATCATAAAACAAGGGCTGGAGCAGATTGACGCCGGCGCCCATATTTTGGATGTGAATGTGGGCCTGCCGGAGATCGATGAGCCGCAGATGATGGAAACGGCTGTTAAAAGCCTGCAAAGCGTTATCGCCGCGCCGCTTCAGATCGATACTTCCGATACAGCCGCGCTTGAAAGAGCCCTGCGTATCTACAACGGCAAGCCGATGATCAACTCCGTCAACGGCAAGGCTGAAAATATGAAAGAGGTCTTTCCGCTCGCCAAAAAATACGGCGGCGTTATTGTGTGTCTGTGTCTTGATGAAAACGGAATCCCCGAAACGGCACAGGGCAGAATCAAGATAGCGGAAAAGATCATAAGCACCGCCGCGTCTTACGGAATTGATAAAAAAGATCTGATCGTTGACGCGCTTACAATGACCATAAGCACGGATAAAACAAATGGCATCGAAACGCTGAAAGCCGTTGAATATATCAGGAACACGCTCGGCGTCAATACGGTGCTCGGCGTTTCCAATATCTCGTTCGGTCTGCCGAAGAGGGACGCGATAAACACGGCGTTTTTCACCCTTGCACTGCAAAGCGGACTTTCGGCAGGCATTATAAACCCGAACTCCCGGAGTATGATGAACGCGTATTATTCCTATAACGCGTTGGCGGGTCTGGATGATAACTGCGCGGAATATATTGGGAGCGTGACCGTGCCGGAACAGGCGGCGCCTACGGGCGAAACCACGCTTCACACGGCGATCGTAAAAGGCATGAAAGAGGACGCCGCAAGGTGCGCCGCCGAGCTTTTGAAAACGAACGAATCGCTGGACGTGATTAATCATTATATCATTCCCGCGCTGGACGAGGTCGGCGACGGGTTTGAGAACAACCGCATCTTCCTGCCGCAGCTTCTGATGAGCGCAGACAGCGCCAAGGCGGCGTTTGAGGTCATCAAGGAAAAGATGATTCTGAGCGGAAAGCAGGAAAAAAGCGGAAACAAGATCGTTGTTGCTACCGTCCACGGCGATATTCACGATATCGGAAAGAATATCGTGAAAGTGCTGCTTTCCAATTACGGATTTGATGTTATCGATCTCGGCAAGGATGTGCCCGAGGAGGAAGTTTTAAGAGCTGTACAGGAAAACGATGTTAAGCTGGTCGGGCTTTCCGCGCTGATGACAACGACCGTTCCGGCGATGGAAAACACGATAAAGCTGCTGCACGAAAGTACAGACGCCAAAATATTTGTGGGCGGCGCCGTGCTTACGCAGTCGTATGCCGATATGATAAACGCGGACTGGTATGCGAAGGACGCGATGGAAAGCGTGCGCATCGCAAAGGCGTTTTTCGGCTGAGCGTGTTTTCAGCAAATCAAATAAATAGACAGCACCCTCCCGGCTTTATGAGCAGGGAGGGTGCTTAATTGTTTTTAAATATGTTGTTTTCCGTTCGCAAAACGCAGCTTTTTATATATAAAATAAGCCGCTTTATAAAGGATATATCCGATCAGAACACCGCTCAAATTGAGAATGATATCGTCAACATCAAAGCTGCCCACTTTAAACAGCAGCTGAAGAACCTCCGCCGCAAGAATTGCCGCAGCCGAAACGGCGGCGCACTTCCACAGCGCGCGCAGGCGCGGGGCGTTCACGGGCAGCAGAAATCCAAACGGAACAAACAGCGCTACATTGCCGAAGATATTCAAAAGGGCAATGTCCGTATTGATCCTGTTTTCCTGAAGCGCCCTCCAAAAGCCCTTTATCGTTTCAAAAGGCGTTAAGTTTACGGCGCTGAGCATATATTCCGAAAGCGGAAGGCTTTGGCTGTAAACATTGCCGCGCCCGCGCAGAAACAGCACATAGAACAGCAGCAGGATATACAGCAGAAACGATGCTGTAAAAAATATCTTCAAAGCTTTGTTCAAAAAAAGCCCTCTCTTTCATATTTTAAAGTGCGCCGCACGGCTCAAAGTCTTGCCTCAAGCCTGTAGATCGGCAGCCCCTGTTCGGAAAACCGTTTTTCGTATTCCGTTACTATATTGCCCTCAAAATCGCTTGCATGCAGATCAAGGCTTATATTGGAAAGCTTGAAACCGTTTTGCGAAAGATTTTCAATAGAAAACTCAAAAAAATGCATATTGTCCGTTTTCTGGCAGATCACAGCGTTCGGTGCCATCAGCTTTTTGTATATTTCAAGGAAGCGCGGATGGGTAAGCCTGTGCTTTGCGTATTTCTTCTTCGGAAAAGGGCAGCTGAAATTCAGATAGATCTCGCTCACGCTTTTTTGGGGTATGTATCCCGGCAGATATTCCGCCGCGCATTTCATAAAGCGCAGATTGGCAAGGTTCTCTTCTTCAGCCCTTTCGCAGCCGGAGATGATAACATTCGCCACCTTTTCAACCGCTATGATATTTTTATTCGGATTTCGCTTTGCGAATTCACAGGCAAATGCGCCCTGACCGCAGCCGATCTCCAGCACAAGCGGGTTTGCATTTCCGAATATCTTCTCAGGGTCAAACAGGCGCATATGCTTTTCTGCGTTTTCAAAATTCAGATCCTCGTTTTCGCACTCTAAAAGCCTGCCCCTGCACTCCTCAAGGCGCGCTTCAAGGTTCTTTTTTCTTCTCATTCTCATATGGATTCACTTTGTCTTTCCGGCATAATAAGCCTGTTAAATAGTTTCCTCAACGAACCATTCGGGAGAGAGCCTTTTGTATTTTTCATAAACAGGTGTGTTTTCTTTCAGATTAAGCTGAAACATCCTGAAAACAACGCTTATGTTTTTCGGCTGCCACTGCTCCCTGTATGAATAGCAGTATTTCATACCAAGGCGTTTCATGATCTCTCCGCTTTTCGGATTGTTTATATCGTGTGTGGCTGTGATAAAAGCAAAGCCGTTTCGTTTTGCCCTTTCAATTACCGCCCGGCAAGCCTCGGTTATAATGCCCCTGCCGCGGAATTTCGGCAAAAGACCGTAGCCGAGATCGTGTGCGCCCTGCGTTTCAAGATGTACATAGCCGATCGGTATATTGTTCTCTTTCATACACACGGCGTAGGCGTATGCCTGATCGGCTCTGTATTTTTCGGCGTACCGCTGTTCATAAAATGCAGTAAGTTCATCCATGTTTTTTACGGGAAACCAAGGTAAGAACGTGTTTGTTTCCTTATCGCCGAAAATTTCAAGCATGGCCGGAAAATCTGTTTCCGTGAACTTGCGTAAAATCAGGCGATTCGTTTCAAGGCGCGGCGTATTTTCAGGGGTCATATGATCGTGCCTCCGCCTACCACGCTTTTGCCGCTGTAAAGCACAAGCGCCTGCCCCGGCGCGGCGGCTCTCTGCGGTTCGTCAAACACCACTTTGATTGTGTTATCGTCTGTCTGGTAAGCCGTTGCCGGCTGTTCTTTCATATTATATCTTGTTCTTGCCGAAACACGTATGCCGTCCTCTATCCTGTCAACCGATATAAGATTTATATCCGCCGCAGTCACCTCTTTTGAAAAGAGGTCGCGTCCCTCGGTCAGTATAACGCGGTTATGCTCCATATCCTTGGCGCAGACGTAGAGCGGTACGCGGTAGGAAACGCCCAGCCCTTTGCGCTGGCCGATCGTGTATCGGATGATTCCGCTGTGCCTGCCCACGATTTCGCCGTCTGTTGTAACAAATTCCCCCGGCGGATAGGTCTTGCCGCGCTCGTGTTCAATGAAACTCGCGTAATCGCCGTCCGGCACAAAGCAGATGTCCTGGCTCTCTTTTTTGTGTGAGTTTACAAAGCCGTTTTCCTGCGCGATGGTTCTGATCTCGCTTTTTGTGTGCCTGCCCAGCGGCAGAATAACATGCCTAAGTATTTCCTGCGAAAGCGAATAGAGCACATAACTTTGGTCTTTGGCGGAATCGGCGGCTTTTTTCAGAAGGTATCTGCCGGTCGTTTTATCAAGTTCCGTAACGGCGTAATGCCCTGTCGCAATGTAATCGCAGCCCAGCTCGCGCGCTTTTCGATAAAGGGCGCCGAATTTCATAAACCTGTTGCAGTCCAGGCATGGATTCGGCGTGGCGCCTTTCTCATATGTATCTATGAATTTGTTTATGACTCTGTTTTGGAATTCGTCGGAGCAGTCAAACACATAAAAAGGGATTCCGAGCCGTTCGGCAACTGCCGCTGCGTCTTTTTCATCCTGCTCGTTCGTTCCGCCCCAAAGGCGCATCATCGCGCCGATACAGTCATATCCTGCTTTTTTCATCAAAAGGGCGGCAACGCTGCTGTCAACGCCGCCGCTCATGGCAATAAGCGCTTTTTTGCTCATTTCTATCCGTGCCTTTCAGCCGCCCTCAATCAGGCGAGTGGTGTTTTTATCCGCCGTATTCAATCATTCTGTCAATACAGCGCTTTGCTTTTTTCATGATCTCTTCGTCAAGCGTGATTTCCTCGCCGCCGTCTCCCGTGCAGCAAAGGTATACTTCGGGCAGAGTGGTGAGGCGCATGTTCTCGCAAATCAGTCCCTTTGAAACAGGGTAAAACTTTTTGCCCGGGCAGTCAAACTGCAAATGCTGCACGATGCTGTTTTCCGTGCCGATGATAAATTCATCCGCTTCGCTGTTTGCGGCAAAATCCATAATACCGCTGGTTGAGCCTATGTAATCGGCATGTTTTGTAACTTCGGGTCTGCATTCAGGGTGCACAAGAAACAACGCGTCAGGGTGAGCCGCTTTCGCAGCCAGCACATCGCGTTCGGTCACCTTGGCATGCTCGGGGCAGCCGCCGTCAAGCAGAATCAGGTTCTTATCCGGGCATTCGCTCTGCACGTATGCGCCTAAGTTTCTGTCGGGAATAAAAATGATCTCTTTCTGCGGCATTGCCTTAACCACTTTTACCGCGCAGGAAGAGGTAACGCAAACGGCGCTGACCGCTTTCAGCCGCGCTGTGGTGTTGACATATGCCGCCACCGCCGCGTTCGGGTGTTCTTTTTTCAGCTTTAAAATATCGTCTGCGGAAAACTGCTCCGCCATGGGGCATCCCGCCTGCGGATGGGAAAGAATCACACGCTTTTGGGGCGAGAGGATCTTAACGGTCTCCGCCATAAACCGCACGCCGCACATGATCACCGTTTCGTTTTTCACCTTCTGCGCCTTCACGGAAAGCGCGTAGGAATCACCCGTGAAATCGGCTATCTCACATATTTCCCTTGCTTCATAGGAATGGGCAAGTATGCAAATGTCTTTTTCCTTTTTCAGTCTCAGTATCTCCTGCTGAAGATCGTGCATTTTCATTTTGGTATTCTCCCCCGGGGTTTGCCGTTTGATGATGTTGCTGTTTAATATAATTTACAATATAAACGCGCAAAAAGCAATAAAAATTTATAAAACCTATATAATGCAGAACGCCCGAAGGATGATTTCGGGCGTTTTAAGTCAGCTGTTTATTTGAACATTCCTGTGGAAAGATAGCGGTCGCCAGTGTCCGGCAAAAGCGCAACGATATTTTTGCCGTGAAATTCCTGCCTTTCGGCAATTTTAAGGGCTGCCCATACTGCCGCGCCGCCGGATATTCCCACAAGGATGCCCTCGGTTTTGGCAATTCTGTCGCCCGTTTCAAAAGCGTCCTCATTTGTAACGGGGATGACCTCATCATAAACGGAAGTGTTAAGCGTATTCGGCACAAAGCCTGCGCCGATTCCCTGGATCTTATGCGCTCCGCCATGCCCTTCGGTGAGCACGGGGGAGGAGGCAGGCTCAACGCCGATTACTTTTATAGTCGGTTTCTGTTCTTTCAGATATTTTCCGACCCCGGAGATTGTTCCGCCCGTGCCGATACCGGCAACGAACACGTCAATCTTTGCATCCATATCGCGCCAGATCTCCGGTCCCGTGGTCTCATAATGTGCTTTTGGATTTGCCGGGTTTTCAAACTGCCCCAAAATAACGGCGCCGTCTATGGAGCTTTCAAGCTCGGCGGCTTTTTCTATCGCTCCCGTCATACCCTTTGCGCCGTCTGTCAGCACGATCTCGGCACCGTACGCCTTAACAAGGCTGCGCCGCTCTACACTCATGGTTTCCGGCATTGTCAGGATTACTCTGTATCCTTTTGCCGTTCCCACTGCCGCAAGCCCTATGCCCGTGTTGCCGGAGGTGGGTTCAATGATGGTCGCACCGGGTCTGATCCTGCCGCTCTTCTCCGCATCGGTTATCATTGCAAGCGCGACTCTGTCTTTTACGGAGCCGGCGGGATTGAAGTATTCAAGCTTTGCAAATAGATTTGCCTGCGCGTTTTCCGCAGCGGCAAGATTGCCGAGCTTCATGATCGGGGTGTTTCCTATAAGCTGTGTGAGATTGCTGTAAATATTCATATTCAGATCACCTTTCCTGTTTTGTGATTGCGCCGAACGCGCCGCCCAGATCGGCTATAAGATCATCGGCGTTTTCTGTGCCTATCGAAAGTCTGATTGTGGAGTCAAAGATACCCTGTTTTTCAAGCTCGCTTTCGGGAAGCTGGGAATGCGTTGTGGTCTTTGGGTGTATCACAAGCGACTTCACGTCCGCCACATTTGCAAGCAGTGAAAATATTTTCAGGTTTCTGATAAAGTCCTTTGCCTCTTTCTCGCCGCCGTCTATGTCAAACGTAAAGATTGAGCCTGCGCCGTTCGGGAAATATTCGTTGTATATCTTTTGATATTTGGGCTGCAAGGACGGGTGGTTTATCTTTTTCACCATAGGGTGGTTTGAAAGATATTCAAGCACCCGTTTGGTGTTTTCAATAT
Organism: uncultured Oscillospiraceae bacterium; assembly: GCA_900539845.1. Taxonomy (GTDB): domain Bacteria; phylum Bacillota; class Clostridia; order Oscillospirales; family Acutalibacteraceae; genus Eubacterium_R; species Eubacterium_R faecavium. Next base: position 34,707 of record UQDP01000015.1, on the reverse strand, counting down.
GCTTATCCATACGCAGTGAGAGCGTTTCAAGCCCCTGCAAAAGCAGAAACGCATTGAGCGGCGAGAGCGCCGCGCCGGAATCCCTGAGCAGTACGGCTCGAACATAGGTTATGAACGCCGCGCTGCCTGCCGCTTCGCAGAAATTTATGCCGTGGTAGCTTTCGTTGGGTTCTGAAAGCTGCGGAAACTTTCCGCTTTTCTTCCAGTCAAACTTGCCGCTGTCCACGATCACTCCGCCGAGCGTTGTGCCGTGTCCGCCGAGAAATTTGGTTGCCGAATGGGCAACGATGTCCACTCCGTAATCAAACACGCGCAGCAGATACGGTGTTGTAAAGGTTGCGTCCGCCACGAGCACAATGGAATGTCTGTGCGCGATCTCGGCAAGCGCCCTGATGTCAACAGGGTTTGAATTGGGGTTGCCGAGCGTTTCAAAGAAGAGCAGTTTTGTGTTCTCCTGTATTGCGCTTTCAAATTCGGCGGGATCGTCGGGGTCAACAAAGGTGGTCTCCACACCGTGCTCCGCCAGCGTGTGGCGCAGATAATTATATGTGCCGCCGTAGATCGTTTTGCTTGCAACGATATGATCGCCTGCCTTGGCAAGCGCCTGAAAGATATAAGCAAGCGCCGCTGCTCCCGACGCCGTTGCAAGCGCGCCGACACCGCCTTCCAGCGCGGTCATTCTTTTTTCAAAGACCTCCTGTGTGGGGTTTGTGAGTCTGGAATAGATATTGCCCGGCTCGGATAGGCTGAATCTTGCCTCGGCGCTTTCCGGCGAGTCAAAAACATATGCCGTTGTCTGATAAACAGGCACGGCGCGCGCTCCCGTTGCGGGATCGGGCTGTTCCTGACCGGCATGTATCTGCAAGGTTTCAAAATGGTATTTGCGTTTCATAATCTTCTCCTTTTATATTCTGCTGTCAGTTATTATATGTTCTAAACGGGGCGGCATACATCGGCACATTCGCAAATACCAAAATAAATTCTTTCTTGTGTCATTCTTTTTCATCTGTATACCACTTCCTTTTAAAATCTACTATTCCCACTTGAATAGTAGGAATATTGTGAAATAATAATAGCACTTACCGGTGTATCTGTCAAGTGCTAAATGATAAAATTGTCCGCGCCGTTTTGCGCGTCCAGCGCCAGATCGGCAATGGTTATATTGTCCACCACATCGCTTATGGCTTTGTTGAGCCGTTCCCACACCTTAACAGTGGGGCAGGAGCCGTATCTTTCGCATACATGGCGTTCGTTTTCCGTGCAGGGCGTTACGGTAAGGCTGCCTTCGGTAAGGCGCAGCACCATTCCCACCGTATAATTCTTTGGATCTCCGGCAATTCTGTATCCGCCGCCCGAACCTCTTTCGCTTATAACAAATCCTGCCTTGTGCAAAACGGAAATGATCTGTTCAAGATATTTTACGCTTATATTCTGCCTTTTCGCGATGGATCGAATGGAAATGTTTTCACCCGTGTCATTGACCGCCAGATCAGTCATCAGGCGCAGGGCGTACCGCCCTTTTGTTGAAATCTTCAATTTTATCACCGTAGATTAATATACTATAATTCCTATGGGAATTCAAGGCAAAATTTACAACAACATGATCTTATCGGCAATGCGCTCCGGCGTTATATCGTCTGTGTTGATTTTTATTGTTTCCGGATTGCTGCATTCTTTGAGCCTTAAAAGAGCACGGCCGACAACATCCGGCTGCCGCAAGCCGTCCCGAATATCTTTACTCAGCCTGTTTATCAGCACGTTTTCCGAGCAGAGAAGTGAAACGTTTATGATTTTGCAGCTTTCCGAAGCGATTGAGCCGATTATACTGTCTATTATTTCCTGCCTGTGCAGCACCCAGCAGAAAATGATGTTTTTATATTCGGGGCAGTTTATATAATTGTTAAAAAGATGGCAGATATTATCTGTAACCATTTCTTTCATCTGCGGCGTTATGATTCCGAATTCCGGGTTCCAGCACCAGTCGCCGTCCAGAAAAACACTGTTCTCAAGCCTGCCGGCAAGGATCCTGCTCACAGTGCTTTTGCCCACGCCCATCGGTCCGCCTATCAAGTAAAGCTTTTTCATATTTGAAATACCGTAGATTTATATTGAGACTTCTGATTCATACTATATCTATATCTTTATTCCAGATTTCCCGTCAGCAGCATGATCGCACTCAGCGCCGCAACGGGGGCGGTTTGTGTGCGGAGTATGCGTTTGCCCAAAGTGGCGCAGACAGCGCCGTTTTCTTTCAAAAACTCGACTTCTTCCTTTTCAAACCCGCCCTCGGGGCCTATAAAGAGCGCCGCGCTTTTTGTGCCTGTGCCGATTATTTTATGGATCGGCTCTCCGCCGCCCTCGTAAAACACAATTTTCACTTCAGCATCGCATTCTTTCACGGCAGTTTTAAAGTCCGTCATTTTTTTGATCTCCGGCACGATGCCGCGCCCGCTCTGCTGCGCTGCCTCAAGCGCTATTTTTGAATAACGCAGGCGCTTTTTCTCCGCCTGCTTTTCCTGCGGGCGGCTCACGCATCTTTTGGTCAGGGTGGGAGTTATCTCAAAAATTCCCAGTTCGGTGCATTTCTGGATGATGTCCTCCATTTTATCGCCTTTCGGAACACCCTGATAAAGCGACACTTTGATATCCGGCTCGCTTTCGGTAGCTTTTTTGTAGCAGACCTGCAGCACAACTGCGTCTTTTGTGATCTCGTCTATCATACAGCCGTAATCATTGCCGTCCCCCGTGCACACCGTTAGGATATCGCCCGGTTTCATTCTCAGGCTTTTTGAAATATGGCGGCTCTGCTCCTCGTTCAGAAAGATCTTTTCTCCGCCGCTGTAATCGTCAATAAACAGCTTTTGCATGCGTTCTCCTTATAAATTATTTCTTGCCCAGTGGAAAAGATACTGCTGCGCAATCCCCTCCGCGCCCTTAAAGCAATCGGGCAGGCCGTTCGGATAAAATGCAAGCACACGCTTCATCCACACGTCAACGGGGAAGCATCTGATAAACTGAAAGCCGAACAGCAGAGTGCAGTTTGCCACCTTTTCCCCCACGCCGTAAATGGAAAGCAGTGCCTTCTTTGCGTCCTCAAGGTCCATAGCCTTTATTGTCGCAAGGTCTATTGCGCCGCAGGCAACATCGTCTGCAAGTTTTTTCACATATTTCGCGCGGTATCCAAGCCCTATCGCCTCCAGTTCTCCCACGCTCAGAGCGCTGAGCGTGCTGCAGCTCGGAAAGGCATGCCAGCCGGGGCGGATCTCTTCGCCGTATGTATCGCACAGACGTTTAATAATGCCTTTTATTCTTTTTATATTGTTTTGCTGGCTTATAATAAACGAAACAAGCGCTTCCCACGGCTCCTGATTTAAGATTCTTATGCCGTAATATTCGTCTATCGTTTCACGAACAAGCGCATCCTTTTTCAGATTTTCGCATATGGCGGCGTAATCCCTGTCCAGATCAAAATAATTGCGCCATACCGCCTCAAAATCTTCCTTTGAGGTGTTTTTGAATATGAAATCGCCGTTTTCTTCTTTTATATTCAGGAATTTTCCGTATGCCGCGCCGCTCCAGGAGCCGTCCGCCTGCTCTTCCCATCTGAATGCTTCGCCGCAGTCCAGCGTAAGCGGCAGGCTGAGGCATGGAATACCCTTTGCTATAAGACTGCCGTCTCTTTCCTCAATTATCATTATTTGTATAATTTCTCCTCTTGGATGCTTTAAAAATTATACCATATCCTGCCCGCTCGCGGAAGAATAAAAATAGCAAAATAGCTAAAAAAATCTGTAATAATTTGTAACTTTACAAATTGTTGAAAACTCTGTGTAAACTATTGAAAACTTACCTTGTTTTACTTAAATTTAACTTTTCAACACCCGTTTTTTACCTAAACAAGCCGTTTGAACGTATAATTTTTAACATTTTCAACACAGTTTTAAACATTTTTGAAATGTAAACAGCGATATACTTTTTGTTATCGTATCACCTTGTCAAGCATTATTTTATTGCATTTTTCACCAAAAATCAATATTCAAATATTTGTATAAACCGGGATGAAAAATCCAACACTATCTGTATAAAAAGGAAAGGATATTCTTCAAGATGATAAAAGGCGTCAACAAGCAGGTGCTGGAGGTCACCAACACCGAAAATCCCTATTTTGAGAAAATAATTTTTTTTGTAAAACCGGAATATGTTAACTGCGACAGGGAAAAATTAAAAAAAGAAGCGCAGACTTTTGCAAAGAAAGCCAACAAACCGCCGCGCGCAAGAAGATCAAAGCGTGAGATAAGATATATTATTCTGCAAAGCGCTTTGTGCGTGGGCGCGGGTATTGCAATCACCTTTCTTTTAAACTATTTCGTTTAAAATTTTTCTTTGAACAGGAAAGGATATGTGATTTTATGACTGTTTATAAAGCTTTGAGGAATTTTTATGTCTTTTTAATATCGCTTGCCGTTGTGCTCGGCGCATGCGGCGGAGGATATCTTGCCTATCAGCTTTGTTATCCGAACAGCACAGACGCGGTCTACGCCGTTTCAAAATACGGCTCAACGGGAAATGAGGTGAAAACGCTTCAGCAGAAGCTGAAAGACCTTGGTTTTTATAAGGGAAGCGTGGACGGGATCTTCGGCTCCCAGACCCAAACGGCGGTTCGCAATTTTCAGCGCAGCGTGGGAATCACCGCAGACGGCATCGCCGGTTCAACAACGCTTCTTTATCTCGGTCTCGGCGGCAGTTCAAGCAGTCCGTCAACCCAGTATTCCAGTTCAGATGTTCAGCTCCTTGCGAAGGTCATTTCGGCGGAGGCAAGGGGGGAAAGCTACGAGGGTCAGGTCGCCGTCGGCGCCGTTGTGCTCAATCGTGTTGCCCATCCGTCCTTCCCGGACAGCATCAGCGGCGTAGTCTATCAGTCGGGCGCATTCTCCTGTGTTTATGACAGCAACTGGAACGAACCTGTTGCGGAATCCTCAAAGCGCGCGGCAATAGACGCGATAAACGGATGGGATCCCACCGGCGGCGCGATCTTCTATTTCAACCCGGATAAAACGAACGATGCGTTTATGCACTCGCGCCCGGTCATAACGATCATCGGCAGTCACAGGTTCTGCAGCTGATCTCGGATCTATTTAAAAGCCGTTATCATGCCGTGTAAAGACGATCTGTTCTTTACGCGGTTATTTATTTTACGGTGTAATCTCCCGGCACAACCTGCAGAAATCACGCATGGCAGGCGTTAAAAATTTGCTTTTGTGATAGATGATATTAAGATTTCTGTTTATGGGAGGCTCCAGCGGCAGCTTTGTCAGGCTGCCGTTTTTTATATATTCTTCCGCCAGCATCTGCGGCAGAACGGATATTCCTATATCCTGAGCGGCTGCGTTGATAATGGCATGCGTGCTTGCGCTCTCCCAAACGGGTGATATGCTCAGTCCATGCAGCGCAAAATATGCGTCCGTTATTTCACGCACAGCGCTGCCCTTTTCCCGTGTTAAAAACGGACAGACGGCAAGATCAGCGGGAGAAACGCCGGCCTTTTTTGCAAGCGGATTTGCAGGAGAGCAAACAGCGCACAGCGAATCTTGTGCGAACGGCTCAAATTGAATATCTTCGTGCGAGGGATGATTTTCAATGAGCGCAAGATCGATCGTGTTGCTTAAAATTCTGTGCTCAATCCCGTCCGAGTTGCCGATAACGGCTTTTACGGACAGCGCCGGGTAGTGTGTTTTGAATTTTTTGATCAGCTCCGGCAGCAGCATCGTGCCTATCGTTATGCTTGTGCCGACCCGAATAGAGCCGATGGCGTCCCAGTTCTTTATACCTGCCTGCGCTTCGTCAAACAGCTCTGAAATGCGCAGGGCGTATTCATAAAGCCGTTTTCCGTTTTCGGTGGGGTATATGCGCCTGCCCATTCTGTCAAACAGGCGCGTGCCGTAATACGCTTCAAGTTCTTTCACCGCAAGGCTTACGGAGGGCTGCGCAATGTGGAGCTGTTCGGCGGCTTTCGTTATGCCACCGTTTTGGTATACACTTAAAAAGATTCTCATATGGCGTAAAGTCATTTTTTCACCTTATATAATAAAATAGTTATGTATTTTATATAATAATACTATTTTACTTATGTTTCAAGCGGTAATATAATAGAGCGTTGAAAGGGGGATTCTCAATGGAAGAAAACAGGGAAAAAAGGAGCAAGGTCCTGCTGAAGCTTTTTCTTTCCACGCTGTATATCAGCGCGTTCACCTTTGGCGGAGGCTATGTTATCGTAACGCTTTTCAAGAAAAAATTTGTGGATGAATATAAGTGGATAAATGATAAGGAAATGCTGGATCTTGTTGCAATCGCGCAGTCTTCTCCGGGCGCGATCGCCGTAAACGGAGCGATCGTAACGGGCTATAAGCTTTCGGGCGTTATCGGCGCGGCGGTGGCGGTCGTAGCAACAATCATTCCCCCGTTTATCGTGATTTCGGTCATTTCCGCATTTTATGAAGCGTTCAAAAACAATCTTATCGTCAGCAGCATGCTTGAGGGGATGCAGGCAGGCGTAGGAGCGGTTATCGCAAGTGTTGTTTACGATATGGCGCTGGATATCTTCAAACAGAAAAGCACGGGTTCGGTCATTATCATGCTCGGCGCGTTTGCCGCTTCCTGCTTTTTTGATATGAATGTGATCTATATCATTCTGGTATGCGTGGGTATCGGGATCATCAAAGCCGTTATCGGCAAAAGAAAGGAGAAAAAGAATGATCTATCTTAAGCTTTTTCTCAGCTTTCTTCAGATCGGGCTGTTCAGCTTCGGCGGCGGATATGCCTCTTTGCCGCTGATCAGGGAGCAGGTCGTTGAGCAGAACACCTGGCTTTCTATGAGCGAATTCACCGATCTCATCACGATCTCGCAGATGACGCCGGGACCGATTGCCGTTAATTCAGCCACCTTTGTGGGCATAAAAATTGCCGGCATAGGCGGCGCCGTCTGCGCAACGGCAGGATGCATTCTGCCGTCCTGCATAATTGTTCTGGTGCTTGCAAAGCTGTATTTCAAATACCGAAATATGAGGGCGATGGAAGATATCCTTTCCGCCCTGCGCCCTGCAGTTGTTGCCATGATCGCCGCATCGGGCGTATCCATACTCGTTTCGGCGTTCTGGGGCGAAAGCATCAGCCTTGCCTCCACAAAATGGGTGCTTGTCGCGGCGTTTGCCGTCTGCTTTTTGCTGCTGCGAAAAACAAAGCTGAATCCCGTCTGGGTCATGCTGATCGCAGGCGTTATAAATACAGCGTATACGCTGATAACTTCCGCAGTTTAAACAGCTTAATATACCGTGGCAGTAAGGGCGTTTAAAAAGTATGGATTCAAAAATGACCCCGAACCCAAAATATATATGAGTACTTCTAATGTGTAAAACTGAAGCAAACCGGGAGCATTGCCGTTCCCGGTTTGTTTAATCTTATCTATATTAGATTTACATTTGTTTTATTTTAAAGTGCGCTTTTTTGTACTCTTAACAATAATTTTTACATGATTCTTTCATAATCCAAACCATAGTGATATAATTTAGTAAATAATAAATTGATATAAAAGGACGGAATTCAATATGGACAAATATAATGATAAAAATGATTCTCAAAATATTCAATCAGACATGATGAGCGTTATGGCGAATACAAGTATCAATCTCGAATTGATTAAATCTGAACAGAAAGCCGGACTTATAAATTATAATAAATTTCCGCTATCTCGGTTGTCGGCTTGGGGAACAGCATTTCAACCTTTGGTTTCAGCGATTCAGACAATAGCAGGTGGTGCAGGAGGAAGCGGAATCTATTTTGTTAATACATATGGTGGGAAAATGTTTAATATCAGCGGCAGTAAAGAGTTTATAGGGTCTATCAAAACTGCGGCAGGGACTGTTGGCGGAGGGCAAGCGAGAATGACGCCGCTTGCGTGTGATCCTACTATGTTGTTTATGGCTGCTACATTGGCGAATATTGATAAAAAGCTTGACAAAATACAAGAAAAACAACAGGAGATAATGGATTTTCTTGTTCAAAAAGAAAGGTCTGAATTACGTGGGGATTTGAAATTCCTTTTTGATGTCTATAATAATTATAAGTTTAACTGGAACAATGAGATGTATAAAAAGAATAATCATATTAAAGTTTTGGATATTCGACAGGCATCAGAGAGAAAAATTGATTTTTATCGCGAGCAAATCACCACGAAAATTAATAAAAAATCATTTGTTCACAGCGAACAAACCGTAAAGGTTCAATTAAAGAATATTCAAGCGGAATTTAAAGATTATCAACTGGCATTATATTTATTTGGCTTTTCTTCTTTTATGGAAATAATGTTATTGGAAAACTTTGATTCAAGTTATTTAAGCAGTGTTTCTCTGAAACTCGAAGATTATTCTTTAAAATATAGGGAGTTATATACGCAGTGTTATGACCAAATAAAAGGGTATTCAACATCATCTGTAGAATCTACATTGCTTAAAGGGATTGCCGGCGCAAGCAGGGTATTTGGAAAAGCTGTTGAAAAGATTCCGGTTATAAGTGATTCTCAAATTGATGAAACACTTATTGCTACCGGAGAAAAGATCCAAAAGTATGGAGATTCAAAAATTGATAAATCAATGTCTGGATTTATAGATAACCAAAACAGCTATGTAAGACCGTTCATTGAAAGTATTAATACTGTAAACCGATTACATAACAGTCCCGTAAAAATTTTTGTTGATAAAGAGAGTCTGTATATTGAGAATATAGCATAAATAAAAGTCTGTTTCATTACTTTTGAAACAGACTTTTTATTTGGTACTCTACACCAGTGTTGCGCTGCGGATGGTTTCCATGGTGCTTTGGGTATTGCTGATCAGCTTGTTTATGTCCGAGCCGCGTTTGGAATCTCCCTGAAGATAGATCACGCTGAATTCGGAATCGTCGTATTCGTCATCGTTGCAGAAATACGGCACGGCATAGCCCTTTTCATTGAATTCACGGCGGTAAACACGCTCGCCGTCTATTCTGTATGTCAGATAGCCGTAATTGCTGCTGACCTCGGCAATAAATGCGGATTCAAACTTTCCGTCGTCCGTCATTTCGCTTATCCGGCTCGTGCCTTTCCATATTCTGCTTGTATTTTTGTCATACGTATAGGTGTTTTTGCATATATCGGTTTTGTCTCCGCGCAGGCGCAGGATATAAAATCGGTCGCTGCTGGCGCCGTCCTGCATCTCGGAAACACCGTCGTTCTCATATATTTTCTGAGCGGCAGAACCGTTCCAGGAATGGATCTCAAGCTTGTATTCCGGTTCTGTCTCCATTTCATAGTTCCCGTTTTTATCTTTGCCGGACACCTTTTTATTATATCTGTAAACGGTGAGAAGCTCATCTGTGCCGTCCGCGTTGAAGTCGATAAGATCCACAACACACAGACCGTCCGCATAGCAGATACGGGAACCGGATTCGTATGACGCTTCACCGTACTGCCTTGTGTAATTCTCAAGAATCGTGTAATATGCCTCATTCATGAGCTGCTGCGGCGTTTTTGCGGCAACCGCCTGCGTCTGTACTTCGCCGGACTGTGAAAAATCTTCCATGGCTGCCGAGACCGAGTCGAGCACGGTTTCCGCTTTAACAGCGGTCAGATTGGAAAGACGTATCGTTTCAAAATCCGCGGTATTTATTTCTCCGTCAACAGCATAAATATCCTTTTCGGCGTCGTAATCACATTCGTCGGCGGCGCGGAATTCGCTGCCATGCAGGCTGAGCAGTTCCATGGTTTTCTGATCCTCTTTTGAAAAACTGCCCAGATATGTTTTTCCCGAATGCCTGTAAAGTGTGATCCAGTATCCCGCTTCGGGAGCGCCGGCAGAGCTGTTTGCAGGCTGTGAATAAAAATTCCTGAATTCATCCGAATCATAGCCCCAGACCTCAACCTGATAAGCGTTGGAATTGCGAAAAGCGAGCAGCAGTTCCGAATGGCCGTCTCCGTTAAAATCCACACTGCGCACAAAGGAAAGCCCCGTGAGCCTGTAAGTGCCGTCTGTGTCCATAGGCTCGGTCTTTGAAGAGCCGTATTCGGAAATCAGGCGGCTGCAGAGCACGCCGGCGTCTTTATTAAAGCGGCTTTCGCTGCGGTTTTCGCCTGAGAAAACAAAGTAGCAGGCGGTGCAGGTTATAATGATGCTGCAAACAATCAGCAGCGCGACGGCAGACTTGAAACCAACCGAAAATGCGGGCGGATTTTCAGCCGCCTGCGCGATTTTGCTTCTTAATTCAGCCGGTATCTTATGCTTCAGCTCATCGGCGTCCAAGCGTTTGAGCCTGCTTTTTAAAGAGGATAACGCCTCTTTTATTTGTGCTGCGGAAATTTCAGGCAGCTTAAAACGGGAGCCGCCTGCAAGATAATCATCGTAATCCTCGTCAAAATAACTGGGCCTTCTCAGCGCACTCCCTCCTTTGCCGCGCCCGTTTCAAAAGCTTTATTTTATGTATCGGATATCGTTGCCCTCAAGCTCCAGCGCGGAGTATTCCCCGGCAAGCCGGCTCGTAACGCGCTGATTGTAATCACGCTCAAGATCGTCGTGATCATAATTGGTGCTGATTATAGTGGCTCTTTTCCTTAATATTCGCGTGTTTATGATGTTATAAAGGCAGGCAACGGAAAACTGATTTTTGAATTCCGTGCCGAGGTCGTCGATAATAAGCAGATCGGCTCCCAGCACGTCATGCTCTTTATAATATATATTATCGCTCCTGCCGAAATTTTCATTCTGCAGATCGGAAAAAATATTCTGGCTGGAGCCGTAGATCACCGAATAACCGCGGTTGATTACCACATTTGCAATGGCAAGGCTCAGGTGTGTTTTGCCAAGCCCCGTTCCGCCCATCAAAAGCAGATTCGGGGAGCTTGGGGTAAAGGTCTGCGCGTATTTTCGGCAGCTTTCCACTATTTTTGCCGCCTTTTTTCTGGGCGATACGCCGTTCTCCATAGCGGCTTCAGGATAGTATTCCACCTTGAAGCTCTCAAACGTGCACTCATCTATAGGGGCGATCTTTCGTATGGAATCCCTTTCAATCTCCTTGAGCAGTTCTCTGTGGCAGGAGCACATGCGCTCTCCCACAAAGCCGGTGTCGCTGCAAACGGGGCAGATGTATTTCATGGTCAGCGCGTCCTCCTCAAAGCCGTTTTCGGCAAGCAGGGCGCGTTTCCGCTTTTGAAGCGCAAGGCTCTTTTCTTTCAGGCGATCCACCTCCTGCTGCGCGTTTTTTCCTCTGAACAAAAGCGTGGATATGGAATAGCCTATCTTGGAAAGCTCTGCCTGAATATCGGCAAGCTGCGGTATTTTTTCTGTCGCAAGCCTCGTTCTTTCCTGCAGGTCAAGCGCGGCGTTGTCGCGCCTGTGCTGCAAAATGTTGATTGCTTTTTGATAAACAAAATTTCTGTAAGGCATCTTTTCTCCTTAATATTTTATATCCGTGTTGTTGTGCGCGTCATTTTTAATCTTTTCAAGGTCATATGTAGGTTTTCGGCTTATCGTGCCTGTGCCGCCCTTTTCTTTTTCCTCTTTTTTCTTTTCAAATCTTGCCTTTTCAGTTTCGGCATCCTGCGGCGTTTTTATTCCCGATTTTTTCCAGTTTTTCAGGATCTTATCAACATAGCGCAGGTCGGGCTTGTCTATATTTTCCCTCATAATGCTGATCGCAAGAAAGATCATCTCTTCGGAAAAATCCTTTTGCCAGCCCGATATCATTTTGCGCTGGGTTTCCGTGGGTGCTTTTTTAACAAGTTCAGCCGCCTCTTTGATCCTTTCCCAGAAAATATCGGTCCTTTCAAGCTCGCAAATTCTTTCCTCAGCGGCGTCCACATTGTCGATTCCGTCCTCTTGCCAGTTCTGTGCGATCCTGTAAAAATATGCCGCGCTTACGGCGAAGCCTGCGTCTTTTCTGCTTTTGCAGTACGCCAGCAGCATCAGCACCACCTCGGGCGCCATGCCGTAAAAGGAAACAAGGTTAACGAGCGTTTCCTGTTCGCTGTGGCTGATTGAGCGCCCGTAAACCTTTTGCGCCTCGTTTAAAACGGCTGCAATATCCTGCCTTTCGGCGGATATGTCAACAATCTCTTTCGGCGAAAGCGTGGGCGCTTTGATTTGCGCTGTGTGCCCGTCGGTGCTTTTCTTTGGCGCTGTTTCAACAACCGCCTTATTTTCCTGCTGCGGCACACGGATGTTATCATTTTTATCGCTTGGGTCGGCTTGTGCTTCGGCAGTGTGTTTGGCAGCGGCGTTGTTTGACTGCGCCACAATGTCTTCCGCCACCCAGAAATCCATTATGTTTTCCGCGTCCTGCATCGTCATTCCGAATTTTTTGGCGATTTCTGCTGAAGTGCATACGCCGTTTCTGCTCAGAATAAAAAGCAGCGCCTTTATCTGATATTCGCTTGCAAGTTTTATATATGTATCCGCCACGGCCATAGGCACGGAAAACATTCCGCCGCTCCATATGCCGCCAACGGGATTGATCTGATAATTCATGATACCGCCTGCTTTTCAACACTGGTCTTAATATTTTAAGTATAATAATTTTAGCAAAAAGGCAGGGTAAAGTAAAGTATATTAAATCAAGTTTTTTTGCTTTCGGTATTGACAAATCCGCTGCCATTTTGTATACTTCTATTGTTGCATGCGGATTTAGCTCATCCGGTAGAGCGCCACCTTGCCAAGGTGGAGGTAGCGAGTTCGAGTCTCGTAATCCGCTCCACAAGCCGTTCATCGTTGGATGAACGGCTTTCTTTATTTTCTCATAAAAGGAAAATCCCGCACCTGTGTGCGGGATTTTTATATATATTATGCGGGATTTTTATATATATTTTGAATAGGATATCAGTCAAAAACGGTTGAGATTACCTTGGGGGCGTTGGGCGGCGAATAGTCAAAACGGTCAATATGGTCGCCGTTTACAAAATATGTAAGCTCCTGCGCCATTTCCGATTCCTCAAACGCCTCAACGATCACAAGCTTGATCTTCATTTTATCGGGCAGCACGGATTTTATGTAGACGGCGACTCTCTGCCCCTCAAATAGATAGTCACACGGCTCGGCAAGACCTGCCAGATTGGGTGTAAGCTCAACAAAAACACCGTACGTTTCAATGCTCCTCACAGTGCCGGTCACGGTCTCTCCCGGCTCGAACATCATGGCGTTCTCGCTCCATGTGCCCAGCAGCTCCTTAAGAGAAAAGGTCAGCTTGTGGGGCTCTCTTTTTCTGAGCACGACCCGTATGTTCTCGCCCTCATAAACACGCTCGCGCGGATGGTTGATACGGGAAACGGACAGCATATCTATGGGAATGAGCGCGTTTATGCCCGCGCCGATGTCAATAAACGCGCCGAATTTTTCAAGATGCGTGACGCGTGCGTCGATGATATCTCCCTCGTTCAGATTGTCTATAAAATTCTTTTTGCAGCCGAGCTGCACGGCTTTTCGGGAAAGAATAGCGCTTATGTTTCCGCTGTCATCGCGCTGAAAGCCGAGAATAACAAAGCATACCGGCTTGTTGACCTTTGAGATCAGAGCTATGTCCCTCGTTGTTCCGTCGTCTATTCCAATGGCGCCCTCTTCGCGGGGGATCACGCCTCGTATGATTCCCAGATCCACATGCAGGTTGTGTTCGCTGTCGCATAGAAGTACGCGCGATTCTATAACGCTGCCGTTCATCATTGCTATCTTAACGTTCTCCAGTGTGTCAAAGGTCCTCATAAGCTGTTCGTTTTGCCCTTCCGGGTAAAATTTCATAACATTCACTCTCTTTAAACGGTGCGGTCTTTTATTTCCGCCGCCTTAATATTGTCTGTTTTAAATGTATGCAAATTTCGGGGCAATTATGTTGTAAACATAATAAATATGTGATAAAATACATTCTGAAAATAAAACGGCGCAGGCTTCTCTGCGCGTTTTCGGGTGATTTTTTTGGAATTGCAGCTCAACGATATCGTGATCATGAAAAAACCGCACCCCTGCGGCTGCCGGGAGTTTCAGATCCTGCGCCTGGGCGTGGATTATAAGCTCAAATGCCTCGGCTGCGGAAGAGAGGTCATGGTGCCGCGCATAAAGGCGCTCAAAAGCATAAAAAAGAAAAAAGAGGAACAGTTCTGAGTAATTCTGCGCCGATAGGCTTCCTTGATTCCGGCGTAGGCGGCATAACTGTTTTGAATGAGGCGGTCAGGCTTCTCCCCAATGAAAACTATCTGTTTTTCAGCGATTCAAAAAACAACCCGTACGGCGATAAGAGCGACGGTGAGATCCTCTCACACTGCCTTGAGATATCCGATTTTTTCATGAAAGAAAAATGCTGCAAGGCTATCGTGATTGCCTGTAATACCGCCTCGGCAAAAGCGGCAAAAAGCCTGCGAGCCGTGTATCCCGGCATACCGATCGCGGCGATCGAGCCTGCGTATAAGGTGGTGCACGATGAAACGCCGCAGGGCGCAACGCTTATTATGGCAACAAAAGGCACGATAAAAAGTGAAAAGTTTCGCCGCCTTTATTATTCATACTATAATCACAATACAAGCATACACGCCTGCCCCGGCCTTGCCGATCTGATAGAAAACGGCACGGAAAGCGAGATACTCGATTATCTTGAAAAAACGCTTTCGCCCTACCGGGGCAAGGTGAAAAATGTTGTGCTCGGCTGCACGCATTATCCGCTCATAAAAAAGGAGATTTCCGCCGTGCTCGGAAACGTGCGCTTTTTTGACGGCGCAAACGGTGTGGCAAGACGGCTGGAATATCTGCTCAGGGAAAACGGAATGCTCAATGCGCAGAAAAACGCCGGCAGTATTGAATTTATAGATTCAAGCGAAAGCGAAGAGATAAGAAAGCAAAAAGCAGAGCGTTTTTACAGCCTGCTGAAAAGGTGATCTGATGTTTGAAAAGTTAAACGAGGTCGAAAAGAGATACGAGGAGATCAACGCGCTCGTGTGCACACCCGAAATCGCCTCGGATATGGAAAAATATACAAAGCTGATGAAAGAGCTTAAGCACCTCACGCCCGTTGTTGAAAAGTTTCGGGAATATAAGAACGCGCGTAAAAGCTGCGATGACTGCCGCGAAATGCTTTCGGACAGCGGCCTTGACGACGATCTTGCCGAGATGGCAAAGGAGGAGCTGGAGCAGAGCAGGGCGGACTGCGAACGCATAGCCGAGGAACTGAAAATACTGCTCCTGCCGCGTGACCCGAACGATGATAAAAACGTTATTATTGAGATACGCGGCGGCGCCGGCGGTGAAGAGAGCGCGCTTTTTGCAGGCGTGCTTTTCAGAATGTATTCCATGTACGCCGAATCCAAGGGCTTTAAGACCGAAGTGATCAACGCCAACGAAACGGGGCTCGGCGGATATAAGGAGATCAGTTTTTCCGTGGACGGCGACGGCGCTTACAGCCGTTTTAAGTTTGAAAGCGGCGTCCACAGAGTGCAGCGCGTGCCGGAAACGGAAAGTCAGGGCAGAATACACACCTCAACCGTAACGGTCGCTGTTCTGCCGGAGGCTGAAGAGGTGGACTTTGAGCTCAACGAAAAGGATCTGCAGATAGACACTTTCCGCTCCAGCGGCGCAGGCGGTCAGCATATAAACAAAACATCATCCGCAATCCGAATCACGCATATCCCAACGGGCACGGTCGTGGAGTGCCAGGATGAACGCAGCCAGCACAAAAATAAAGAAAAGGCAATGAAAGTTTTGCGCGCAAGGCTGTATGACGCAGAAAAGGCAAAGCATGACGCGGAGATCGCGGGCGAGCGAAAAGCGCAGGTCGGCACCGGCGACCGCTCGGAGAGGATCAGAACCTATAATTATCCTCAGGGCAGGGTAACGGATCACCGCATCGGGCTTACGCTTTACAGGCTTGAGCAGATCCTGAACGGCGATCTTGAAGAACTGATAGACGCACTCATAACCGCCGACACAGCCGAAAAGCTCAAAGCCAGCACGGAAGAGTAACTGTAAATACAGTTATATTAAAATATGCAAACAGAAGGCATATACATGGAAACAAGGATATTGAAACCCACAAATGAGAATATTGCGGCGGCGGGGGAGATCATCCGGCGCGGCGGTCTGGTTGCTTTCCCCACGGAAACGGTGTACGGTCTCGGCGCGGACGCGCTGAACGAAGAAGCCGTGTCAAAGATCTATAAGGCAAAAGGCCGCCCGAGCGACAATCCCCTGATCGTTCATATCGCGGAAAAAGAGGATATTCTGCCGCTCGTGAAAGAGGTAACGCCTGCGGCAAAAGCGCTTATGGATGCTTTCTTCCCGGGCCCTCTTACGATCATCCTGCCGAAAAGCGAAAAAATAGGCAGCGTTGTCAGCGGCGGTCTGGATACTGTGGGCATCAGAATGCCGCAGAATCCCGTCGCAAGGGCGTTTATCAAAGCGGCAGGCACGCCTGTTGCCGCGCCGAGCGCGAACACGAGCGGGCTGCCCAGCCCCACGAACGCGAAATATGTTATAGAGGATATGCGGGGCAGGATCGACGCGGTCATAGACGGCGGCAGCTGTGAGTTCGGCATAGAATCCACGGTGCTTTCCCTTGCCGGCGATGTGCCCACCATTCTGCGCCCCGGCGCCGTAACGAGGGAAATGCTCAGCGAGGTCATCGGCAGGGTGGATATTGCCCGTGCCGTTACCGAGGGTATGGCGGACGGCGAAACGGCGGCGTCTCCCGGTATGAAATACAAGCATTACGCTCCGAAAGCGAAGATCATCATTGTAAACGCGAACCGCGTAAAATACGAAAAATACGTGAATTCCCAAAAGGGTGCGTTTGCGCTCTGCTATGAGGGGGATCATATAGAGATTCCGAAAGTTACGTTCGGCAGGGAGGGGGACGATTTAAGCCAGTCCCATGCGTTGTTTGACGCGCTGCGAAAGCTTGACGAGCTCGGCGCCGAAAAAGTCTACGCAAGGAATCCCAAGCTGACCGGAGTCGGGCTTGCGGTCTATAACCGCCTGATACGCGCGGCGGCTTTCTGCGTGATCGACCTTGAAAGACCGTTTCTGATCGGGCTTACGGGTCAGACGGGCGCAGGCAAAAGCTATGTTTCGCAAAAGCTTGCGGCAATGGGTTATACTATTGTTGACGCGGATTTTTATGCAAAAAAAATAACAGAGGATCATTCTCCTGTTTTTCCGCTGCTCGCTGAAAAATTCGGGCAGGATATTCTTGAAAACGGCAGACTCAACCGTAAGCTTTTGGCGGACAGGGCGTTTGCCGATAAGGAAAAGCTTGAAACGCTGAACAGAATTATGCATCCGCGGATACTTGAGATGTGCGAAAGCGCAGCGGTATTCCCGGCAGTGCTGGACGCTCCGCAGCTTTTTGAGAGCGGCGCGGACAGACTCTGCGCAAGGATCGTCAGCGTGACGGCTCCCGAGGAACTGCGCCTTGAAAGGATCATGCGGCGCGACGGCATATCCAAGGAGCAGGCGCTGAAACGTATGGGCGCACAGCACAGCGAGGCGTTTTTTAAGGAACATTCGGATTTTACCGTTATCAACGACGGCAGAGATATTCTTTCACAGCTTAAAACTTTTAAGGAGGAATCGTTATGAGCAAAAACAGTAAAAAAAGTGCGAAAGAGCTGAAAAAGCTTCTTTTCAACAACAAGCAGAACGGTATGGACGTTATGAGCGACGAAGAACTCAAAATATGCGATACCTTTTGCGAGGGTTACAAGGGCTTTCTGTGGAACTGCAAAACAGAGCGTGAGGCAGCCGCTTGGGCGGAGGAAACGGCAAAGGTGGCAGGCTTTTCAAAGTTTGACGAGTTCGGAGAACCGCTCAGCCCCGGTCAAAAGGTCTATGTTGCAAACAGGGGAAAATCTATCATCCTTTGCGTAAAGGGCAAAAGGCCTGTTAAAGAGGGCGTGCGCATCGTTGCGGCGCACATTGATTCGCCGAGAGTCGATTTAAAGCAGTGCCCTGTTTATGAGGACGGCTCTCTTGCTTTCTTCAAAACGCATTATTACGGCGGCATTAAAAAATATCAGTGGGCGGCTATTCCGCTTTCGCTCCACGGCAGGATCTGCAAAAATGACGGAACTTTCGTTGATATAAAACTCGGCGAGATGCCGGGCGAGCCTAAGTTCTGCATAACCGATATTCTTCCCCATCTTGCGATTGAGCAGTACACAAGAAAGCCGAACGAGCTCATCAAAGGCGAGGAGATGAATGTGCTGATCGGCTCGCGTCCGTTCAGGGATGATGAGGAGAGCGAAAAGATCAAGCTCAATATTCTCAATATCCTTTATGAAAAATACGGCATCGTTGAGCGTGATTTTCTCTCAGCGGAATTGGAGCTTGTGCCTGCGTTTACGGTTGACGATATCGGGTTTGACAAAAGCATGATAGGCGGCTACGGTCATGATGACAGAGTCTGCGCTTATCCCGCGTTTGAGGCGATCGCGGAGATAGACAGCGTGCCGGAATACACAGCCGTTACCGTGCTTACCGATAAAGAGGAGATCGGCAGCGTGGGCAATACGGGTCTCAATTCAAGCTATCTCAAATATTTTATCGAGGATCTCGCGCGCATGGAGGGCTGCGAGGGCAGAGATGTGCTCAGGCACAGCAAATGTCTCTCGGCAGATGTAAACGCGGCGTTTGATCCCACTTGGGCGTTTGCCTATGAAAAGAATAATTCCAGCCTGATCAACAACGGCGTTTGCGTAACCAAGTTTACCGGCAGCCGCGGCAAGAGTGAAACGAGCGATGCTTCCGCCGAATTTGTTAGCTGGGTAAAGGCGCTGCTTGAAAATAACGGCGTTCTCTGGCAGAGCGGCGAGCTCGGCAAGGTGGACGGCGGCGGCGGCGGAACCGTTGCAATGTATATCGCCAATTTGGATGTGGACACCATTGACGTGGGCGTTCCCGTGCTTTCCATGCACGCGCCTTACGAGGTGGTAAGCAAGATAGACGTCTATATGGCGTATAAAGCCTTTAAAACATTCTTTACAAAATAAAACAGGATAAAAAAAGATCTCTTCCGTGAGGCTTTCCCGCGGAAGAGATTTTTTTATGTGTATATTTATTTTTTTAAATGATTCAGCGAATATTCACAGCACTGAATAACAAGGTTGTTCAGCGAAACTCCCTCTTTCTGTGCCAGTTCTTCAAGCCTTTTTACAAGGCTGACGGGCATACGGAACGTTTTATTTATATGTTCTTCTTTTTTCACTTCAAACATCCGAAACTCACCTCTAATTAAGTTTACCTTAAAAAGCGAATATAATACATACGCTAAAAATGCACTTAAAAAAACAAGTGCAAATTACACTTGACAAATTGCGGACCGTGTGATACTCTTGCTTTTAAGGAATTACAAAAGGAGACAATGAAATGGGCGAGAAAAGTATAAAGGTAAAAACATCGGATAATATGCCTGCTTCTTCGTCATTCAGCCAGCATAAATACATATGCGATCTGTATGAGTGTGAAAAGCAGATTTATATTCTTGAAAAGCGGAGAAAATCTTTGATGTGCAAAATCGGAGCCGCCATAAGACCGCGTGATTTTAAACAGTCTGCTTTCTACAAAGAATATTGCCGGGAGTTTAAAAGAAATAAAGAATTTCCTAAGGAGGTTTCTGATTCGTCTTTTCTCGATGTATTTTTCGGCATTATTTTTGAAGAGGACAGTCATTTAATATTAGGCGCAGGATTAGTTTTCGCATTCATTATTGATATAGTTGTAGATATTATAATAAAGGATATTGTGATTCTGCCGGGGCTTATAACTATTGTTTTGAGTATTATAATAGCGTTTGCAGTGAATTACAAAAATTATTATTGGAAACACAAAAGGTACAATAGTTACCTTGCTGATGTTTATGAAGTAAAAAAATATAATTCCGATTCAGAAAAATACAATAATGACAGATATCAGTATTGGCTTGAGGAATTTAAGAAAAGTGAAGAAAAACGCAAAAAAGAGTTTTATGCCGAAGAGCCGTATATAAGCGCGGAAATAGACCAAATTGAAAAAGAACTGAACACAGTTAAAAACACTTTAAACACCTTGTACAGTTTAAGAATCAACGGTGTTCTGTGTTTGCATCCGAATTACAGGGGACTGATACCGATATCGGTAATATACGGATATTTTGATACGGGCAGATGTACACAATTGCAAGGCCACGAGGGCGCGTATAATTTGTATGAAGATGAAAAAATGAAAGGCATAATCATCAACAAGCTTGAAACGGTCAGCAAACAGCTCGGGGATCTTCAGAGTTCAATGGTCTATGTAGGGCAGGCGATTCAGGAATGCAACAGCCTCCTTTCGGATCTGGAAGCGGAAGGTGAAAGAATGACAGCCGCCGTTCACAGTATGAACAAAAGTGTTTCAAACAGGCTCGGCGGCGTTTCAAATCAGCTTTCATACATTGAAACCAACACGGCGAACAGCGCATATTATGCGGAGGTGGGCGCAAAGATGGCAACTTTTAATACAGTCTATAATTTACTTAAAGATTAACAGAAGATGAAATAAAAAGACGGGCTGTTTACACAACAGTCCGTCTGTCTTTTAATCTGTTTTATAATGCTTTACAGCAACGAGGCAACGAGGTCGCCCATTTCGCTTGTGGTAACTTTTTTGAAGCCGTCCTCATAAATATCGGGGGTTCTTGCCTGTGTAAGAGCGGTGTCAACCGCTTTTTCGATCGCGTCTGCGGCTTCACTCTCGCCGAAGGTGTAGCGCAGCATCATTGCGCCTGAAAGGATCGTCGCAAGCGGATTTGCTTTCTGCTGACCGGCAATGTCCGGCGCGGAGCCGTGGATAGGTTCATAAAGCCCGAATGTGCCCTTGGCAAGGGATGCGGAGGCAAGCATGCCGATGGAGCCGCTGATCATAGAGGCTTCGTCCGACAGGATATCGCCGAACATATTTGAGGTTACGATCGTGTCAAACTGACCGGGATTGCGCACAAGCTGCATAGCGCAGTTATCCACATACATATAGGAAAGTTCAACCTCGGGGTAATCGGATTTAATTCTCTCCGCAACCTTTCTCCAGAGCCTTGATGAATCCAGCACGTTTGCCTTGTCAACGCAGGTAAGCTTTTTATTTCTCTTCATCGCGTATTCAAATCCCGCGCGCAGAATCCTCTCTATTTCGGGCACGGTGTAGCGTTCCGTGTCGTAAGCGCCCTCAACGCCGTTCTCCTCATATGTGCCGCGGTCGCCGAAATAGATTCCGCCGGTAAGCTCGCGGACGATCAATATATCCAGCCCGTTGCCGATAATCTCTTCTTTTATGGGAGAGGCGTTTTTCAGCGGCGCGAATATTTTTGCCGGGCGCAGATTTGCGAACAGACCGAGCGATTCTCTTATCGCAAGCAGACCGGCTTCGGGTCGGTTGTTTCCGGGCTGCGTATCCCATTTCGGACCGCCTACCGCGCCGAGAAGCACGGCGTCTGACGCTTTGCAGGCCTTTTCTGTTTCTTTCGGATAGGGCACGCCCGTTTCGTCTATCGCGCAGCCGCCGAGCAGCTGATCATCATAGTCGAATGCAAAGCCGAATTTTTTCCCTGCCGCATCAAGCACTTTTACGCACTCGTCAACGATTTCGGGACCGATTCCGTCCCCTTTAAGCACGGTTATCTTGTATTTCTTCATCATTCTGCGTCTCCTTATTTCTCAAAAATTCCCGGCATCGTGTCATCACGCATACAGTCCGGCTGGTCACGGTTTACGGCACAGATTATGCCCTTGAGCGAAGCGTAACCGATATTGTGCGAAACGCCTATGCCGAATATATCTTTACCCTGCGGATTCTTAAGGTGGATGTAAGAGATTGCCTTTGAATCGGAGCCCACGGAAATGGCATGCTCGCTGTAATCAACAAATTCATAGCCCGTTATTCCTACCTGACCGAGCGCGTTAAAGAAAGCGTCTATCGGTCCGCTGCCCTTGCCGTCAATCTTAACAAGGCTGCCGTCCTTTACCTTGATCTCGCCTTCAAAGTGAACACGTGTAAGGTATTCTCCCTCTTCTTTTTCTTCATAAGTTTTGTGATTCATGATTCTGTAAGGGCCAACCACGTTTCTGTATTCCTTCTGGAAGAGGTCAAATACTTCGTCAGGCTGAAGCTCTTTGCCCTTTTCGTCGCAGGCATGCTTTACGATTGCGCCGAATTCCGTGTGCATGGCCTTCGGCATCTTGATGCCGTAATCCGTGGAAAGGATGAATGCCGCTCCGCCCTTTCCGCTCTGTGAATTGATTCGGATAACAGGCTCGTATTCTCTGCCCACATCGGCGGGATCTATCGGCAGATACGGCACTTCCCAGTAATCCGAATCGGTCTCCTCCATATAGGTCTTGCCCTTGTTTATGGCGTCCTGATGCGATCCCGAAAACGCGGTGAACACAAGTTCGCCGGCATAAGGATGGCGCGGAGGGACAGCCATTCTCGTTGTGCGTTCATATACTTCTTTGATCTTGTTTATGTCATGAAAATCAAGCTCGGGGTCAACGCCCTGCGTCCACATATTGAGCGCAAGCGTAACAACATCCACATTGCCCGTGCGTTCACCGTTGCCGAAGAGTGTGCCCTCAACTCTGTCCGCTCCCGCCATCAGCGCAAGCTCTGTTGCGGCAACGCCCTCGCCGCGGTCATTGTGCGGATGGAGCGAGATGATGCAGGCGTCCCGGTTGCTGATATGGCGGCAGAAATATTCGATCTGGTCAGCATATCCGTTGGGTGTGGAGCATTCAACGGTGGAGGGCAGATTGAGGATGATGGGATTTTCGGGAGTTGCCTCCATAACCTTCATTACCTCTTCGCAGATCCACACCGCGTTGTCTATCTCCGTGCCGGTAAAGGATTCCGGGGAATATTCATATCTGATATTCATATCGGGATACTGTTTGAGTTCCTCGTCGGTAAGCTCTTTGATGAGCTTCGCGCCCTCAACGGCGATATCAATAACGCCCTGCATATCGGTCTTGAAAACCACCTTGCGCTGCAGCGTTGAGGTCGAATTATAAAAGTGCACGATAACGTTTTTCGCGCCCTTTATTGCCTCAAAGGTCTTTTTGATAAGGTGGGGACGCGCCTGTACAAGCACCTGAATCGTCACGTCGTCGGGAATATAGTTTCCGTCGATCAGTGTTCTCAGGATTTCATATTCGGTTTCGGAGGCGGAGGGGAAGCCCACCTCTATCTCCTTGAAGCCTATATCAACCAGCGTTTGGAAAAGCTCCAGCTTTTCCTCAAGGTTCATTGGGTCAACAAGCGCCTGATTGCCGTCTCTTAAATCAACGGAGCACCAGACGGGCGCTTTTGTAATGGTCTTATCCGGCCAGGTTCTGTCCGGAATGTTGATGGGCTTAAACGGAATGTACTTTTTGAATCCTTTAAGCATAGTAAAAACTCCTTTCATTATGAAGGGCATAAAAAATACGCCCCCATTTGATATAGGGGCGTAGAAATCTCTACACGGTACCACCCTACTTCAGCGGAAGATCCGCCCTTTAGCATCAACAAATGCCTTAACAGATAACGCCGTTACGCGTCCGCTCCTATCCTGAGTTTTCAGAGCGGCAACTCCGCGGAGAGCTATACACTGTAATCCCTGTACCGGCTTTCACCGCCCGCCGGCTCTCTGAACCTCAAATCACAGTCTTTTTCCGCATCGCAGTCTTTTTTGGGTAATATTGAATTTACCAAACCTTTCGGTTAAAGTAATTATAACATATTGTTTTTAAAAGTCAAGCGCCATATTTTTACTGCGCAGATCCGATCAGCCCAAGGCGGTCAGAATTTGCTCTTTATTTCAGGCAGCGTTGAATATCCATGACCGTTTGCTATGGCTTTGACAGGGATATCCTGTTTGCAAAGCGGGCAGTCATGCTTGTTGTAAACGCGGTATCCGGGAATGTCCTTCTGCGTGAAAATGGCATTGACCTCGATCCCGGCAATCTCTTTGGTTGCGCTGAAAGCGGCGCTTATGCCAACAGGTCTGCCGCCGTAATATTTCACGCTTTCAATGGCGCGTTCCACTGTTTTGCCGCTTGTGATGCAGGAGATCAGCACGAGTACGCGCTTATCTTTTATCATTCTTACCAAATTATCACGGAAGATCATATTGCCCTTTCCGTCATATTCCGGGCCTAAAACATAGATCTCGGACGTGGGATTCGGCGAAAGCATGGAAGGACGGGAAAGTTCATGCGCCAAATAGGCGCCGAGCGCCTGCGTTTCATAAAGGCACAGAACCGTATCAATTCTGATATCCCTTTCAACGTAATACTGTGCCATCAGCATAGCCGCATCCACGGAAACGGCATGGTTGTGTTTAATGTCTGAGGTGCCCACGTAATAATTTATATGCGCGTTTTCGGTTATAAAATGACCTTCTGTAACGCGTATGAACACTTTTGAGTATCTTTCGGAAGAAATGATTATGTTGTTTTCCGTAAAAATCAGCCCCTTTTATTTTAAACAGGTCTTTTGTCTGCGTTTGACCTTGAAAATCGATGGATCCGTAATTTTAGTTTACTATATTAATATGCTGTGTTTCAACAGCAGTATTAACAGAAAAATATTTGATTTCTTTGTGGATTTTATACAAAGAAATATTAATTGTATAAAAATAAAAGAAGAAAGGCAGTGTATAACACACTGCCTTTCCCTCTCTGTCTTAACAAACTATAGGAGGACAAGATACTTAAAACGGTTGCGGCTCCGTTTCAAGGTAATTTTTATTATACTCAACATTGCACAATTTGTCAAGGAAATATTAAAAATTTTTCAACACAATTACTAAATACTTGGTTTGTGAAAACTTTTATACGGAAATCCTCTTGCTTTTACCTGCGCAAATTGTTTCTGAGTGTCATTTTTTGTACTCAAACTTATCATGACAATAAATACTGATAAAGATATCGGATTTACTATTGACTTAGAACATACGTTCCTACTAAAATGAAAGACGCAAAGCGTATCCGCCCCAAACGCTTTTCTCAAAATCATACCCGGGAGGTATAAAAATGACGGTTACACAACTTGCTCAGGAATATGAAAATCAATATCGCATTCTGAATTCTAAAATAAAGGGACTGCGGCCGCTGCTGTGTGTTTACAGAGGGGAAGACCTGCTGCTCCTGAGACGAAAGATAAAAATCTACTATGATATGGCAAGCCAGTGCAAAGTTATATCGACTATGCTTTCGGATTATTACACCGGGGAGGAATAAGCATGAAGCAGAATAATCTTTCGGAATACTTCAATAACCATTTCTGCCCCTTGCAAACGGATGTGGATTCCCTTGTAATAAGCAAGAACGCGCTTAAGTCGGTTTTGCCGGAGATCCTTACGAACGAACTTACGCCGCGTCAGCGAAAATGCCTGAATATGCGGTTTTCGCAGCTTATGACGCAGGAACAGATAGCCGAGGAGCTTAAACTCTCTCAGCCGACGGTCAGCAGGCATTTGAAAAAGGCGGTTGATATAGTTGCCAACCGCCTGAATTACTGTATGAGTGCGCTGGACAGGGCAACCGCCGACTGGCTGAAAAATCTGGAGTGATCCTCAGCAGCCGGCAGGTCTGCGGAACAAACCGTTCCCTTAACCCTGCCCAATATAGTATCAACTGATACGGCTGCGGCTGTTCTGCAGGGCACCGCCCACCGCAGCCAACAATTGTAAAGCACACCTTTTCCATTTTATGAAAGGTGTGCTTTTTGCGTTCGTAAGGTACAAGCCGAAAAACCTTAAATTATATAAAATCAAGGTATCCGCTGCGTGCGGACCGATGCGCAGCTATATAAAAATAAGCTGAATAAAACCAATCAGATACATAATCACGTAGAGCGCAGGCTGGTGAAGCAGATAAATCCAAAGACTGTTTTTTCCTACCTTTTGTAAAAATTTTGAGCGGCTTTTATAAAAGCCTGCCGGAAACGCGCCGTCCTTTGCCCATTTGCCCAGAAAAGCGCCCAAAAGAAACAGAAAGAGCCAGGGTATCAGCGGAAAATAATCCGCCGACGCGAATGTGCTTGCATAAAATCCGAACGGCATAAATAGGTTGGACGAAAAAAGGGAGTCGGGCAGCTTTATCAAGCCGAACAGGAGTTCATGAGAGCTGAGCGAATAGGTGGCAAGAAAAAGGACTGCGCAAACTGCCATGCCGGCAAAGGACGCTTTGCTCCCCGCCTTGTTTATCAGCGGCATAAATAAACCCGTTATGATCATGCAGCACCCAAGGCAGGAGAGGATTCCGAAATAGATTTCAGCCCCGGTGATTCCGATCGTGGGCATGATCACGGCAGTAACCAGCGTAACGATAAGTCCTGCGGCGAACACGATTATGCCGCGCCTGAGCGTGTTTCGGGAAAGGCGGCTGCATATTCCCGACGTGATTATAAAGATCGCCCAGAAAATCGGCTGGAAAATGCAGAGGAAGTCAAAGATTTCATAACCGATGTCCTTGCCGAGTACAAATCCGATGTCGTAAAACATATGGTGAAAAACCATGCATATTATCGCAAATCCGCGCAATTCGTCAAGCAGGTGTATCCTGCGCCGGCCCTCTTTCATACAGGCGCCCCCGTTCAAAAGAAATCATATGCAGTATTTTACCACATTATCATTCGTTTTTCCACCGTCATTTCCCGCAGATTCAGGCAGGTATATGCAAAACGAACGCTTTTCTGCGCATAATTATTAATGTTGTATTAATACGGATTTTATGTTATACTGAAACGTGTTAAATCACGCCGCATTGTTCGGCAAAACGCATATCGCGCCCGGCGCGGGAAAGGCTGTGTGACAGGTTATGAAAAATATTGAAACAGGCGCGGCTGCGTCAAGGCAGCTCGTTGTAAGCGAGGAAAACACGGCGGTCGCCGCAGGCAGCGGCTCGCTTAAGGTGCTGGGCACTCCGTTTATGATCGCGCTTATGGAAAACGCTACCTGCGCGGCGGTGGCGGACTATCTTGAAGAGGGCGAGACCACTGTGGGCACCCTTATAAATGTTTCGCACGACAGAGCAAGCGGTATCGGCGAGAAGATCACGGCAACTGCGAAGATCACAGAGGTCAGCGGCAGAAAAATCACCTTCTGTGTTGAGGCGTTCAATGAAAAAAATGAAAAGATCGGCGGCGGCACGATAGAAAGATTTGCTGTTTTAAGCGAAAAATTTATGGCTAAACTTGGCTGATCAGAGGTTGTTTATGAAATTTAAGGCTGTTATTTTTGATTTTGACGGAACCGTTTG
The DNA here is from genome assembly GCA_900539845.1 of uncultured Oscillospiraceae bacterium. Lineage (GTDB taxonomy): Bacteria > Bacillota > Clostridia > Oscillospirales > Acutalibacteraceae > Eubacterium_R > Eubacterium_R faecavium. The sequence continues at coordinate 7,409 of UQDP01000015.1, read as the reverse complement.
CGAGACCGCTCCCGGCATTGTGAAAAGCGCAAGATACGCGCTTGAGGCATTTGGCTATTCCGTGCCGGAGGATGATAAGGAGCTGGAGTTCTTTATCGGACCTCCGCTGCTTGTAACCTTTCAGGAACGCTTTGGCGCGGACGCGCAGACGGCGATGGAGCTTGTAAAAAAATACAGGGAAAGATACACAAATCAGGGCGTTTATGAGAGCAACCTGTATAAGGGCATAGACAATCTGCTGGCCGCTCTTAAAAAGGACGGCTTGAAGATAGGTATAGCCTCGTCGAAGCCGCAGAAATATGTTGAAACACTTCTTGAGCGTTTTAATGTTATGAAGTATTTCGACTGCGTGTGCGGCGTGAGCTTTACGGCGGACTGTGAATCCAAGGCAAGCATTATTTCAAGGTGCATGGCATCGCTCGCGGCCCAGCCGGAAGAAGTTTTTATGGTCGGCGACAAGAGATATGATATCGAAGGCGCCAAGGCAAACGGTATGCTCTCGGTCGGTGTGTTGTGGGGTTACGGCACAAAGTTTGAGTTCATAGAGGCAGGCGCAGACTTTATCGCGGATAAGCCCGGGGATGTTGAATCCATAGCGCTCGGTTATTTTGAGCAGACGGAGGAGAGCACCGGCATATTTAACGGCAGGATCATCACCGTGCATGAGGACACCGTTACGCTTGTGGACGGAACGCAGGCGAAGCGGGAAATCGTGGATCACAACGGCGGCGTTGCGGTGATTGGACTGACAGAGGATAAAGAGGTTCTGCTCGTGCGCCAGTTCAGAGCGCCGTATAAGGAAACGATCTACGAGATCCCGGCAGGAAAGCTTGAAAAAGATGAGGATCCGGATGAGGCGGCAGTACGTGAATTCAGCGAAGAGTGCGGCTGTACGGCAAGCGAATTCAGATGTATCGGCGAGCTGTATCCCACACCGGGTTACTGCGGCGAGATCATCCGGCTCTATCTTGCAAGGGGGCTTGCGTTCGGCGAACAGCATCTGGACGTGGATGAGCGGCTGGACGTTTACAAAGTTCCGCTTGAGGAGGCGTTCGTACGCTGTATGAACGGCGAGTTCAAGGACGCAAAGACGCAGATCGGAATCATGAAAGTCAGGGAAATGATAAGAAATGGCAGTATATCTTGACAACAGCGCCACCACGAAGCCCTGCCCGGAAGCGGTCGCCGCTGTCGGCAGAATGATGACGGAAAGCTTCGGCAATCCCTCCAGTCTTCATGCAGCGGGAATCAACGCGGCAAAAGAACTGATTTATGCGCGGCAGAGTATCGCTGACGCGCTGTCCTGCGAAAAAGAGGAGATCTTTTTTACAAGCGGCGCAACGGAAGCGAATAATCTAGCCGTTTTCGGAGCTGTCAGCGCGAATCGCCGCAGAGGGAATCGGGTCGTAACAACCGCAATAGAGCACGAGAGTGTGCTCGCATGTATGGATGAGCTTGAAAAACAGGGCTTTGAAGTGATCAGGCTTGCTCCCGATGAACACGGCAATATTTCCGCGCAGGCGTTCGCGCAGGCGATAAACGATAAAACGATACTCGTTTCGGCTATGTATATAAATAACGAGGTCGGATCCGTGCTGCCCGTTGATAAGCTCAGAAAAATGATCGGGATGAAAAATGCGCCTGCGCTTTTGCATATAGATTGTGTGCAGGCGTTCGGAAAAATTAAGTTCAGCCCGAAAAAGCTGGGCGCAGACCTTGTGTCGGTCACGGCGCATAAGATCCACGGTCCGAAAGGCACGGGCGCGCTTTACATCAGAAAGGGCGCAAGAATCGTTCCGCGAACTTTCGGCGGAGAGCAGGAAAAACGCATACGCCCCGGCACGGAGGCGTCTCCGCTTATAGCCGGCTTTGCCGCGGCGGTCAACGCTCTGCCGGATATCGATGAGCAGCACGAAAAGATAAGCGCCCTGCATTCCTTTACAAAAGTTACGCTGCTGAAGATCGGCGGGGTCAAAATCAACAGCCCCGATAACGCTTCGCCGTACATATTGAATGTTTATATCCCCACCTTTATGCGCAGCCAGACCATCGTGCAGGAGCTTTCCGCGAATTACGGAATCTATGTCAGCAACGGCTCGGCGTGCGCCAAGGGCAAAAAAAGCCACGTGCTTTCGGCTATGCATCTCAGCGACGAGGTTGCGGACAAGAGCATAAGGATAAGCTTTTCGCGCGATAACACGCAGCAGGACTGTGAACGGCTCTGTTCCGCGATAGAAGATATAATAAAAAAACACCCGAGGTAGATATGAAAGAAATCGTACTTGTTAAAAACGGAGAACTCGTTTTAAAGGGACTGAACAGAAACTCCTTTGAAGATGTTCTCATTAAAAATATGCGCCGTCATCTTCAGGATCTCGGCGAATTTACATTCACCAAGAGTCAGTCCACGATTATGGTGGAGGCGCCGGACGGAGTTGATCTTGACGAAGTGTCGGATCGGCTCGGAAAGGTGTTTGGCATAGCGGCTTATTCACGCGCGGCAGTGTGTGAAAAGGATATGCAGTGCATTGTTAAGACCGCAAGGGAATATCTCGAAGAGGAGCTTTCGCTTGTTTCCACTTTTAAGGTGGAAGCCAAGCGCAGCGATAAAAAATTTCCGCTGAAATCGCCGGAGATCTGCCGCGAGCTGGGCGGCGCGCTGCTCAAAAAGTTCAATCACTTAAAGGTGGATGTGCATGATCCCGATGTAACGGTAACGGTTGAGATACGGGATCACCACGCCTTTGTGCGCGGAAATAATATCAAGGGCGCAGGCGGTATGCCCACGGGCACGAGCGGTCGAGCCGCGGTGCTCATAAGCGGCGGAATCGATTCGCCCGTGGCGGCGTATATGATGGCGAAACGGGGAATAGAGCTGGTTGCCGTTCATTTTGCTTCGCCGCCTTATACGAGCGAGCTTGCGGAAATAAAGGTCATGGATCTGCTTAAAAAGGTGTCCGCTTATTGCGGCACCATCACCACCTATGTTGTGCCGTTTACGCAGATCCAGGAAGCGATACGTGATTCCTGCCCTGAGGAGTATTTCACGCTCGTTATGCGCCGCATCATGATGAAGATAAGCTTGATCATAGCTGAAAATCAGAACTGCCACGCATTGATAACGGGCGAGAGTCTCGGTCAGGTGGCGAGTCAGACGATCTATGCATTGCAATGTACGGACAGGGTAGCCGCTCTTCCTGTTTTCCGCCCGTGTATCGGCATGGATAAGGATGAGATCATCGCTGTTTCCAGAAAGATAGGCACATTTGACACATCTATTCAGCCTTATGAGGACTGCTGTACAGTGTTTACGCCCAAGCATCCCCGCACAAGACCCAAACCGCAGGATGTAGAGGCGGCTGAAAGCAAAATAGAGGGGCTTGATGAAATGATTGAGACCGCGGTTAAAAGCGCGTCGCGCAGGTTTATAAGGCAGGTGTAATGTAACATCAGGGATAAAAAAGATAAAAGCTCGGAGATAGACGAGCTGATCGGCGAATACAAAAAGCAGCGCGAGGGGCATGAAAAACAGTTCGGCGAAATTGAACTGCCCGAAAGCAGAAATACAGTGGCTGCCACACAGACGGAAAACGAAAGCGGCGCGCAGGATAATACCACAGAGCGTAAAAAACGCGCGGCTTTCCGTGAAAACGTAAAAAAAGCGTTTGCTGCATTCAAACAATTTGTAAAAACGAAAAAAGGAAAAAAAGTTATAGTCAGCGTTGTTCTTGCTGTTGCGGTTCTTGCGGCTGCTATCGCCGGATTTACGGTTGCGGATCATCAGAAAACGGCGTATCTTGAGCCGTATCAGGAAAAGTATCCCGGCGTTTCTTTTCCCGAGGGCATAAAGGAAGAATTCTGCGAGATCTATGCGGAAAATCCCAATGTTGCGGGAAGGATCAGGATTGCCGACTGCGGCTATGAAAGCTACGCGGTAAAGGGGAGTTCTTCCAAGCTGCCTTACCTGGACCGTTCAAATAGCACGGATGAGCTTGATTTTAACACGGTCCTTTATATGCCGGAGGCTGCCTGTGATCTGGAAGCCGCATATTCTACCGCGGATGCATATCTGAAGTCCGGGCAGAAGGTTACCTATTCTACCCTTTTTGAGGATTATGAATTCAATGTTGTCGGAGCGTTTTACACAAACAGATATTCGTCGGACGATGATGATTACGTCTTTCCGTATAATGTAACGCAGCAGATGACTCCGCTCAGCTTCGGAGATTATACGGACAGATTGTATCACCGATTTTTATATGACACCGGCTACAGGTTCGATTATGACGAGGATAAGCTGCTGACGATCTCTGTACCGTCTGATTTTATGCCGCACTTTGAATTTGTGGTAGTGTGCGCGCTCGGCGCTGAAAAGCGGGAGACGGCGCAGGTCAATGATTCGGTCCATTATCCGCAGGTTTGGTATGATGAACATAATATGCAGAATCCTTACAGGTTTGCCAGCAAGTGGTATCCGATAATATACACGGATGACACGCGCGAGGTGACGAGCCGGCAGTCCAAACGGGATTATTGATTGAAACGGAGGGGTAAATATGTATGATGTTGCAATTATAGGCGCGGGCATTGTGGGCGCGGCATGCGCTTATGAGCTAAGTAAATATGATCTCAAGATCGCTGTGCTCGAAAAGAAAAACGATGTCTGCTGCGGCACAACAAAGGCAAACAGCGCAATCATCCATGCGGGCTATGATCCTCTGCCCGGCACGCTTATGGCGCGCCTGAATGTTGAGGGCTCCAAAATGGCGCAGGAGCTCTGCAAGAAGCTGGATGTGCCTTATCAGCAGATCGGTTCTCTGGTGGTTGCGTTTTCAGAGGATGACAAAAAGGAAGTGGAGGAGCTTTACCGCCGCGGCAATGAAAACGGTGTGGAGGGTCTGCGTATCGTAGACGCAGAGGAACTCAGAAAAATGGAACCGTATATTTCAGATCAAGCAATATGCGCGCTTTACGCGCCCACTGCGGCGATCGTGAATCCGTGGGAATACGGAATTGCTCTTGCCGAAACAGCCGTAAGAAACGGCGCACAGGTCAAGCTTGAATTTGAGGTGACTTCGATAGAGAAAAAAGACGGCTTTTGGCATATTCAATCGCCGAATGACAGTGTTGACGCGAAATATGTCATCAATGCCGCCGGTGTGGACTGCGACACGGTCCACAATATGGTTGCCGCTCCGTCCTATAAGGTGCTGCCCAGCGCAGGCGAATACTATCTGCTTGATCTCAGCGAGGGCAAAAGAGCCAATCACGTTATTTTCCAGTGTCCCGATAAGGACGGCAAGGGTGTGCTCGTAACGCACACCTGCCATGGCAATCTGTTGGTCGGCCCGAATGCGGACGCAAGGGATAAGGATGATGTTTCCACAAAATCCCGCTGCCTTGATTTTATCAGGGAGAAAGCCGTTAAATCGGTTCCGTCCATCGCGTTCAGAGAAAATATAAGGAACTTTACAGGTGTGCGCGCGGTTACGGACAGGGATGATTTCATCATTGCGTTTGCCGCCGAAAAATTCCTTGACCTTGCCGGGATAAAATCGCCCGGTCTTTCGGCAGCGCCTGCCATAGCGGTTGAAGCGGTAAAAATACTTGGCTCAAAAGGGCTTGCCCTCCGTAAAAAGGAAACCATCGTTGATTCCAGAAAGCATCTGCGCTTCAAAAAGCTCAGCGCGGAGGAAAAGAACAGGATGATCGCTCAGAATCCGGCTTACGGCAGGGTCATCTGCCGCTGTGAAACGATAACGGAGGGCGAAATCCTAGACGCGCTCAACTCTCCTATACCGCCTGTTTCGCTGGACGGTATCAAAAGAAGAGCCGGCACGGGAATGGGCAGGTGCCAAAGCGGTTTCTGCGGACCGAAAGTGCTGGAGATCATTGCAAAATATAAGAATATTCCTTATGAGGATGTTATGCAGGACGATTCCGGCAGTTACATTCTCACCGGCGAAACCAAGAGCGGAGGTGCAAAGTGATGTATCAGCTTATCGTTATCGGCGGCGGTCCGGCAGGCCTTGCAGCGGCGCTTTCCGCTTATGAAAACGGACTGAAAAAAATACTTATCATTGAAAGAGACCGCGAGCTCGGCGGGATTCTTAACCAGTGTATACATAACGGCTTCGGTCTGCATTATTTTAAAGAGGAGCTCACCGGCCCCGAATACGCAGGCAGATTTATTGAGATGCTCAGAGATACCGAAGTTGAGGTTATGACCGATACGATGGTGCTTGAGATCACCAAAGGCCGGCAGGTGCACTGTATCAATTCTAAGAACGGCTATCAGATCCTTAACGCCGGAGCGATCGTGCTTGCAATGGGCTGCCGTGAACGTACAAGGGGCGCGATCTCTATCCCCGGAACACGCCCTGCCGGCATTTTAACGGCGGGCGCGGCGCAAAGATATGTCAATATTGAGGGGCATATGGTCGGAAAGCGTGTCGTTATACTCGGCTCGGGTGATATTGGTTTGATCATGGCACGGCGTATGACGCTTGAGGGCGCCAAGGTGCTTGCCTGCGTTGAGCTTATGCCGTATTCGGGCGGACTGCAAAGAAATATCGTGCAGTGCCTGAATGATTTTGATATTCCGCTGTATCTTTCCCACACGATCATTGATATTCAGGGCAAGAACCGTGTGGAGGGCGTAACCGTTGCCAAGGTCGGCGCGGACAGAAAACCAATCCCCGGCACGGAGATTCAGTTTGACTGCGATACGGTTCTGCTTTCCGTGGGTCTTATCCCGGAGAACGAGCTTACCAGAACGGCGGGCATTGAGATGGATCCGCGCACAAACGGTGCTGTTGTTTTTGAAAATATGGAAACGTCTGAAAACGGGATCTTCGCCTGCGGCAATGTTGTGCATGTTCACGATCTTGTGGATTTCGTAACGGGGGAAAGCCAGCGAGCCGGAAAAGCGGCGGCGGATTTTGTGCTGGGCGGTGAGAAGAGCCGTGAGAACTGCATAGAGCTGGAAACCAACGAGTTCGTAAGCTACACCGTGCCGCAGAAGATCAGGCGTGACGCCGAAAAGGCGGAGATCTTTTTCCGTGTCCGCCGCATATTTGAAAAATCAAGCGTCACCGTCACGGACGGGGACACGGTTATCGCAAAATTCAAGCGTGAGCACATGGCGCCGGGCGAAATGGAAAAAATAGCCCTGCCGAAAGTGTTGCTTGATAAGATACAGTCCGGCAGAATCAAAGTGTCGGCGCAGGAGGAGGCGTAAATATGACGCATTTGATATGTATTACCTGCCCCAAGGGCTGCCGCTTAACGGTGGATGAGGATAATGATTACGCCGTAACGGGCAATGCCTGCCCCAGAGGCGCGGTCTATGGGAAAAACGAACTGAAAAATCCCGTGCGCGTTGTCACTTCCACGGTGCGCACAAACAG